>CBFGSN010000050.1:0-16557 GCA_965651435.1 uncultured bacterium | reverse complement strand
TAAAGCTGGAACTCCGAACAAGTGAGCTTCGAACAGAGAGCTAAACCTTTGCGAATGTCAGACCGGTTTGGCCCTGATATTTTCCGCCGCGGTCGTCGTATGAAACGGCGCAGTTCTCGTCGGATTCAAAGAAAAGTATCTGGCCGATGCCTTCGTTCACGTAAACGCGAAGCGGCAGATTTGCGAGGTTGCCGATCTCGACGACAAGGCGGCCTGTCCAGCCGGCTTCGAGCGGCGTCGTGTTCACGAGCAATCCGGCACGGGCATATGTCGATTTTCCGAGCGCGACGCCGGTCACGTTCCGCGGCATACGGAATGTCTCGACCGTAACGCCGAGCCCGTAATGGTGCGGCGGCAGCAGATAATATTTCGCTCCGTCCTCGGCAGTGCGGAGCGGCGGTTCGATCAGCGATCGTTCTTCGTCAAAATGTTTCGGGTCGATCTCGTCGCCGTAAACGGAAGAGAAAATTCGGAAGCCGTCGTCCGCAAGCCGCATATCGTAACCATAGCTGGATGCTCCGGCCGAAATGATGCGGCTGCCGTTCACTTCGCGGACAAGCTCCGGCAGGAACGGCGTGATCATCTGATGTTCCTCGGCCATTTTACGAAGCCAAATGTCGGATTTGATCGTCATAATGATAAAAAATATCGGTGATAAGAAAGATAAATTATCACCGATACGGAAAGCATTTCAAATGCGGATGCCCTAACGCGGTTTCATTTCGAACATATTCAGCGTTCCGTCGCCGACCGTAAATTTCATAACAAGGCCGCCGTTACCGGCTTTGCCGACGACCGACGTTGGCGTGAAAGGCTGTTTTCGTTCGGCTTTTATGTTCGGATAGGTGTTGTTGACGGCACCGGTTCTGAGCACGTTCGCGTCTAGCTGAGCGTTCAGGCCCGGCGGCAGGCTGACGTTCATATTTCCGGAAGCGAGATTGATCTCAAGGTATCGGCCGCTCCAGCTTCGGGCCGGAATGAACACATCTACATCGCCGCTCGCGACCGTTGCCGCGAGTCCGCCGCCGACCAGGTTCAGCTTGGCTTTTGTTTTTACGAGGTTCAGCTTGATCGCGCCGTTCACGCCCGAAAGTTCGAAATCACCTTCGCCGCCGTTGATGTCAAGGTCGGAATACTGCGGAACTTTTATCACGTAATCGATCCGCAGCGGCAAACCCCTCAGGCGTTTCGGCAATTTTTTCTTCGTCACGCGTTTCAGATATTTCTTGTCGTAGGTGCCGACGCTGATGACGCTTATGCTGCCGATGGCTTCTTCGGTCACGAAACCGGACACAGCCGAAAGTTGGTTCAGGTCGTCTTCGGTCGTCGCCTGTATCTCGATCTCGGCGGAAATATCAATGTCGCGGCGCGGTTCGCCGATGATCGTGATCGAACCTTTCGGAGCGCCGATAAGTGTGATCGTGCCGCCCGGACCGAATTCGATCTTGTCGGTTTTGAAGATCGTCCGTTTGATTAGCGGCTGCGCTTGGGCAAAGGCGGACGCGGAAAAGACCATAGCCGCGATGAGCGAAAGAAGCGTTATCGAAAATCGTTTTTTTGTCATGCTTTATTTGAAGGGAAACGAAAGGCGCTTTTTTTGGCGCATCAGCATCGTAATGCGGTTTTGTGCTTCGAGTCAAAAGAAAAGGGAAGAGACGGTCACCGCCGCAGGAAAGAAATGCTGCCGCGCTGATTCGTAACGGTTATAGTTGCCGTTCCGCTGCCGAACCGTCCCGCGATCCTTCGGCCGTCGCCGAGGATGTTCATGTTCGCATTCGTGAACGAACCCAGCGATATGTTCCGCGTTGACGGCGCGGTAGCGACAAGTTTGAATGACGATTCGATCGGGATGCGAAGATTGATGTTTCCGCGCATCGACGCAAACCGATAGTTTCCGCCGGAGCGGATCTCGCCGTCGAAGAAAATGTCGCCCAGGCCGTTTTCCGCGCTGACGGCATTTGCCGCGATGTTCGTAAGCGTTATGTCGCCTTCGCTTGAGATATGTGCCCGAACAAGACCGCCGCGGACATTCGAAACGGCAAGGTTCCCGATACGGGTTTCGATATCGACCGTCGCGGAATATGGAACCTTGACGGTAAAGTTCACGTTGCCAACGTCATTGCGGCCGTGGTTGTCCTTTACGACGTTTATTACGATCGTGCCGCTTAGGCTTTGCGGTTCTATCTTCGCCGCAGGCGATTCGAGATAGGCCGAGATGTCCACTTCGCTGCGGTTCCAGCCCTCGACCGTCACGGTGCCCGACCGGTTCAGAAGCTGAAGCCGCACGTTCTGGCTTGCCGGATATTTTTTTGAGAAGCGTTTCTGAGCTGAAACGTTTTGAACGCCGCAGAGCGCAAAGAAAAAAACTACGCTCAACAACAGAAGTATCGTAGTTTTTTTCTGTGACGGCCCTTGAATATGGTCTGTAAAAGTATCCAGCATTTACCGAGATCAGCCGCGTCTATAATTCCGAAAACTCACGCAGCAGATTCATTTTATCGTTCAAAACCGAATCAAGCATCTCTGACGAAAGTTCATCGTTCGGATCCTGCTGAAGGATGACGGTGTATTCGTTCACCGATTCGTCTATCACTTTCAGATTTCGGTCAAAAGCCTCGCGGATCTGCTCATCCCAGACGGCGCGTCGGGCCTGAACGCGCTTGTTCCAGTAAGCGATCGCCCGTTTTTGTTCCGCGATGCGGCGTTCGCGTTTTTCGGCCGCCGTTTCGGCGAGTCCGATCTTCGCCAGCGCCAGTGAAAAATACGATTCCGAACCTTCGCCGTCCGACGGCTGCGAATAATTGCTGACCGCAACGAACGTCAACAGCGAACTAATGACGGCAACCGCAGCAACGGCCGTCACGGCCTGTGAGAACGACAGCTGCCACATACGCGAAAACCATCCGCGCGGAGTTTCCTGTTTTTGAACCGGGCGGGCCTCGCTTTCGATCACGTTGTTTATCCGGCGCCAGAGCGCGTCGGGATTTGGCGGTTCGGATGTTTCCAACCCGAGTGTTTCTTCAAAACCGCATGAACTGAGCAAAAGCGAAAGGTCGCGGCAGAGCCGGTCACACGGTTCACAGGCGCCGAGATGTTGCCGAATGACCTCGGCTTCGGCTTTGCCAAGTTCGCCGTCAATATAAAGGCTCAGATTTTCCTGACACTCAATGCAATTCATTACAAAAATCGTGAAGCAAAACGCACTTCCTTTCGATCAAAAATTTTTCCGTCGGATTCAAATATTATAGATTAGCTCCGATGCCGAATGGTTGCCTTTTTAAGAGGAAAGAATCGGCTCCGGGGCAAGCCGTCAAAACGGGAACGCCGTTCAGCTTTCCGCGCTTTCTTTTACAAGAAGTCCGCGAAGTTTAAGGCGCGCCTTATGCAGCTGAGATTTTGATGTGCCGACGGAAATGCCCATGATCCGGGCGACTTCTTCGTGTTCAAAACCTTCGACGTCGTGCAGAACGAATACGTTCTTGTAACCGCGGGGAAGTTCGGCTATCGCATTCTTCAGGGCGATATGGTCGATCACCCGCATTTTGTTCGGGTCGGACGTGCCGGGAACGGTCTGTTCGGGCATTTCGCCGTCATCGGAAACGCGTTCGTTCTTTATGCTTCGCCGGCGGAAATGCATCAGCACCTGATTGACCGTAAGCCTGTGCAGCCACGTCGAGAAAGCAGAATCACCGCGAAAACTTCCGATCTTTCGGAAAAGCTGTATGAAAACTTCCTGCGTAAGGTCTTCGGCTTCGGTCTGATTAGATGTCATGCGAAGCGTCAGGCTGTATGTTCGCCGGTGATAGCGCTTATAGATAAGTTCGAAAGCCGCGATATTGCCGTCGGCGGCAAGCCGGCTGAGTTCGATATCTGAGGCTGATTCGTTAAAGGCCGCGGTGCGTGAGGCGGCGCGCGCGGATGCGTTGGCTCCGGTTTCGACGGCCGAGTCAAAACCAAAAACCGCATCGCGTTCCATCGCCAATGAGGTTGATTCCATAGGAACTCCCAAGATGTTGCAGGATTCGATCGCTTCTTCGTTGGCTATGATGATTCACCTCCGCTGCAAAGTTGCACGAACTGAAAAATAATTCTATCCGCATTTTTCCGAAACGTAAAGGAAATTCTGATATTATCGCGGCCCTGCGTGTTTCACATTTTCGGAAAGAATGGGTTAAACTCAACCGAACCCGGATTCCTATTCGTAAAACAGAAAGTATGCTCTTCCTTACACAATCGGCTGCCGTTTACGGCATCGACGCCATTATTGTAGATATCGAGGTCAATTTACAGCCCATCGCGAGGGAGAACGAAGCCTCCGCGACAGTAATTATTGTCGGATTGCCGGACACCGCCGTACGCGAATCGCGCGAACGCATCCGCGCCGCGATAACGAACAGCAGTTATTTCTTTCCGTTCCACAAAACGACGATAAATCTTGCTCCGGCCGATGTGCGTAAAGAAGGAGCAAGCTTTGACCTGCCGATAGCTCTCGGAATTTTGGGCGCGAACGGCGATCTCGGCAACACGGAAAATATCGCGGACACGATCAGCATCGGCGAACTTTCGCTCGATGGCCGCGTGCGTCCGGTTCGCGGTGCGCTTTCCATCGCTCTTACGGCGCGTGCGAACGGCGTCAAACACCTCCTGCTGCCCGAAGAGAACGCGACCGAAGCCGCCGTCGTTCAGGAACTTAATGTTTATCCGATACGCGATCTGCGCCAAGCAGCGCTGCTCGTGCAGGATCTCTGTGCGGGTGCGAATACACGCATTCCGCCGCTGCGGCTGGACGCGGCCGAATTTCGCCAGGACGACAACAAATACGTGGTCGATTTTTCCGAGGTTCGCGGACAGCAGACGGCGAAACGAGCACTCGAGGTAGCAAGCGCCGGCGGCCACAACATCTTGTTCATCGGCCCGCCCGGATCGGGCAAAACGATGCTCGCAAAGCGTTTGCCGACGGTTCTGCCGCCGCTCGAATTCGAAGAAGCTCTTGAAATTACAAAGATCCATTCGGTGGCCGGGCTTACGGGCCGCAACGGCCTGATCCGCAACCGGCCGTTCAAATCGCCGCATCACACCGTGTCGCAGGCCGGCCTTATCGGCGGCGGTTCGATACCGCGGCCCGGCGAAGTAAGCCTTGCGCACCTCGGCGTTCTGTTCCTTGACGAACTGCCGGAATTTGACCGAAGCGTGCTCGAAGTTCTTCGCCAGCCGATGGAGGACAAAGAGGTCACGATCTCGCGTGCGGCAAGTTCGCTGACGTTTCCGTCGAATTTTACGCTGGTCGCGTCGATGAATCCGTGTCCGTGCGGATATTTCGGATCGACCCGTGAATGTTCGTGTTCGCCGATGCAGATACAGCGTTATGTCAGCAAAATTTCCGGTCCGCTGATGGACCGCATCGACATACACATCGACGTACCGGCCGTGAAATTCAACGAGCTTCGCGGCAAAGGTGTCGAAGCCGGCGAGCCTTCCGCAAAGATCCGCGAACGCGTGATGAAGGCACGCGATATCCAGATTGCACGGCTCGGCGGCGAAGGCATTTTCTCGAATTCGGCAATGTCATCGGCACAGATACGCAAATTCTGCGGGCTGGATGCCGATTCCGAGTCGCTGCTTGAAGCCGCGATGGCCCGGCAAGGACTTTCTGCACGCGCTCACGACAGGATATTAAAGGTCGCACGAACGATAGCGGACCTTGCCGGTGCGGAAAATATCGCGTCCGAACATATCAGCGAGGCAATAAATTACCGTTCGCTCGATAGAAATTACTGGGCTTAGTGTAAAATAAAGTGAACGGACGAAAGCCATTGCGAACTTTGTGAAGAGCTTTTCGGTCTTTGTGTTTCGAAATTGTTTTTGAAACAAAGGCCGCCAGCCGCAACACAAAGACCGCCGGGCGATTATCTCTGTTTTAAAAACGAAAGTTCATCGGAGTTTTAATGGGTAAGAATTTGGCCGGTTTTGAAGCCATTCCACAAACGATACCGCATTTTTGTATCGAATCTTTTTCGCGGAGCGGCCGCGGCCACGCTCTCGGCTTTAAGGCCGACGGCGCGTGGAAATATATTTCGGGAAACGAAGCGATCGAACGCGTGCGGCACATCGCACTTGGCCTCGCGTCGCTCGGTGTAAAAGAAGGCGACCGCATCGCGATCATTTCCGAAAACCGGCCGGAATGGTCGTTTGCCGATCTGGCGATACTTTCGCTGCGTGCCGTCAACGTGCCGATCTATACGACGCAGGCCGTCGATCAGATACGCTTCATCCTGGAAAATTCCGGCGCGAAGATGCTTTTTATCTCGGGCAAGAAGCTGTTCAAACACGCGGAAGCCGCGATCGCCGCGGTCGATGGGCTCGAAAAGCTTATCTTTTTTGATGACGACGCGGTGCCGGACGACGACCCGAAAGCGATGACGCTTGGCGATGTCGCGGAGCTTGGCCGCAAAGCCGAAAAAGATGACCGCGGACGATTCGACGGCCTGCTGGCCGAGGTCAAACCCGAAGACCTTGCGACAATAATTTACACATCCGGCACGACCGGCGACCCGAAGGGCGTGATGCTTACGCATGAAAATTTCGCGTCGAATGTCGTTGCCATTTCCAAAGGTCTGCCGATCGAAAAGACCGACCGTTCGCTCGCGGTTCTGCCGCTTTCGCATATTTTCGAACGCGCTGTTTTTTATGTTCTCTGTGCGAACGGCGTTCTGGTGCATTACTGTTCGTCGTTCGATCAGCTTGCCGGATTTTTGCAGGAAGTTCGGCCGACGATAATGACCGCCGTGCCGCGTCTTTTTGAGCAGGTCTATCACAAGATCGTCAAAAAAGGTAAAAGCGCCGGCGGATATAAAACAAAGCTTTTTGAGTGGTCGCTTAATGTCGGCCAACAATATTCGGCCGCGCTTGACGAAGGCCGCCGTCCGTCGGCCGCACTGCTTGCCAAACACCGCATCGCCAGCCGGCTCGTTTTTTCGAAATGGCGCGAAGGCGTGGGCGGACACATCCGATTCTTTGTTTCGGGCGGAGCTCCGCTTTCGAAAAAGCTTTCGTTCGCATACAGAGCCGCGGGTATTCCGATCCTGCAGGGCTACGGCATGACCGAAGCCTGCATCACGTCCGCAAACCGCCCGGACGACAACAAACTCGGTTCGATCGGCGTTCCTTTCGACGGCATCGAAATGAAGATCGACGAAAAGAACGGCGAGATCCTGATCCGCGGAAAAAGCGTGATGACCGGCTATTTTAATAATCCCGAAGAAACCGCAAAGGTGCTCGACGACGAAGGTTTTTATCACACGGGCGATGTCGGTTATGTCGATACCAGCGGCCATTATTATGTGACCGACCGCATCAAGGATCTTTTCAAATTGTCGAACGGAAAATACGTCGCCCCACTTCAGGTCGAAAGTTTGCTGAAGCAAAGCCCGCTTATTTCGCAGCCGGTCGTCGTCGGTTCAGGCCGCAAACAGACCGGAGCTTTGATCGTGCCGGATTGGGACGCCTTAAAAGAAGCTCTGAAAAGCGAAGGCATCGCCGCCGACGGAACGCGCGAAGAGCTTTGCGAAGATCCGCATGTCGTAAAGGTGGTTCAACGCGATGCCGTCGAACTTACGCGCGAAATGAACGATTACGAACGCGTCAAACGCGTGTATCTGCTGCCGCGGGAATTTTCGATAGATAAAGGCGAAATGACGCCGACGCTTAAAATTAAACGCAGCGTCATCGATGAAAAATACGCCGATGCGATCGATGAAATTTGCGGGAATTGAAAATACAGATTTCAGATTTCAAATTCCAAATTCCACAGCGATTGGGTTCTTCTCATTTTTCGCTATTTACGACTGTTTTTTTAGACAGAACTAAGATCTTGTGACTAAAGGCTAAGAACTGTCTTTCTATCGCCATAGGTCGCGCATCAGCACGTCGATCTTGGTTGCGTCGCGGTCTTTTTTCAAGAGTGCTTCGGCGAGCTCTGCAAGCGGCTGCGGCATTTCGGGTGATTCGACGGATTCCTCGGGTTGCGGATAATGGCTGTAAAATTCGACCTCGGCCGCACAAAATTCACAGACCGCGAGGTGGGCGCGCAACTCGGCCGTATCGGCAACCTCGAGATCGCCGTTCTGAAAAGCCAACAGATCGTGGGAATCGGGGCAGTTCCCGTTCTTGCAAAAATTCGACATTATTCAAAATCACCGCTTCGGCCTTTTCGGCGAAATCCCGCCGAAGCCGAAACGCTCTCATCCGTCTAATCTTAACACTTACATTAAAAATAAAGCGAGAATAAGCCGCGCCTTCCAAAACTATTTTCGCCGTCAAATTTATGATTTCAAACGAGATGTGTAAAAACTTCAATAAACATTGAAAAAACTTGTTGATTCGTGCTTTGAGAACTGGTATTATCTTGAATGTGGATAAGAGGTCGCAACGATCTTTTATCGAACGGCCGGAACGATCACCCGTGCTCAGCTAAGTTCACCATCCTACTATCGAAAAATTTGCTGCCGTTTCCTTTTTTGGAAAAATGCAGAGAGCTGTTTCAATTTGTTTCCCCCGGCAAATAATGAAAGAGCCTGTGGACCGCCCGCGTAAAAGATCGCGTTTTCGTCCGAAATATAGGGCTGATTTAAGTCATTATGAATCCAGGTAAAAAATCGGGTCAGCTTCCGCGTTCGATCCGTAACAAACAGGTCAAGGTCGGCAAATGGAATGAAAGTCTGGTCAGTTCCGATGTCAACCAAATTTGGATCGAGCTTCACCGCATTGTTTCCTCACATCCGCTTGTGCGTGCGTCAAAGCGCGCCGGCTTTCTTGTCGAAGAAGGGAAATATAACGCCTACACGGATCTGACGCAGGAACTTTTTGTCGCCCTGCTCGGAAAAGAGCGGTTTCAGCATTACATCGACACCGAAATGACGGATGCCGAGATCGAGGCCGAGATCAGCCAGATCGAGCTGACGAACATGCTCACGGCCGAACTCCGCAAACGCTATCCCGAATCCTACCGCCTCGCCCGCCGCATCTCCACCATCATTCAATCAAGCGACACGTTCCGCCGTTTCGACAATATCGGAAATCCCGACATGCATCGGCGGCTTGCCGACAGGCTTTACGGGCTTTCGGATTGGAAAGACACGAAAATGCGCCGCGATTTTCAGGAAATGGAAGACCGCGTAAAGGTCGTCGCTTTCCAGAGCCGCGATACGCGCATGGTCGGTTGTACCGGCGACGCACAGATCGTTATCAGTAATGCGGAGCTGGAAGCACTTATCATCAGAGTTTTTAAGGCGATCGATTCGCCGGTCGATGTTCGTTCGCTGCGTTCTTTTGTAATGTCGCGGCTGCCGATAATGGACATACACCTCGTGCCGGTCGGCGGTTCGGGCGAAAGCGACGATGACGACCGAGCCCATTTTGAAATTGCGGATATGCGCGAAACGCCCGAGGAAAATTTCCTTCGCGGCGAAGGCGAACAGGAAGCCGCGGGTTTTGTTGATTCGTTCCTCGCGGACCTCAGCGATTCGGTTCGCGGAAAGGCGAAACAGTATAACCGGATGATCCGCGTTCTGTGGTACTGCTATCTGGTTGCCGACAGCGGAACGCAGTTCGAGGTCGCCGAAATGCTCGGTGTTTCAGATTCGCTCGTCTCGGATTACAGAAAACGCATCGAAGCCATATTGCAGGAACTTTCGTTCGAGAACGTGAACGAAGCCCGGCATTTCGAAAAGGAATTAAAGAAAAAGGTAAAAGGAATGATCGCGGTCGAAACGGCCGGAGCCGTTGTGTAAAAGGTGGCGGATCCGTCAGCCTTCGTCGCTCATTTTTTTCAGAAGTTCATCAAAACGCGGATCTTTTCTAAGCTCGACCAGATTATCGTCATGTTCAAAATGCGGACGGTTCTGATTGCCGAGCTTTACCGCGCGGTTCAGCCATTTGAATGCGAGATCGGTTTCGCCGAGCAGGGAATACGCGACGCCGACCCAATACGCCATGTCGTGATCGGAACGCGAAACCGCGAGGGCATCTTCGGTAAGCTGTTCGCGGGCTTCGTCTTTTTTGCCCGCTCCCGCCAGGAACAACGCGTACAGCGGCCTGATGCCGTCCATTTCCGGTGATTCTTTCAGCACGGAACCGAGCAGGTCGATGCCCATTTCCTTGTCGCCGCGGTAATAGTAAACGCCGGAGCGGAAGATCTTCAGCATCGGATGGTTCGGTTCGGAGCGTTCGCCGCGTTCGATCTCTTTGAGCGCCGTGTCGTATTCGTGCTTGTAAATGTAGATACGCGCACGGTTATACGCCGAAACGGCACGTGCCGCCGGGTCCAGCCGCGAAAGCTTTTCAAAGCTGCGCAGCGATTCGTCATATTCTCCGTCAAGCCGGTGAATGACGCCCTTCACAAAATAAAGCGGGGCTTCGTTCGGATACTGTTTTTCAAGCAGTTCGATCTCGGCACGCGCCTTTTTCTTTTCGCCGCGAGCCATATAGATCATCGCCATCAGAACGCGGGCTTCGACGACATTCGGGTCGTAAAAGAATGCCTTGCTGAAATTGGTTTCGGCGTGGGTGTAATCTTCGGCTTCGCCGAGGCCTTTGAAGAAACGGTTCGCATAACAGGCCCCGAGTCCGCTGTAGGCAAGCGCGAAATGCGGATCAAGGTCAACGGCGTTCTTGAAATTTTGGATCGCGGCGTCGCAGTCCTCGACCGATAGCGTACGGAAGATGAAACGCCCGAAATTATCGCGGCCGCGAAGGTATTCTTCCCACGCCTCGTGATTTTCGGTGGCGCGTCGGGCGAGTTTTTCCTGTTCGCCGTCCGTGAGTTCGAGCCGCAAACCTTTTAGGATCTTTTGCGCGATCTCGTCCTGCAGCGAAATAATATCTTCGCCGACAGCATCGATACGGTCGCTCCAAAGGATCTCGCCGGAGGCAACGTCCAGAAGCTGTGCATTGACGCGCATCTTGTCGCCGCCCCGCAGAAAGCCCGCACTCAGAACGGCGTTTACGCCGAGTTCGCCGCCGGCTATCTTTGGTTCGGTGTCCTTGCGCTGGTATTTTGCGATGACGGAACTTGGCCGAACAACGAGCGATTTGATCTGCGCAAGTTCCGTAATAACGGCGTCGGCAAGTGCGAATTCGTAAAAATTCGCCGATTCCTCGCCGCTCAGATTTTTGAACGGAAGTATCGCGACGCTTTTTTTATCGGCGCCGGTTCCGGTCAGATTTATGTCGGTGCTGAACGACGGTGCGTGCGACAAACTTGCGGTGCGGCTGCTCGTGACCTCGGGAACGGATTTGCCGGTGAACCAATTCAAGGCTCGTTTGATGACGCCGGTTTCGGCATGACTCGGCGTAAAAGTATCGGTCGGCAGAAGTTGAGCTCCGCCGGTGACCTCTTCGAGCACGGAGCGGAGGTCGTCGCGCATCTGCGAGATCTTTTGATAGCGTTGTTTCGGATCTTTCTGAAGCGCCTTGTCGATTATTTGCTGAAGCCGCGGCGGAACCTGATCTTTCCGCATTTCTGCGATCGGCTTCGGCGTTCCGTAAAGGACCTGGTGGCGGACGTCGATGACGGTTTTGCCCTGAAATGCCCAGATTCCCGTCAGCATTTCATATAAAAGAACACCGGTCGAAAATATGTCTGAGCGTTCATCGGCGCGTTCGCCTTTTGCCTGTTCAGGAGCGGCGTAGGTCGCGGTTCCGTAGGGAATCCCGAGTTCGGTAATGTCGGCGGCCTGTTTGCCCTTTGTTTGCGATTCTTGTTCGTCCTCGAGCAGTTTCGCGAGTCCGAAATCCAGGATCTTTGCCTGGCCGCCGGGCGTGACCATCACATTTCCCGCTTTGATATCGCGGTGAATTATGTTTTTGGAATGGGCGTACGCGAGCGCGTCCGTGACCTGGATCGCGATGGAAAGTGCGCTTTTCAGATCGAGCGGCCGGCCCGAAACGAGTTGGCGGACGTTCTTTCCCTCGATGTTCTGCATCGCGATATAGAACAGGCCGTTCGATTCGTTAAAATCGTATATCGTGCAGATATTCGGATGATCGAGCTGCGAACAAAGCTGCGCTTCACGCTCGAATCGTTTGAAATTCGCGGTTTTCGACGTCACTTCGGGCGGAAGCACCTTTATGACCACGTTGCGGTTAAGCTTTGTATCGAGGGCTTTATAGACCGTTCCTTGTCCGCCGGAACCGATCTTCTCAAGTATTTTATATTGGTTAAGCTGCGAACCAATCATATAGACGGTCAACAATTATTTTATAACGAAATAGAAAATGCTTCGTCCGTAAAACCTGCAAGAATCAAAATATAGATTAAACCTATTGATACGCAAATCCAAATCCGTTTCGGAATATTGCAGAGTTCGGTTAGATTGGGACGCAAAATTGATCTATATTTGCAGGAAGTTTAGCATCACTTTTACCTATGAGCGAAGAAATATTCGAACCGTACGAAAAATTGATCGAGATCGAAGTGCTCGGCCGCCGTTTGATGGTGCCTGAGAACAATTCGATACTGCGCGGGCTGCAGTTCGTTGAGATGGAATCGGTTTCATACGGCGACCTTTGCTGGAACGGCGAATGCCTGAATTGCCGCGTGGTCGTGAAAGATCAAAGCGGAAAAGGAAAAACCGTCATTGCGTGTCGGACGAACGCCGAACCCGGAATGGCGGTCATTTCCGTAAGTGAGGAAATAGCCGATGCTCTCGGTGACGAATTTAATACTTCGGAACCTTTGGATCCACGTCATTCGACCATGCCGTAATACCGCCTTTCATATTCTTTAGTTTTCCCTGATAACCGGCCTGTTGAAGCATCTCGATCGCCTTGGCGCTTCGGCCGCCCATTTTACAGTGGATTATCGCCTCGCGTTCCGGGTCAAGTTCGTTCATGCGCCGGACAACCTCGCCGAGCGGAATAAGTTTAGAGCCTTCGATCTTTGCAAAGGCGTATTCATCCGGTTGACGAACGTCGATCAACTGGATTCCCGAATCGTCGTCCATCGCTTTTTTTGCGTCCGAAGCCGAGATCTCTTCAATCATTTTTTCACCTCTAATAAGTTGGAAATCATCTATAGATTTATAGCTTTATCGGGCGATTTCCGCAAATTGGCCGGATATCATTCGAAACCATTTACAAATCTTTACACGTATAAGAACCAACGAATGTGGAAATTATTATAAAATTCTACAATAGATAATTTATGCTGGCCCATTTACGAAAATTCATGTCCTTTAGGATATTTTTGCTGTACGCGCTGATCGCCGCATCGATCTCGTGCGGAAGCAGTTCCGGCGAAACGAATTCGGCCGCCAACGCCGAAGCGGAAGTCATCCAGATAACTGTCGGCAGATCCGAAGGCCGCGACGTTCCCGCGTATATACAGGCGACCGGTTCGCTCGTTGCGGATGAGATATCGAACGTGGCTCCGAAAGTTGCTGGAAAAGTTTCGGATGTCATGGTCAATGTCGGTGATTTTGTAAATTCGGGCCAGGTCATAGCAAAGCTCGACGACCATGACGCGCGGCTGCGGTTGGCTCAGGCGAACGCGAGCGTGAAACAGAGCCAGGCGGCCGTAAAGCAGGCTGAGGCTCGGCTGGGGCTTGCGGCCAACGGTTCGTTCAACGCGTCCTCGATCCCGGAAGTTCGGGCGGCGAATGCGAACTATCAGGTCGCCCTTGCCGAATTCAAACAGGCGGACGCGAATGAAAAACGCTATCGCGACCTTGTCGAATCGGGTGACGTTCCGATGATAACGTACGAGCAGTACAGAACGACGCGGGACACGGCACGCGCCAAAGCGAACAACGCCCGCGAGCTTTTGAATTCCGCGGTGAACACGGCAAAACAGAACAACGAAGCGATACGTTCGGCCGAAGCAGCGGTCGAATCTGCCCGCACGCAGGTCGCCGTGGCACAGCAGGAACTGGCCGACACCGTTATTCGAGCGCCTTTCTCGGGTTTCGTAAGCGAACGAACGACGGCGGTCGGCGAATACGTGACGTCGTCATCGACGATCATCACGCTGCTACGTTCAAACCCGATCAAGATACAGATACAGATCTCCGAAGCCGACGTGCCGAGCGTGACGCTGGGTACCTCGGTTGCGGTTCAGGTCGATGCATATCCCGACCGCAATTTTGCGGGAACTGTTACGGCGGTGAATCCGGCTATTGACCAGTCATCGCGTTCGGCGATAGTCGAAGCTTCGGTCGAAAATGCGGATAACAAACTTCGTGCGGGAATGTTCGGTTCCGCAAGGATAAATAAACAAGGCGGTTCGCGCGGTGTTTTTATTCCGAAAACGGCAATGCTCCGCGATGAAAGCACACAGTCTTATCGGGCGTTCGTCGTCGAAGACGGCATCGTGAAACTTCGTGTCGTTCAGCCCGGGACGGAAGAAGGGGATTCGGTACAGATACTTTCCGGGCTTGAGGCCGACGAAACGGTCGCGACGAGCAATCTGGACAAGCTTTACGAAGGTGCAAAAGTAGTTTATTAAAGTTTTATGCAGTGGTTGGCTGAAATTTGTGTCCACCGTCCGGTGTTTGCCAGCGTCATCGTGCTTCTTTTCACGGTGATCGGCGGATTTAGCTTTTTCACGCTCGGCGTTGATCGATTTCCGAAGATCGATCTGCCGACCGTTTCGGTTTCGACGTCCAATCCGGGCGCCGCTCCCGAGGAGATCGAATCCGAAATAACGGACCGGATCGAAGGCGCGCTCAATACGGTTCCGGGCGTGGAGGAAATGCGTTCGACATCGTCGCGCGGCCGATCGAACGTAACGCTTACCTTCAACCTCGAAAAAGATCCCGACCAGGCATATCAGGAGATCCAGCAAAAATTAAGCACGATCGTCAACCGTTTGCCCGAGATGGCTGACCCGCCGGTCGCGCGTAAATCCGATCCGGATTCCCAGCCCGTGCTGATGTATGTCGTCAGTGCTCCGCGAAACGTCATAGAGCTTTCCGATCTGGTCCAAAATCTGATCCAGGAACGCATCGAATCGGCCGACGGTGTCGGCGAAGTTTTCATGTACGGTTCGCGGCAGCGTCAGGTAAAGGTTTTCATCAATCCTGAACGGCTGCGGGCATACGATCTTTCCGTTACGGATGTAACGAACGCGGTTCGGAATCAGAACCAGGAACTTCCGGGCGGCAACCTTATCGAAGGTTCGAAAACGCTGGGTTTGCGGACGATGAGCAAGCTTCGCCGCGTTGAGGATTTTAACGACATCGTCGTAACGACGCGCAATGGTTTTCCGGTTCATATCCGGGACATCGGCCGCGTCGAAGAGGGCGGAGCCGACCCGAATTCGGCGGCGTCGCTCAATGGTGTTCAGTCCGTGTCGGTCGGCATTCGCAAACAGGCCGGTTCGAATACGATCGAGGTCATCTCCGGCGTTAAAGAGCGAATGGCGGAGATAGTTCCGAATCTGCCGCCGGACATGAAGATCGCGATCGTCCGCGACCAATCCGAATTCATCCAAAATTCGCTGACCGCGATCGAAGAACACCTCGTGCTCGGCGGCCTGTTCGCTGCGGCGGTCGTGTTCCTTTTCTTGTGGAACATTCGCACAACATTCATTTCGGCTTTGGCTATTCCGGTTTCGATCATCGGTTCGTTCGCTGCGATCGCGGCTCTCGGCTATTCGCTGAACCAGATGACGATGCTTGCCCTAACGCTAATGGTGGGCATCGTGATCGACGACGCGATCGTCGTGCTTGAGAATATATACCGATTTGTCGAAGAGAAAGGCTTGGATCCGTTTCAGGCGGCGGTCGAAGGCACGCGTGAGATCGGGCTTGCGGTTTTGGCGACGACGCTTTCGCTGCTCGCGGTTTTCGTTCCTGTCGGATTTATGACCGGCATCGTCGGCCGATTCATGTCTTCGTTCGGTTTAACGGCGGCGGCCGCCATATCGATCTCCCTGATCGTTTCATTTACGCTGACGCCGATGCTCGCGGCCCGGCTTATTAAACGAAAAAGAGATCATTCGGAAGAACGAGTTCCGGACGCCGCGGACGACGAAGCGGAAAGTTCCGTCGGACATTCAAAGAGCGGACGTGTTTACGGCGTCGTTGATTCGACCTACACATTTTTGCTGAAACTTTCGATGCGGCACAGATGGGTCGTCGTCCTGGTCTGTATATTGACCGTCGCGTCGATCTATCCGCTTTATAGATATGTCGGTATGGCATTTCTGCCCGATGAGGACGAATCGGCATATCAGGTGAGTTTACGCGGCCCGGAAGGAACCTCGCTTTCCGCGACCCAATCGATACTTGATCGGATCGCCCGGGACATTCGCGCGGAGCTTCCGGGTATTGCGAATACGTTCGTGCTTGCCGGATTCGGACGCGGTTCGGGCCCGAATAACGGTTTCATAAATGTTTCGCTAGTGCCCGTTGCCGAAAGAGAAGTGTCACAGAGCGATCTGATCGCAAAAACACGGCAGCTTACGAAAAAATATTCGAACGAAGATTATCAGGTCAGTGTTTCGGCATCATCATCCATCGCGGGAAGCATCGGGCTTGGCCGGGGCGGCTCGGGCGTCGG
>CBFGSN010000049.1:0-16841 GCA_965651435.1 uncultured bacterium | reverse complement strand
GTCGTAAAAGCCGTCAACGACGCCGCGAACGACAGATCCATCAAGGCGATCGTGCTCCGCGTGGATTCGCCGGGCGGTTCGGCGCTGGCGTCGGATCTGATGTGGCATGCGCTGGAAAACGCAAAGGCGAAAAAGCCGGTCGTAGTTTCGATGTCGGACGTTGCGGCGTCGGGCGGATATTACATCGCCTGTAACGCGAATAAGATCATCGCCGAACCGACGACCATCACCGGTTCGATCGGGATGTTCATGGGTAAACCCATCGTTAAGGGAATGTACGAATGGCTCGGCGTTTCGAACGAATATGTAATGCGCGGAAAGAATGCCGGCATATTTCGCGAAACCGAAAAATGGACGCCCGAAGAACGCGCGAAAATGGAAGAGATGGCCAACAATGTATATTTTTCGAACTTCGTGCCAAAGGTCGCTCAGGGCCGCGGCAAAACGAACGAAGAGGTCGATACGCTTGGGCAAGGCCGCGTTTGGACTGGGACACAGGCGAAAGCGAACGGTCTGGTCGATGATTTCGGCGGACTCGAAAAAGCGATCCAAACCGCAAAGGAACTCGCTTCGCTTCCGGCGGACAAGGATGTAAAGCGGGTCGTTTTTCCTGCGCCGGTTACGTTGATAGAACGCCTGCTCGGCAGCGGCGGTCCGCAGACGAGCGACGACCAGGCGGCACGCGCCCTGGCCGAGGCTCTTCCGCAGGACGCGAAAAAAGCTCTTCGCTACGCGAACATCTTTGAACAAATGAAACGCGGCGACGCAATGCTTCTGATGCCGTATGAATTGACGATAAAATAACGAAAACGAACCTAAAAACTTAAAGCTAAAAGCCGATAACTGTTTTCATCGAAATCGCGGGCTTCGTAGTCCCGTCGGCGCGAGAACCGCCGAAAGCACGAAACACGAAAAACAGTCGACCGGATCGGAAAACGTAGAAGAACAGACGGAAAAGGAAACGTACCGCGTTTGCCATTGCCGATTTCCGGAAAAACGATTAGAATTTCTGCCATCTCGCCTTATTAGTTCGATATAAAAGGAGAAGCATATGGTACGGATCATTCTCGCGATCATTGTCGGATTTGTCGTTTGGACGATACTTTGGCTGGGAAGCGAACAAACTCTCAGCAGCATTTTTCCGGATTGGTGGGGAGCACATCAGACCGCGTTCGAACGAGCGGCCGTTAATGGCGAACCGTTCACGGTCGGAACATCGATCCTGATCGTGAATATGATCCGCGGGGCGATCATCACCGTCATTTCGGGTTTTGTCGCCGCACTCATCGCCGCCGAAAATAAGGTCTCGACGATAATTCTCGGCGTTTTGCTGTTGGCTTTCGGGCTTTATGTCGTTGCGATGACTTGGTCGATGATACCTGTTTGGTATCACGTACTGTTTTCGGCGATGCTGATACCTTTGACGATTCTCGGCGGCAGGCTCAAACGGACGGCTTAAAGTAGATCTTTCAGGGCAACGGGAAGGCATTTCGGGAACGAAGCCCGGCTGTAGGTCCGCCGCGAGATGTCGAAAATTCGGCCTTCGCGTTCGTGCAGCAAATGTTCGGGCGGAAGGTCTTCTTTTTGTTCGTAACAGGCGTGTGCGATGCACGGCAGCGGTTTGGCCGTCGCGTGAACGAGACATCCGAGGCCGTGTTCAAAAAGCGGACATGCATAGGTTTTATCGGTGTCATCGCCGTCGTCCAGCCCGAACCGTTCGACCGCATCAATGATCCGGTCGCGTACCGCAGTGCGTTTTGCCGCCGGAAGGCGGCCGAGTTCGCGGACGATCGCTGCGGCTTCAAGCCGTGTTATGCGGACGTTCACAAAATGTGCGTCCAAACAGCACGCTCCTTTCGTTTCACACGTTTCGCAAGACTTTGCACGATGCTCATAGCCGCTGCGTATCGTTTCTGAAAATTCGGAACGTATTCGCGCGAGCTGATCAAGGGCCGCTTTTTCCGATAGTTTCTTCATTCCCAACAAAATCTATAATCTTCTCGGCGTACCGGTCAAGCGCATTTCCGACGGCGGGTCATGTTATTCTTAAATTCGATATGGCGGCGTCCCGTAAATTCGACATTTCGGTGCTGAGACAGTTTTTCGGCGCACGCGACCTACGAAATGCGTTGGTCGTCGGTTTGACGGTCATCGGCGGCATCGGGCTCGCGATACTGACGATCTACGCTCACGAAACGCAGCAGGCCCGGCTTGCCGGGATCGCGGCCGTGTTGTCACTTATTTTCGTTCTGCTGATCTTGATATTCGTCGTTCCGCCGCTTGCGAAAAATGCGGGTAAGGAAGCATCGCAGATGAACCTGCCGTTCGAATTTACGGTCGGCGGAGCTATCGTTCTAGGGCTGATGCTGATCGTCGGTTTTTCTGCATGGAACACGGGAAATAACCTGCTTTTCGTCGTGCTTTCGCTTCTTGCCGCCGCCTTAGCCGTAAGCTTTATCGCGGGCAGCGTCTGTTTGAAAAAGCTGGACGTAAGAATGCGGTTTCCTGAGACGATCTTCGCCGGCGAAAGGACTCCGATACTCGTGAGCCTCGATAACCGCAAGCGTTTTTTCGCAAGCTATTCGGTCGTTGCGGAGGTTCGCGGAACGGAACGCGAGCGGTCAGCCGCCGCGGCAGAACTCAGTGCGGTTTTGCCGCAGTTCATCGCCAAAAGATTAGCGAAGCCGCCGCTCGTTCGCCGTACGCTGAGCTATTTCGTACGCGTTCCGCGGCGTTCGTCCACCGAAAGCCGAAGCGAGCATATATTTCCGCGTCGCGGACGTTTTGTGATCAAGGATTTCGAGCTTTCAACCGGTTTTCCGTTCGGATTTTTTCGGCATCGGCGTCGCCTTGCGGCAAAAGAAGCGGAGCTCTACGTGTTCCCGGCCGCGGCCGCGTTGCCGCCCGAAACCGAAGCCGAAATGCTCAACACAGGCATTTTTGCGGTCAACAAACGCGGCCAGGGACAAGACCTGCTCGCACTTCGCGAATACCAGCCGTCAGACGACCTTCGGCACATCGATTGGAAGGCGACGGCGCGTTCACGCGACCTGATCGTTCGCGAACATGCTGCCGAAGACGACACAAAGGTCGCCATCTTTTTTGACACGCGGATGCCCGAGTCCGAGAATTCGCTGACGGTTCGTGAAAAGCTTAGAGCCGAACATAACGGCGAAAGCGTAGTTGCGTCCGAAAGGTTTGAGAAAGCCGTGGCATTGGTCGCGGCGTTCATTCAATACTTGACCGAGGAGCAAGCGGAAATTCGGCTTATCATCGACAAAGGCGACGGCGAGGCCGGCATCGGAAAAGCGCATCTGTATTCGCTTTTGCGGGAGCTCGCGGTCATAGAACCTTCTTTCGTTGCTGAGATCGATGCAAAACCGGTAGCAGAAGCGGTCGAAGGCCTGATCGAGGTGCCGCCGCTTTCGCATATTTTCGTGTTTAGTTCGCTGGCCGCCGATGCTTTTCCGCGCGAAATGGCGGACGCAGTAAATTTTGTGCGAATTTAGTCGAGCATTGTCATAAAATGGCCTTTGGCGGTGTATCTTAAGTTGGAAGGCATTATTTGATGCTGAGATGACAGGAATTAGCGAAATTTTGATGAACTCGATGGCCGAACAGACCGCAGCTGCCACCGCGAAGGATGTGATCGAATTCGAAGAAGCGTTCAATAACCATCACCGCGTGGTTTTTCGAACTGCGAGATCGGTCCTGCAGGACAGCGGTCTGGCCGAAGATGTCGCGCAGGAGACGTTCATACGCCTGTATAACAATATCGATTCGATAACTTGTGAAGAAATGCTCCGGCCGTGGCTGATACGGGTTACCCTGAACCTTGCGCGCAATACGCTTCGCGGCAATATAAGGGCGAACACGCGCGACGAAAATTACGTCAAATTAAATGATGGAAATGTCGCCGATTCGGTTGAAAAGGAATATGAGCAAAAAGAAGAATTGAGCGATATGAACAGGGCATTAACGCGTGTGAAGGAACCTCTGCGAAGCTGTCTGGTTTTGAAGCAGCAGGGGTTTTCATACCGCGAGATCGCCGAAAGCCTTTCGCTTAATGAAACAAGCATCGGCACATATGTCGCGCGGGCACGAGCAGAATTTATGCGGTATTACGGCAAAGGCGGGAACGAATAGTTATGAAGCGCAATTGTTTTGACATCGGAACGATACAGGCGTTCATCGACGGAGAGGTTGACGGCGGCACTGCGGCCGCAATAGCCGAACACGCGGCGGTCTGTAACGAGTGCGCCGGACGCATTGCCTCTGCTGAAGAAGAGACCGCATTGGTCTTTTCCGTCCTCGACCGCGAAGTAAACACGCTTGTGCCGACACAGCGTTTGTGGACGCGGATCAACGATTCGCTCGCGGACGAGCGAAAACCGTCGTTCGGCCAAAAGCTGTCCGGCATATTCGCGTCGATACTCGCCCAACCATCGTTCGCCGCCGCTGCAGGCGTATTTTTGATCTTTGCTTTCGGAACGTTCTATTTTATTGCCAATGGCGTCTTGAATACCGACACGGAAACTGCGTCGAATGATACCATCGTTTCGGTGCCGACAACTCCGGAAACCCCACGTCGGGCCGACGTCGTCCCGGCAACGGTGAATAAGTCCGCACAGGCGGCGAATGACGCGGCGGGCGATGAGATCGCACGGCCGCTGAACGAAAGCCGTTCCGGTTTTCGGATAGAGACGGCGAAATATAAGCCGTCGGCCAGACATAACGCGATCGCCGGTACGCGAAACAGGCCGAAAGCCGAACCGAAGGCGGCACCCGCAGCTTATCTTCCGGGTGAAGAAAGTTACGTAAGAACGATCGCCGGACTCAGGCAAAATATCGACGGAGACAAAGATCTTGTCATGCCGGCAGCGACGCGTGTGTCGTACGAACGCGACATGGCGGTAGTCGACGACACTATCGGAAAATTAAGATCCGCTGTTGCCAAAGACCCGACGAACGAAGCGGCAAAACAGGCTTTGTATGCGTCATATCAGGACAAGATCGATCTGCTTAATTCCGTTCAGCAGCGTGAGGAGCTGATGGCGTCACTGCGATAAAAAATGGTCAAATTTCCCCGAACAACTTTATTTTTTACGGCGCTTTCGCTGCTTTTTGCGGCGAACACATTTGGTCAAAAAACACCGGCCGCGCCGCCGCGCGCGCCGGATACCATTCCGATGGTAGCGGCGCTTCGTCAGGTTCTTGGGCAAAGGGAAACGACCGAGCGGTCCGTCGCGGTCGATCCCGCGGTTAACATAAAACTCTGTGTCGGCGAAGGTGAATTGAAGATCAACGGATGGAGCCGGAGCGAAGTTCGGCTTTTTGTGCACGACGGCAGCGGTGCGGATATCAAAGTTTTGGAAAGTAATAGCGACAGCGGAAAGCCGAATTGGATATTGATCTCACGCTCTTTGCGTCCGGAAGGTCCGACGGCGCTCGAATCCGAATGCATCTCGGGCGACAGTATCGCATTGGACGTGCCGAAAGGAGCGAGTCTGGACATCCGCGGACGGAATTCGGATGTCACGGTCGATTCGGTAAGAAGGGTCGCGACAAAAAATGTCGAAGGAAATATCGTTCTGCGAAATATTTCATCGGGAATTACGGCCGCGACATTTCAGGGTGATATAGTGGCCCAGGATTCGTCGGGTTCGGTCTCGCTGGAAAGTTCGACCGGTAACATACTCGCCTACGGCATTTCATCGAAACAGATCGGCGAAGCATTTCGCGCCAAAACATCGAGCGGAGCAATATCGCTGCAGGATATCTCGAACCGACAGATCGAGGCGAATTCAATAAGCGGATCGGTCACCTTCACAGGAGATTTCGCCGGCGGAGGAATTTACAACTTCAAAACGTCGAATGGTTCAATAGAGCTGAAAATACCCGAAACTTCTTCGGCGACGTTCAAGGCTTCCTATGGCTTCGGTTCGTTCAATTCCCAGATACCGCTGAAGATTCTCTACAAGGAAGACGAACTGCCCGTCCGTAACCTCGGAGCAACCAGCGGCAGCGGCGAAGCGAACGTTGTCCTGACGACACACAGCGGCACGGTCATCATTGCAAAAGCGGATTAAATGTCGCCGAATTTGCGGCCGGTGCGTTTTTCGAATTGGTCGGCAAGCGACGGTGAACTGTCCGAACTTTCGTCCCGCGTCATTCGCTCCAGACGCCACATTGGCACGAACTGGTCCGTCATCGGAAGGAACGGTTCACCGTTCGCGATCGAATTGCACCAATCGTCGAAATAACCAAGTTCTATCGCCCGCACGAAAACTCCGGCCGGCCCGATCTCGTCGACTATTCCGAAAAGCTTTTCACGCGGCGTATGCATGATCATCACGACGTGGTCGCCGCTTTGTATCTTCATAATGTTCTTTCGGACGGCGAAAAAGCGGCCGTCTTTTTTATTTCCTCAAATATAAATTAGAATTAGTAAAAAGGATGCGCGAAGTTTACAACGTTCACAGCCGTGTGACAATTCCCCGATGTATATAACAAAGGTCGAACTCGAAAATATAAAATCGCATGTTGATTCGATATTCGAATTTCCGCGCGGAACGACCGCCATTACGGGCGAGAACGGCGCGGGAAAAACGTCGATCATTGAGGCGGTCGCATGGGTTCTGTTCGATCTGCTCGATTACAAAAAACAGGATTTCGTTCGCCGCGGAGCGAAAAAAGGGACGGCGCGTGTCAGCTTCGTCAGCAGCAAAGACGAACGCGAATATCAGGTCGTTCGTGATACCGGAACGGGTTATTTCGTTTACGATCCGATGCTGAAAATGCGCGTCGCCGATAAGAAAGAAGACGTGATGCGGTTCCTTCGCGAACATCTGGGCGTCGAACCGGGAACGGATCTTGAAACACTGTTTCGCCGCGCGATCGGTGTTCCGCAGGGAACATTTACCGCGATCTTTTTGGAAAGCACGGCGGAGCGAAAGCGTGCGTTCGACAAGCTTCTGAAGGTCGAAGAATATCGTCGCGGAGCCGAGGAACTTCTGAAAACGACGCGTTATCTGAACGAAAGGATCACTGCCGCGGCGGTCAACATCGCGCGCGCGGAAGGACGTTTGGGGCGTTTTGAATCGGTCACCGAAGAGCTTGGCCGACTGGCCGAAAGCATCGCCGCCGCCGAGGAATTGAAAGAAAAGAACCGCGTCGAGATCGAACAAAAGAGAAAGGTCATCGGCGAACTGGACGCACGCGAGGCCGCCGTTCGCGAAGCGGACCGCGCTGCGGAAACGGCCGAATCGAAACGCAGCTCCGCCGAAATTTCCGCGCGGCATCTGAGCGACGAACTTGAAAAAGCCCTTCGTGCCGCCGAAATAATCGCAGCCGTAAAACCGGACGCCGAGCGCTACAAGGCCGCTTCCGCGCGCATGAACGAACTTGACCGCCGCCGAGGTGAACGCGACAAACTGCTTGTCGAACTCACACAAAAAGAAGCGGCCGCGACCAGTGTTTCCGGCGAACAAAAAAGGGCGAGTGAGACATTGGAAAAGGCCCGCACGGCCGCCGGATCGATCCGAGAACTTCAGCCGTTGGCGAAGGAACAGGATCAGTGCGAACGTTCGCTGAATACGTTAAAGGACAAAACGGCGGAACTCCGCAGTTTGCGGAACCAGGCCGAATCGACCGAAGAACGGCTGAAAAAGCGTCGTGATGAATATAAGAACAATCGCGAAGAACTGCAAAAGATCCGGGAGCGGTCGAAATTTGCCGAGAACATAGACGCGCTGCAGAAACGCGATAAAGAGATCGTTCACGAACTTGCCTCGATCAACGCTGCTCTTGAGCGCGACCGCCGCTTTCAGCAGGAAATACGCAACGGACTTTGTCCGATCCTTTCCGAAAAATGTCTGAATTTGGGCGAAGGGGAAACGCTTGAAAAATTTATCGCGAATAAATTCGAAACCGTTCAGCAGAATATGCGCGGGCTGGAGGCCGAATCGCAGAGCATTGCTGAAAAACTAAAAGCCGCACGTTCCGCCGAACAGCTCTTGATACAGGTCGGAACGCTGACGAAGCGCAACGAGGACATAGAAAGCGAAGGGCTGAGCCTGCGGGCCGAATTGGAAGCGACCCGGAAGAAGATCGAACAGCTTTCGGGAGCGGAAACCGAACTTGCCGATGTGACCACGAGGCTCGAAAAGCTTGACGATCCGCGTTCGAAGATAAAGATCCTGCGTGCCGAAGCCGATAAGGAAAGCGAGGCATCCGCTCAGATAGAAAAGCTTCGCGACGAACTCGAAAAGCTTGAAACCGAGAAAAATTCCATCAGTGAAAAGATCGCCGAATACGCGGAGCTTGATACCGAGATCGAAAAGATATCCGCGGAACGGGCCGCTACCGAAGATGCCTTCCGGCAATTTATGGCGAATGAATCCGCTGCGGAACATGCCGCCGAACGTAAAGAAGCGGCGGACAAGGCTTCGGCGGAACTCATCGGCCTGACGGAGCTGGCGAAGGCCGCAGCCTCCGATGCCGAGAAGGCCGCCGCAGCGTACGACGCCGAAAAACATGCATCGGAAAGAGCTGAAATGCTTTTGCTGCAGCGTTCCGAAGCCGAGATCGCCGCCACGCTGAAAGCCCATGAAGCGCGCCGAGCGGAATTGAATTCAGAGATCGAAAAACTTAATGAAACCCGCCGCGAGATGCACGGCGACATGCTCGAAAAGGAACGTCAGGAAAAAGTTCTGGAAACGACCGAATTCATTCGCAACACGCTAAAAGAAGCCGCGCCGCTGGTCGCACGCAACTACGTTTACCGCGTTTCGGCCGAAGCGAATCAGATGTTCCGAGAGATCACGGGCGACCCGGAACGCACGCTGAAATGGGGCGAAGATTATGATATCTCGCTCGAAGAAGGTGGCTATGAACGCCCGTTCATCGGTCTTTCGGGCGGCGAACAAATGGCGGCGGCTCTATCGGTCCGCCTCGCATTGCTAAAACAGATGACGGACATCCGCATCGCGTTCTTTGATGAACCGACGACGAATATGGACGCCGAACGCCGGCAGAATCTGGCCGAACAGATCAGCCGCATCGGCCATTTCGATCAGCTTTTCATCATTTCGCACGATGATACTTTCGAAGAATATGTGGATAATACGATTGTCGTCGAAAAGGAAGGACGGAGGGCGGCGGAAACCGGCGAATGAAGAAAGTAACGATAGTTTGCGACGGATCGAGTCTCGGCAACGGTAAAGGCGCGCCGCGCGCGGCCGCCGTTGCGTTGCTCGGGTTCAAAGGAATCTGGAAAGCGTGCGGCGAATACCTCGGTGCTGCGACGAACCAGCAGGCAGAGATCGCGGCGGCGCGCATTGGGCTCGAGAATCTAAGGGAACCGTGCGAAGTGTTGCTTTTGAGCGATTCGCGCTATGTGGTTGAAACAATGCTCGGAAATTTTCGGCGAAAAACGAATCACGAATGGTGGGCAGAACTTGACGAAGCACGCGACGGCCACCGCATAGATTGGCAATGGATAAAAGGCCATGCCGGACACGAGCTGCAGGAAGCGGCCGACAAGGCGGCGCGAAAGATCGCCGGAGCAGGCCGCGTTGACCATACAATGCTTGATGAGATCGCGGCTTCGATCGGGGTAACCGAGATCGGTTAAAAAACTCGAAATTTATGAGCCTTTTTCGGGCGAAAAATTACTCTGTTGGCGGTGCTGCGGCCGTTGTTTTTGCGGCCGCGGTTTTTGCCGTTTGTGCGGCGAATTCGCCGGCCCAACGCGGCGGATGGATCTGGCAAAATCCGCTGCCGCAGGGAAATCCCATTTATTCGATACATTTTGCCGCGGACAAGCGGCACGGCTTTGCGGTCGGCGCGAACGACACGATCCTGCATACGACCGACGGCGGCTTCACGTGGGAACGACAGTTTCTTCCGGTCGAACAAACGCTTCGCGGCGTGTTCGCGCTCGATGCGCGAAACGCGGTCGTGGTCGGAACCCGCGGCAGTATTTATGTGACCGACGACGGCGGCCGCGATTGGCGAAAGGCGAAGGTCGATGCTCGCGATCATTTTTATGATGTTGCGTTCGGCGCGGATAAACTGTCCGGATGGGCTGTTGGAACATATGGTCGGATCGTTCATACAACGGACGGCGGCAAAACGTGGACGGAGCAGGCAGCCGATACGACGGAGCACCTCCGGAGTGTTGCCGTATTTGGCAAGGAGCACGCCGCCGCGGCAGGCGAACGCGGAATTGTTCTGATGACCGGTGACGCCGGTAAAAACTGGACAACTCATTTTCCGTGTGGTTCGGCCGAACTCAACGATATCGTTTTTCTGAACGCAGACACCGCCTTGGTCACGGGCAATTCCGGTTGTGCGGCCCGAACGCGTGATTCCGGAAAGACCTGGGAACGGCTGGCAATATTCACGCGGGCCGATCTGGCATCGACAGCATTCGCCGATGAAAAGAAAGGTTCGATCGTCGATTCGAATGGAATGACGTGGCTGACGGGTGACGGCGGAACCACTTGGCTGCCGTTCAGCATACGAACCTCGCCAAAGCTCGGCACGATGTATTTTGCCGATGAATATACGGGCTGGTCCGCGGGTGACGACGGGCTGATCCTGCGAACGGACGACGGCGGCGTTAGCTGGCAGCGGCTTTCCGCCGGCGGACGCGAAGACGTGAACGACATCGTTATGCTCAATGACGACCTCGGCGTCGCAGCCGGTTCGAACGGCCGTATCTGGATAACGAACAACGGCGGCGAAGAATGGATCCCGGTTTATTCGGGAACTAAGTCGGGGCTTAATTCGATCACGTTCATTGACGATCAGAAAGGCTGGATCGTCGGCGACGACGGAACTATCCTGCGAACGATAAACGGCGGCGCGAGTTGGGGCAAAGGCATCTCCGGCATAAAGAATGATCTGTTCGGCGTCGCGTTCGTTGATGATAAGACGGGTTTTGCGGTCGGTGCCGGCGGCACGGTGATCCGTTCGACGACCGGCGGTGCGTACTGGGAAACAGTAGATCCTGCGACGCGGTCGTGGCTCGAAGATGTAAAATTTACATCGCCCGATCACGGTGTTGCGGTGGGCGACCGCGGTTCGGTCATCGTTTCCATGGACGGCGGAACGACCTGGTCCGTCGTTAAAACGAATGTTCGGGAAAATCTTTATTCCGTGAGTTTTTACGACGGGAAAACGGGATTTGCGGTTGGTGCCGGGGGCATTATTTTGCGGACGGACGACGGCGGGTTGAGCTGGACGGACCAGGAATCTCCCGTTTCCGCCAATCTGTTTTTTGTCACGGCATTCGGCGCGGACGGTGCGCTGGCGGTCGGGGAACTCGGAACCGCCATTGTGACCACAGACGGCGGACGAAATTGGGAAAGCCAACCGACATCCACGGGGAACATGCTGCAGACGGCGGCGTATCGCGGCGGCAAAAACATCTGGGTCGCGGGCCGCGGCGGAACCATTTTGAAACGGGCCGTACCTCTCGACCCGACAACCATCGGTTCACCGAAACTGCCGCCGATACTTCGTTCCGTCATCGGCAGTAAGGGAGCGAAACCCCGTACGCCGCTGATAACGATCACCGACGACGGCGATATTCCGATGGCCATTCCGCGGAAACCGGAAAATTAGCGGGGCCGAGTTTCAACGACGACCGCGATCCATTCGCCCTTTTGATCGATGCGAAATTGCGTTAGACCGAGTTCCGCAAGTGAAGTTTCGATCGAATTGCGTTGTTCCGCAAGAATTCCCGACAGGATCAGCATTTCATCAGCAAGTTCTGCAAGCCGGGCCAAGATCGGCCTGATCACGTCGAGCGTAAGATTGGCGACGACGATGTCGGCATGTTCTTCAATGCCGTCAACCGAACCGCTTTCAAAGACGATCGTTTCGCCTACTCCGTTCAGGTTGGCATTTTCTTTGGCGATCTTTACGGATTCCTCGTCCGTATCGCACGCGCGTATATCCGTGCTGTCGTCATCATTTAATTTCGCGGCCGCGATGGCCAAAATGCCAGTGCCGGTTCCGACATCAACGAGGCTTTTGCCTTTCGAATAAGACCGGTCGAGCTCCGCCAGGCAAAGCTGCGTCGTTTCGTGCGTCCCGGTTCCGAAAGCCATATTCGGTTCGATCTTTATGACGATATCATCACTCGCTTCGGTATTTTCCCATGGCGGCGCGATCAAAAAACGACCGATCGCTGTCGGCTTCCAGTGCTTTTTCCATTCGGCAAGCCAATCGGTTTCTTCGATTTTGACAAGGCGAATATCTGATACCGAATCACTTTTCAGTCCATAAACGCGCAGCGCTTCCGCGAGCGTATAGCGAACGTGGTCGAGGTCCGGTTCCTTTTCGAAAAAGGCTTGAACCTCGACGGGTTCATCCGGTTTTTTTCTGAGGCCGTCAACGGAGGTCGCGGCGGCACCCGCATCGTTAAAGCCGAATTCGACCGCTTCGACCGCATCGGCCGCGGCGGTAACGGCAACGCACGGCCAGTTCTTATTATTTGTTTCAGTCATTCTTCATTCGTAAACGCCCATTTCATCGAGGTCGCGGCCGCGGTTGCGCCAATCTTCGACGACCTTTACAAACAGCTGCAGGTAAACTTTGCCGCCGACAAGCGCCTCGATCTGGCGTCTGGCGTCCGTTCCGATCTGTTTAAGTTTGGCTCCTTTTTTTCCGATGATTATCGCCTTTTGCGAAGGGCGTTCGACGTAGATCGCGCAGAAAATTCGGACCGTTCCGGTGTCCTCGTCCTGCTCGAACCTTTCCGTGATCACGGCCGTGACGTACGGAAGCTCTTCGCCGGTAGTAAGCAGTATCTGCTCGCGGACCATTTCGGCGACGAGCAGCCGCAGCGGTTGATCGGTCATTTCGTCCTCGGCAAAAATCGGCTCGCCCGGCGGAAGATATTTGATGATCTGATCCATCAGAGCATCAACAGCATCGCCTTTGAGAGCGGAAACCGGAACGATCTCGGCAAAATCGTATTCTTTTCGATAAAGATCGATAAGCGGCAGCAGTTCATTCTTGTCCTTTATTTTGTCGATCTTGTTCAGCACAAGTATCGCGGGCTTTTCGGCCTTTTTTACAAGATCGAGGACGAAGCGGTCTCCGTTGCCGGTCGAAACGCTGGCGTCGCGCATCAGCACGATAACATCGACCGAAAGCATCGCGTCGTGGACGGCGGCCATCATTCGCCGGTTCAAAAGGTGGCCGGGTTTGTGAACGCCGGGTGTATCGATAAAGACGATCTGGCCGGCCGGACGCGTTACGATCCCCTGGATCTTGTGCCGCGTCGTCTGCGGTTTATTTGAAACGGCCGCGATCTTTTCGCCGACGAGCCGATTCAGAAGTGTCGATTTACCGGCGTTCGGCCGTCCGATGAACGCGGCATAGCCGCTTCGATATTGATCAGATGACATCGATTAGAAAGTAGCAGATTTGCGGCGGCGGTCAAAGACGATGCGTTCACTGCTCCTTGATCAAACGGGCTTTTGCCGAAAGCGATTCGTCATACGCTCCGCGGGCGACAGGACCGATGGAAATAGCCTTTTCATAAAGAGCCAGCGCCATTGCGGGATCGTTAAAGAATTCATAGATGCGGCCAAGAGCCGTATATGTTAGTGACAATAAAGCCCCATCAACCGTTTGTTTTTGCGAGATCCGAATTACATTCTCGTACGCGACCTTTGATTCGACAAGTTTTTGTTGTTGAGCTTCGGCTTCCGCGAGTTTTTCGGCCTGCAGACTTCCAAGCCGTCCGAGGCTGTAATATATGCGAGCATCGTCCGGATATTTTTTGAGAAGGTCTTTCAGAGCGGATTCGGCGGTGGAGTAGTTTTTCGCATCTATGTACTTTTGAACTTCGAGAAGGCCTTCCGTGACAGGATTTTGCGTAAGTGTTGTTTCGAGTGTTCCACCGGCTTCGCGGGCGGCAAGAGCGCGGTTGCGTGCTTCGGCATTTTCGGCGAGCCTGTTGCCTTCTTTCGCCGGATCGATCGAAAGTATCATGTCGCGAAGCGAGGATGAAATATTAAAACCAGATTCCTCAACACCGCTGAGTTTATCCGCAAAATAAAAAACGAAAACGTTCCCGCGCTCATATTCCTTGGACATTTCCAGGATCGAATCGTCCGCGAAACCTTTCTTGACGCGTTCGAGTTCCGCGGATATTTTTCGTTTCTCTTCGGGCGTTCTCTCATCGTCGATCCGCTGGCGTGCCTGTGCGGTCGTCACGGCGATGCGTTCGGTTTCACGCTGCTGTATGTCGATCGCAGCCGCGAGCGATCGCGACAGAACCAGAAAAACATCAGGCGATTGTTCAGGATTTACCGCACGGTGGTCATTGAGAAATTTCGTGACCGAAGCACGAATGACCTCAATGTCCTTGGCGCTTTTCAATATTAGCGGATCGAGCACGAACTGGAGAAACGCCCGGCGAACGTCCGAAAAACTCAGGTCCGTATCGGGCGGAACAACCACGTAATAATCATCGCGGACATTCAGGAAAATGACCGTATCTTTCGGTGCGAGCATCTCCGGAACGATAAAAAAGCGGCGTTCACGGCTCCGTTTTTCGATGCCTTTAACCGAAGACTTTTCCGAGCGTTTCGATTCGACCCTGACCGATTCTTCGAAATAGATCTCGGGGCGCGTGTGCATATACTGAAGCAGATCGCCGACCATTTCCTTTGCCGTGTTGCGAAGTTGGCCGTCCGCCGCAGCGTTGTATCTTTTTAGGTAATCGTCGATGTTTTGCGAGATCGTCGTTCGCCGATTGAATTCGCGGACGAGCGGCGCAAAATCAAGCACGTTCAGGACGTTTCCGGGCAGCGAAGACGTGACGATCGGGTCGGCGAGTTCGGGTGCGGGTGTCAGCGAATATGCCATCGAAATGAACGGCGCGACTATCTCCGGATCGGTGAGTTTTGGGTTGCTGCTTTTATATCTATTTACAAAGGCCGAGATCTTTCGGCGAAGGTCGTCGGGCATTTTCAGCAGATCGCTGGATAGCAGGTCGCGGAATTCAGTTCCTTTTTCCGAGAGTGTCGTGTTCAGCGATCTGACACTATTGCCGTCCGCGTCGTTCGTTCGGGCGCTGTCGAGTGCGGCAAGGACGATCATCACGCGCTTGTCGGGTTCTATGCGGACCCCGTAATTGGAAAGGTCAAAGCCGGCGCGCTGTTGGGCAGTAATGTTCATGCCCATTGCCGCAGTTAAGATCAAGATAGCGGTAAATATGAATGTTCTCATCTTAGATCGTGAAAGCTCAGAATACAGAAAGAGCCTTCGGCATAAAATTCGTCTCAAGATTCAGATGAATATCATCGCGCGCGGGATGCACGTTTCGCAATAAAAACGAGGGACAAGGAAATCGTCTCCTTATCCCCCGCAAACCTGAGAAACAAAACGGCTCTTGTCTTAATTGAACGAAGCGAGAGCAGCGTCCTCGGCATCGTAAACGTCAAACACGGTGAGTAATTTCGTGATCGCCAAAAGATCTTGTATCTTTTGCGTCAGGTTCAAAAGCTTCAGCGTTCCGCCTTCTTTGCTTACGGCGGTAAAGCTCGAAACCAGTTCGCCGATACCGCTCGAATCGATATAGCCGACGCCGGCGAGGTTCAAGAGGATCTTGTTCTTGCCGTCGCCAAGCAGCTCACGGATCTTATTGCGAAGCGCAACGCTTCCTTCTCCAATGGTAACTTTTCCTTCCAGATCGACCACGGTTACATCGCCGGCCTGGCGTTCAGTGATAGTGATATCAGACATTTTTATCTCCTCAAAAATTTCCTAGCGTTTTGATTGCAAATTTTAATCGAAACTATACCGCAAAGTCTATGCAAAGTTTACGAAATTCAATGTTTCTTTTTCATTATAACGGCCATTCCGCCGCGTTTGTTTCGCCGCCACGAAACTTCGTCCATAAAAGAACGCATGAACAGCAGCCCACGCCCTGTTGCTTTCAGCAGATTTGCCGGATCGGTCGGGTCCGGTATTTCGTCCGGGTCGAATCCGATGCCGAAATCTTTTACGGTGATCTCAAGTTCCTCGGCCGAATCTGAGAACAACACCTCGACCTGTTTGCTTTCGTCGAACTTGTTTCCGTGTTTTACGGCATTGGCAACGGATTCGCGAACGGCGAGATCGACCGCCGACACTACGTCATCTTCATAGCCAAGCGATCTAAAGAATTTTTCGGCCTCAACGGCCGCCTCGTCAACCGATTCGATCCGACTTGGCAATGATATTTCTTTTTTTTCCGTCACAGTGATTTCATTGTAAGTTAATAGTTTGCTACGCTTTGTGTCAAGACCGACAGCGTCGTTATCGGCGTTTTATCGAATTTTTTAGCAATGTATCTAAGCGGAAAAGCGGCCCTTCCGGGGGACAAATCGATCTCGCACCGAGCCGCGATCTTTGCGGCTATAAGCGAAGGCACTGCGGTGATCTCGAACTTTTCGCGCAGTGCAGACTGTTCATCGACGCTCAAATGTCTTGCTGACCTCGGCGTAAATATCGAAAAAAGCGGCGACACCGTAACGATCGAAGGTAGAGGGAAACGCGGACTGAAACCGCCGTCCGGGCCGCTCGATTGCGGCAACAGCGGCACGACAATGCGCCTTTTGGCGGGCGTGCTGGCGGGGCAGAATTTCGAAGCCGTGTTGGACGGCGATGCGTCGCTGCGTTCGCGTCCGATGGAACGCGTCAGGCAGCCGCTTGAATTAATGGGCGCGTCGGTTGCAACAACCGGCGGAAAAGCTCCGCTGACGATACGCGGCGGCGAACTTACCGCCATCGAATACGAATTGCCGATCGCGTCGGCACAGATAAAATCGTGC
>CBFGSN010000048.1:0-16943 GCA_965651435.1 uncultured bacterium | reverse complement strand
TATTTTTCCCGTTTATAGAACGGCGTCGAAACTATCTTTGCACCGGCGTGCTTACCTCTTATTTCAATTGTAATTTCCCGGCCGGGATTTGCAAATTCCGTCGGGACGAATGCGAATCCGATATTCTTCTTCAGGAAAGGTGCCGGGCTGCCGGAGGTAACGGCGCCGACGTTCTTTCCGTCGATATACACCGGATATTCATCGCGGGCGATGCCGCGGTCGATCATTTCAAATCCGACAAGTTTTCGCGAAACGCCGTCTGCTTTTTGTTTTTCGAGTATCTCTTTGCCGGTAAAATCGCCTTTATCAAGTTTCGTGATCCAGCCGAGGTTCGCTTCGTATGTCGATATCGTGTCGCTTAGTTCGTGGCCGTAAAGCGACATTCCGGCTTCGAGCCGAAGCGTGTTCCGCGCCGCCAAACCGGCCGGAAGAATTCCGCCGTCTTCGCCAAACTTTCCGGCTTCGAGCATTTTTTTCCAGAGCTGCTCCGCGTATTCCGCGGCGGCGTAAACCTCAAATCCGTCTTCGCCCGTGTAACCGGTTCGCGAGATGATGGCTTCCACGCCATCAACGCGTCCGGTCGTGAACCAATAATATTTTATCGGCGAAAGGTCCGTTTCGGTCAGCGTCTGAAGTATCGCCAATGCCTTTGGCCCTTGGATCGCGATCTGGCAATAATCTGCGCTGGCGTTCGTCAGCACGACCTGTTCGTCCTGCTTATGCGAGTTGATCCAGTCCCAGTCTTTGTCGGTCGTTCCGGCATTGACCACCAGAAGAAGTTTGTCTTCGCCGAAACGATATACCAAAAGGTCATCGACGATGCCGCCGTTCTCGTTGGTAAGTGCCGAATATTGCGCCTGACCGTCGGCGAGTTTGCGCGCGTCATTTGTTGTTAAACGATTGACGAAAGCGATCGCGTCCGGGCCTTCGACCCAGATCTCGCCCATATGCGAAACGTCGAAAAGTCCGGCAGCGGTGCGCGTCTGCATATGCTCGCTGATCACGCCTGCCGGATATTGGACGGGCATTTCCCATCCGCCGAAATCGACCATTTTTCCACCCAACGCGATATGTTCGGCGTTGAGCGGCGTTTTTTTCAATTCTTCGGTACTCATAAGAAACTGTATTTGTGCTCGATCGTGTAAGGAATAATGTAAACGACATGCCCACCGCTCTCAAGTTATGAAAGCGGATTTTATGTGAATGATTTCGGAGTCCGGGGCGAACTGCGCAAGTCTAGTCTTTTTTCTTTTTCTTCTTGTTCGGTTCGGCATCCGGCGGAAGCTGATCCAAGGCTTCTATGATCAGTTCACACGAATTCAGCGAATCCGATATGACGCCGAGTTCTCTCTCAGATTCCGCGGTGTCATAAAGTTTGCGCAGCGGATCGACATATCGTTTCGCGGCCGCGCCGAGCGCTCGAACGGCAATGCCGAACCGCTCCGGATCTTTTCGGGCTTCCTTGTACTCGGAATCGTCGCGAATAAGAGCCGAATCGGGGCGTTCGGCACGATTATCGATATCGTCTATCGCTTTTTGGAGCAGGCGTTTGATGTCGAAGAGCAGTTCGAGCCGCGTGCCCGTCGGCGGGTCGCCGAACTCTTCGGCGTGTTTCTTTCCGTCCCATCCGCCCGAATCCATATTTAAAAGCAGAAAGCGCCGGTCGATCATTTTCGTTAGTACGTCGATGCGAACGTCAAGGTCCTGGGATTCGCGTATAAGATCGATCTCCGTGTCGGTCAGAAAATCGCGCCGCTGTGAATATGCATTATCGAAGGAAGCCGCGATCACGACGACCGCGGCGAAAATAAAAAGGACTGTTCGAAATTTTGACATTTTATTGAGTACCCGCTTCATTGGCGTTCGCGAACTGGTTTCCGAAAAACGGTTCGACCGCCTGTTCACGGGCATCGCGCACGTAGCGCACAAGGTCTTTGACATACGGGTCGTATTTGATCGGAAGTTCGCGCCGCAAAAGCTGTATTCGCGGAGCGAGCCGCCGAAGTCCTATTTCAAAGCGTTTGTAACTGTCGAGGACCTTGCCCCTTCGTACCCGGCGAAGCTGCCGGTCAAGAAACTGCAGCATGTCGTCCATCAGCGCATTAAAGCTGCCAAGTTCCTTGTACATTTGTTCATAGTCGGCTTCGGCGAACTTCGCCTCGGCATTCGTCAGCCGCGTGTCCATCAGGTCAAGCGCAAGCCGCGTCCGGTCCTTGATATCAGATTCCGCGTCCAGCTGTTTGCGTTCGCCGACGCTCATGAATTTTAAAGGCGGAAGCGCGGAGCCGACCTTGTCTGCATCCTGAGCTAACGCCGTCTGAGCCGCAGTCGCGGCCAGGCACGAAAGGAAAACGATGCTGATAAAACGTATGGCCGACCGGCTCGCTGCCGGTGAAACGATATAGGTATTTTCATTCATTCCGTTTTCCTTCCTTATTATTGATCTGTCTTTGAAGTATCGGTAGGCGCAGATGCACCTTGTCTATTTCAAGCTGGCTGACTTTCGGGTCGGCAAGCCGCAGGAACGATTGGTAGTTCGCCATCGCGTCCATGTACTCGCCGAGCCGGTCGTGGCAGATGCCGAGAAAATAATATGCCGGGGCGAGGTCTTCGCGCATTTCCGTAAGTTTCTGAAATTCGACCTTTGCTTCCGGAAAGTTCTTTAATTGAAAAAGAGCCGTTGCGAGATTTGCCCTGACCGTAAAGTTGTCCGGTTGATATTCGAGCAGTTTTCGCAGGATCCTTACCGCATCCGAGTAGCGTTTTGCCGTCACCAAGGCCGCGCCGAAACCGGCCGCGTGCGAAATGTTCTGCGGTTCGAGCTCGGACGCACGCCGACAATATTCGAGAGCCTTGATAGGATCTTTAATTCGATAAAGACCGCAAAGACGGCTTGCGGCATCGGCGTTCTTCGGATCATCGGCAGCGATCTTTTCGATCTCCGCGATATCCGTGCTTGTTTGAACCTTGAGTCGTTCGCGTAGTTCGGCCATCTCGGGCGGAGCATTTTCGATCGGCTTAAGAAGAGCAAATGCCTCGTCATACTTTCCTTCTGAAACCAGAATGTTCGCCCTCAGCATTTTTTGGTCGATGCTGTCAGGGTCCGCCGCGGCGATGTCGTCGGCAAAGGCGAGAGCTTTCATCGTGTCGCCGGAGCGAAGAGCAATGTCGGCCCGAAGATATTTGGCCGTGATATTTTGCGGATCAATGACAGATGCCTGAGCGGCACTCCGACCGGCTTCGGAAAGCTCGCCGAGAGCCTGTTCAAGTTCGGCCCGCGCGACCCAGATAGATGCCGGCGGATTCGCTTTTGCCGTCAGTTCGCTAACTCTGGCAAGCAAGTTCCGCAGCACGGGTTCGGGCGCGCCGGTGCGGATCTTTAGATCGACGAGCGCCGCGTATGCAGGGAAGTTCCGGTCGTCGAGTTCGATGGCTCGTTCGAGTATCGGCTCAGCCGCCGCGTAATTTTTCTTTTCCGCCAGCACGGAACCGAGAGCCGCGAGTGCGAGTGTCCAATCTTCGCGTATTTCCAAAGCCCGGCGAAAACCTTTCTCTGCGTCGTCCAATTTTCCGAGGTCGCGGTATGCCGTCGCACGCTGATACTCGGCTTCCGGAAATTCCGGTGCGATCGCGATCGCTTTGGAATATAGTTCGATCGCCGTTCTCACATCGCCTTTGGAATGAGCGTCCTGTGCCTGTTCGAAGATCTCGACCGGATCTTCAGGCGCCGATGTTTGCGGGAAAGCCGTCGGCGGCGACAGAAGGAACAAGACGGCGCACATCGCCGTCATAACGGCCGCGAAGCCGCCGCTACGGATCGCTGAAAATTTCCTCTTGCGGATCATTTTGGTCAGGTAAGTTTGATTTTAGCACCGGTTCGGCGCCGCGTCCAAGTTTTTTCTGTCATCAGCGGTGCTTTTTTATCGTAAACGTTTGGAAAATCTGTTCGTCTGCGTTAATCTCTATGCTTTGTTAATACGCGCAAATGACCTGGGTACGAAATGCATTTCACGGATATCCTCAGCCAATATTCCACAGCTACTATTTATATAAGTATCACTAACGGCAGAGCGAGCGAAGGCCCGGTCGCCGCGGAATTGATCAAATGGGGAATTCCGGAACCGCACAGCGATATAACTGGAGATATTAAATGATGGCAAACCCGATGGCCGACGAAGTGCGGCGTTTTACAGGCAACGACGAAAAGAATCCGTTCGAGGCGATGAGCGAGCGTTTCGACAGGGCGGCCCAGCTGCTCGGCCTTGACCCGGATCTTTATGCCGTAATGCGCGTACCGAGCCGCGAGATCAAAGTTTACATTCCGGTCACAATGGACACCGGACATATACAGGTATTCGAAGGTTTTCGCGTGCAGCACAACTTTGCGCGCGGGCCGGCAAAAGGCGGCATTCGGTATGCTCCGGATGTAACGCTTGATGAGGTTAAAGCACTTTCGGCGTGGATGACGTGGAAATGTGCGGTGGTGAACGTTCCTTTCGGCGGCGGCAAAGGCGGCATTATTTGTGATCCGAGCCAAATGTCGCAAGGTGAACTTGAACGGCTCACGCGGCGATACACCTCGGAGCTTATGGATTTCATCGGCCCTGACCGTGATGTGCCGGCGCCGGATATGAACACCAACGAACAGACGATGGCATGGATAATGGATACATATTCTATGCATTCGCGTCACACCGTAACCGGCGTTGTCACCGGGAAGCCGGTTGCTCTCGGCGGTTCGCTTGGTCGAAGGGAAGCGACCGGGCGCGGGTTGCTGTTCACCGTTAACGAAGGGATCAAACGCTTGGGGTTGACGCCGGAGAAAACGTCGGTCGTTGTGCAGGGTTCCGGGAACGTCGGTGGTATTGCCGCTCAGCTTTTTCATGAAACGGGATATCGTGTTATCGGTATATCCGAGATCGGCGGAGGCATCCACAATCCGAACGGCATTGATATTCCCGCGGCTTTGGAATATCTGCGAACGAACCGAACGTTCGACGGGTTTCCGGGAGTTGAAACGGTCGGGAACAAGGAACTGCTCGAGATCGAATGCGACGTACTGGCGCCGTGTGCGACGGAGAACCAGATAACGTCCGAGAACGCCGACCGTTTGAAATGCAAGATCCTGGCTGAAGGGGCGAATGGGCCGACGACGCCGAAAGCTGACCAGATACTTCATGACAAAGGAATTTTTGTAATTCCGGACATCCTGGCAAACGCGGGCGGCGTCACAGTTTCGTATTTTGAATGGGTTCAGGACCGAATGGGATATTTTTGGTCCGAAGCGGTCGTTAACGAACGGCTCGAGGAAAAGATGGTAGCGAGTTTTGACGAGCTTTGCCATTTTTCGGAGAAGCATGATGTGGACACACGAACTGCGGCGTATATGATGGCCATTGACAGGGTCGCTTACGACACGCGAATGCGCGGGATTTATGCGTAATAAAAAAATCGTGGTATATATAAAAATGCTTGATTTTACGAGCAAGTTACGTTAAGGTCTTTTGGAAGGGGAATTTATGGTTATTGCGCCGATGTTTACAAGGGCACTTGATTTCCCGAAAATTGCCAGCAATTGTAAGATGTTTTTGTGATACGCTAATTATTCAATCCGCAAGGGTTGGCAGAATTTTTGGCGTATGTAATAATTGAGTAGTCTATTGGAATTAAGCAGTATCTTTTTGGTAGCTACAATTGAAATTAACTTATTTTTTTTCGGCGGAGGAATGTGATGAATCTCGCTTATAGAGTAATTACAAGCGCACTGATCGTATTTACTTTGGCTTTTGCGGCTTTTGCCCAGCAGGTCGATGGTAATAAACGGTCAGACAAAGACAACAGAAACACGGCACCGACTGTGGGTACCGGCGGCACGATGGGTGGCCCGACCGGACTTTTCACCGTGTATGACCAGGAAACACTCAGGAAGGGTGAATTTACGTTCAGCGCGGCGGTCAGCAATTATGACCGTGATCCGGGCAACGTGGATATCACGGAGCTTCCGGTCAGCTTTCAAATCGGTGTCACGAACAATATCGAGCTTTTCTTTAATACGGATGCTTATCGTGCGGTCAAGGTAAATTCGCCGAGAAACCTCTCGGGCTTTTATCTTCCCAACTCGCAGATCAATGGAATGAGCGCCCCTGCGATCGTCCTTGGACCGTATAACGGCGCTTTTCCGGGATCGGCGGTTTATCGCACTACCGGCGAACAGCCGTTCATTCAGTATCCTTTCGGCGGCGGTGGCGGCGACAACTTCCCGGGCGTCGGTTCGATCTACGGCAGCATTCTGCCGGGCGTAGTTTTTGGAACCACCGTTACGGAAGAAGGTTTCGAAGTTCCGACTTCGTACACCTTGGCTCCGTCATACCTGCCGGACGCTCCGTTCGTTAATCGTCTTTACGGCGAATCGTCGTTCAGCACATTTACGGTCGGAACAAAGATCCGTTTCAACAATGTTAACGATCCGGTAGGATTCGGTATTGTTGGATACTATCGCTTTTATGCCGACCACGGCGACGACTTCTCAGGCTTTAACCAGCTTCAGCGTGGTGCCAGCCCGGGCGGCGACAGCGGTGATTTCGGAGGAGCATTCTTCGTTGGCGGACGTCTGACGAAATGGATGAACCTTTCGGGTAACGTCGGATATCACTACAATTCGGATGTGAAATCCGGCAGCTCTACGCTGCTCGATCGTCCGGATGAATTGATGGCTTCGGTCGGTGTCGATTTCCCGGCGAACAAATATATCCAGCCGATCGCGGAATTCCGTTATATGAAGTATGTCGGCGGCCGCACGCCGAATGCGTTCGAGAATGATCCGATGGATGTCATCCTCGGAACGCGTATCTTCCCGACTCGTTGGCTCGGATTCGGTTTGGCTTACCGCTACCATGCGAATGAGCAGAATCGTGATTCGTTCAAGGACTTTAATGATGCAAGCGGTGCTGACATCGTCATCCCGTGTCCTGACATCATTGTCGGTCAGAGTGGAACGGGTTGTACCCCGCTCACGTATAGAACTTCTTACGTTGGTATGCCGGCAGATTTTGTTCCTTCGTCCGATCCGCATGGATATATTTTCCAGGCGTTCATCGGTCGCCGCAACGAACGTCAGGCTGAAGTTGAGAACCAGTTCGCTAACGTTGACTCGGTTACGCTCAGCAAAACCACGGTTACCATCCCGTGCGAACCTGGCTTCCGTCCGAAAGAAGGCGAAACCTGCGACGACGATCAGACGATCAGCGTTTCGACATCGGCAAGCGATCCTGAAAACGACGTGCTCACCTACAACTACACCGTCTCGGGCGGACGTATCGTAGGCAGCGGCGCGAATGTTTCGTGGGATCTCAGTGGTGTCGAACCGGGAACGTACACGATCACGACCGGCGTTGACGACGGCTGCGGACTCTGCGGCAAGACGGACACCAAGACCGTCGAAGTCGTTAAATGCGAATGTGAACAGGAATGCGAATGTGCTTCGATCTCCGTTACCGGACCTGCGGGCATCACTGCTCCGGGCAACACGATGACGTTTACGGCATCGGTCACCGGCGGAACAGCGGACAACATGACGTATAACTGGACCGTTGATTCGGGTACGATCGAATCGGGACAGGGAACACCGAGCATCGTCGTTGCGACAGATTCCAGCATGGCTGGTTCGACTGTCACGGCAACTGTCGATATCGGTGGTCAGGCACCGTCCTGCAACTGCCCGACGACCGCTTCGGACACCGGTGTCGTAGCCGAGAATCCGGAACCGACCCAGATCGACGAATTCGGCAAGCTTCCGAACGACGAGGTTCGCGGACGCATCGACAACATGTTCGTTATACTTTCGAACAATCCTGATGCTCAGGGTTACATCATCAACTACGGAACGGATCGTGAGATCGCAGCACGCGAGAAACTGATCCAGAACCACATCAACTTCCGTAAGTATGATCGTTCGCGTGTAACGATGGTTCGTGGCGGAAATCCGGACGGTGTTCAGAACACGAAGGTATATACCGTACCTCCGGGTGCTGAAAATCCGATTCCGTAATTAACCAAAGCTTTGCATCTTAACCGGTGCGAACATATCGAACGGCTCGTGCATCTTCGGATGGACGAGCCGTTTTCCTGTATCCGTCCAAATAAATTTGGAATCGTCTGTGGTTTTGTGTAATATTAAAGTAGTTTATTAAGTTATAAACGTTTTCCCTCTATTTCCGGCTATTTTGAGCACAATCTTTGCCAACCCGACGGGCGTCCGAAACATCAGATAGAACGTCCGGGCTGAAATAGATTGACCCGATTCCGAACTGAAAGATTTATTATGAAAGATCGAACAATAACCATCAGAACCTTGAGTGTTTTTTCGTCTCTCGTCGGTGGAGTATTGATCATGCTCGCGACGGCTCTCCATGGTTTCGCCTACTACGGCGGATCTGATAATCCGATCGCCGATTCGCTTGGCGTAAGCACTTTCAGCGTGCTTGGGCCGAACGGCGGCGACGTTCGCGACATCGCCATCGATCCGCGTGACAAAGACCGCCTTTATATCAGCACCCTGGACGGCCAGCTTTTCACGTCCGCGGACGGCGGCGCGTCATGGAAACTTTTTGTAAACCTAAATGAACCGCAGTTGATACTCGATAACGTAATGGTCGATATCCGCGATTCGAACCGGATATATACTTCCGGCCACCGTTACAAATCGGCCGGCGGATTTTTCTACACGACCGACGGCGGGGCGACGTGGACAGAGGCGAAGGACCTAGCACATGAATCGATCCAGGCTCTTGCCCAATCGGACTCGGACCCGAACATGCTGACCGCCGGTGCGCTGTCGGGCGTTTGGATCTCGCATGATTCGGGCGTTACATGGAAAAAGGTGGACAGCACATCGATGCCGCTTAATGTCAATTCGATGGCGGTCGATCCGCGGAATACCAGCACGATCTATGCCGGAACATCCTGGCGGCCGTACAAAACGACCGACAGCGGAAAGACCTGGAACCTGATCAAGACAGGAATGATCGATGATTCGGATGTTTTTGCGATCACTATCAACGAAGAGAATCCGGAGCACGTCATTGCCTCTGCATGCAGCGGTATTTACGAATCGTTCAATGGCGGCGAACGCTGGCGAAAGATCCAGGGAATTCCGTCGCAGTCGCGCCGAACGCGAAGCATCGTTCAGCATCCGACCATGAGCGGTGTCATCTATGCCGGAACGACTGAAGGCTTTTGGATGTCAACGAATGGCGGAAAGTCGTGGTCGCTTACGACACAGCGTAATCTGGAGATCAACTCGGTCGCGGTTCATCCGGACGCCCCGAACCGCGTTTTCATCGGAACGAACAATTTCGGCGTGATGGTTTCGAATGACGGCGGCCGCAATTTTGTTCAAACGAACAACGATTTTTCGGGACGGTTCACGTACAATATCACGCCCGATATCGAACAGCCGAACCGGCTTTATGCAACGACGCAGAACACGGCGACATCCGGGGGATTTTTCTTTACCAGCAGCAACGGCGGTGAAACATGGGTTCAGGCAAAAAATCTGGATATCGCACGGGTTTCGCCGTTTTCGGTTCTCCAGGACAAGGTTGACCCGAATATTCTTTATCTCGGCACGAACACGGGTATCTATGTTTCGAAGGACCGCGGAATGATGTGGGATTACATAGCTCCGCCAAAGCCGGTCAAAAAGCGCGTCACCAAAAAGCGTGGTAAGGCCGCGGCCAAAACGCCTGCCGAACCCGAAGGCCCGACGCTTATCCCGGCTCTTGCAGAAAAAGTTCGCGTCCTTGCCTATACCGACGATGACAAGAACGGCATGTTCGCCGGAACCGGCAGCGGATTGTACCGCACATACGATATAAGTAAAGGCTGGGAGAAACTCGATTTCGGTCCGGGGATCGATACGAATGTTTTTGTCATTCATACGTCGCCGCTCGTTCCGGGAACGATCTGGGTCGGCACGGCTTCCTCCGGATTGATCGTTTCAACGGATGACGGCGCAACCTGGATGCAGGTCAACGCGACACCGGAAAATGTTCCTATCAGCTCGATCGCGTCCGACCCGAAACAGCCGAACAACATATATGTCGGCACGACGCAGTCCTTTTATCTGAGCCGCGACGGTGGACGAACATGGATCCGCCGCGGCGGAAATCTGCCGATGGGAAATTACGGCAGCATTCTGATCGACCCGAACGATCCGCGTCAGATATTCATTTCTAGTTCGTTCGAAAAAGACGGCGGTATCTTTTATTCGACGGACGCCGGAATGAACTGGAAACGGCTCGATTCAAAATCGATGCATTTGCCCAGCTACCGTGTTTGGTCGATGGCGTTCGCGCCGCAAGATCCGCGAAAGATATTCGCCGGAACCCATTCGGGCGGCGTTTACCGGATCGACAGGCTCGAACCCACGGACGAACAGGCGGATACGGCAACTGCGGCAGTCAACAAAACGACCGCGAATTGACGCTTATCTGTCCGCATTATATTTGAGACGGCTTTTATCGGCCGTCTCTTTTTGTTTCCAAATTTGGAACTTCGCGACGCGGACTTTATAATTTAGAGACTAGGAGCATCGCCAATTTGAATCCGGCAAGGTCATCAGCAGAATCGAAAGATATCGGTGAGTGCGGCATTATGTCTGTGCCGTTTTTGGCGATTCCCGGACAGTCAAAACTGTTCGTCGAATATCAGAATTCGCCGGCGTCGCTGCGCGAATTTTATCCGAACGCCCCGGCTTCGCGCGACGGCCTTTCGGCGTTTGCCGCGACCGTTCTTGAAAATTACACGGCCGACCGCGATTCCGTCTGCGACATTTTGGCGGCATCGGCTGCGCGTTTTGATGCACACGATTCCGTTCGTGCGAATATCGAAAGGCTTCGCGATCCAAAAACGGTCGCGGTCATTACCGGCCAGCAAACGGGACTTTTTACCGGGCCGCTTTATACGATATATAAGGCGCTGACCGCCGTAAAACTCGCCGCCGAACTTACCGCAGCCGGAACCGAAGCTGTGCCGATATTTTGGGCGGCGACCGAAGACCACGACCTTGCCGAAGTTTCCGAGGCGTTCGTGATCGACGGCGCGCGACAGCTTGCGAAGATCGAACTCGATGCGGACGGCGGCGGCCGCTCCGTCGGCGATGTCGTTCTACCGGAAAATGTCACTGCCGCCATTGATGAATTGTTCGATGCCTTGCCGGAGAACGCGGGCGAAACACTGCGACGGTCGATCGAAAATATTTGGAAGCCGGGAGCGAAGATCGGCGACGCCTTCATCGCGGAGATCTATGAACTTCTCGGACGCTTCGGCCTTATAGTTGTCGATCCGCTCGACCCGAATTTGAAACGCGCCGCGCGGCCGTTGTACAAAGCTGCGATCGAAAATGCCGATGCGATCGTCGAAGCTATCATCACACGCGATGCCGCTCTTCGCGAACGCGGGTTTCATTCGCAGGTTCTGGTGCAGGAAGATCATTTTCCGCTTTTTTACCACGACGAGGCCGGCCGCAGGCTTTCGGTAAAACGCCGGAAAGACGGCGCGTTCGCCGTTCCGGATATCCGGCTGAATCTTTCGCGAGATGAGCTCCTGGCCTTTGCGGACGAATTTCCCGAACGTCTGAGCCCGGCGGTCATGCTTCGTCCGGTCGTCCAGGATCTTTTGTTTCCGACGGTCTGCTACCTCGGCGGCGGAGCCGAGATCGCGTATTTTGCGCAGAACAGCGTTGTTTATGAAACGCTGAAACGGCCCGTCACGCCGATACTGCACAGGCAGAGTTTTACGTTTGTCGATGCAGCATCGCGTCGGACGCTTACGAAATACGGCCTGGAGTTTTCGGATATTTTTGCGGGCCGCGAAGAGCTCGAAGAAAGGATCGTTGACGGTATTGTCGATCCCGAAACGGCGCGGCTTTTTGCCGATGTAGAAGAAAAGGTCAACGGCGAACTCGCCCGGCTCGACCGCGAACTTTCGTCGCTTGACCCGACGCTTGCGAAAAATCTGGCGACGCGGCGGCGAAAGATCGTTTATCACATCGGTGCCTTGCGCAAAAAGGCTCGTTCCGCGCAGCTTCGCGCACATGGCGACGCCGAACGCCGCATCGACGCGATGATGACGACGCTTTATCCGAACGGCGGACTGCAGGAACGCACGGTCAATGTAAATTCGTTTCTTGCCCGGTTCGGCGATGCGTTCATCGACGCGGTTTTCGACAGCATCGACCTGGATGACCGCGGGCACAGGGTCGTATTTTTATGAACCGAATAAAGATCTTACCCGAAACTCTGGCAAACCAGATCGCGGCCGGCGAGGTCGTCGAACGCCCGGCGTCCGTCATAAAAGAGCTGGTCGAAAACGCGATAGATGCCGGTGGTTCGCGGATAACGATCGATGTCGAACTGGGCGGACGGCGATTGATGCGGATCACGGACGACGGCCACGGTATGTATCGCGACGATGCGATACTTGCCTTCGAACGCCACGCGACGTCAAAGATCGGTTCGCTCGAAGACCTCGGACGCATTATGACGCTCGGCTTTCGCGGCGAAGCCCTGGCGTCGATCGCTTCGGTCGCGAAGGTCGAACTTTTGACAAAGACCGCCGATGACGAAGCCGCGACTTACGTTCAGATCGAAGGCGGACGCCTGATCGATGTAAAAAATGCCGCCCGCGACACCGGAACGACGATCACCGTCCGCGACCTTTTTTTCAACACGCCGGCACGACGCAAATTTATGCGGTCAGAGGCGACGGAAAATTATCACCTGACCGCGATCGCGACGCATTACGCCCTTGCTCACCCCGAGATCGCCTTTACGCTTACGAACAACGGCCGCGAAGTTTTTCGCGTGTCGCCCGCAAAAGACCTTCGCGAACGCGCATTCCAGCTTTTCGGCGCGTCTATGATCGAAAGCCTTTTACCAGTTTCAGGCGGACGCGAATTCGTCGCAAAAGTTTCGGGATATGTTTCGGCTCCGCGCGAACGGCGGACGACGCGCGACGGGCAATATTTTTTCGTGAACAATCGTTTTGTCCGCGACAGGACGATCGCCGGCGGATTGCTCGAAGGTTACCGCTCCGTCCTGCCGCACGGTGTTTATCCGGTCGCGTTCCTGTTCCTCGAAATTCCTGCCGAAGAGATCGATGTGAATGTCCATCCGGCAAAGACCGAGATACGTTTTCGGCGGACCGATGCCGTGAAAGACGTTATTGCCGAAGCCGTGCGAAACGCGCTCGCCTCGGCCGGCATCGTTGCGGAAAAGGAACCGCAGCCCGAAGAAAACGTGTACGTGCCGCCCGCGGGTTCGGAAAATGAATCGGACGCATCGGCCTATTCACCGCCGCAGCAAACGCCGCAAACGCAGCAGGCACCGCGGCCGCAGCAGGAGAATACGTCGCTTTTCGCCGCGGCATCTGCGTTGGGATCACGAGAAACGTCCGCCGCCGAGCCGCAAAGCGAACGCCTCGATCCGGCGGAACCTGATTTTCTCTTTGCCGATACGTCCGCCGCGGCCGATGCGTATTCGCACGATTTCGAAGCCGCGGCCGAAGCACGCAAACCGGCCGAAGAACCGCAGTTGGTTCAGCCCGAAGCGGCGAACAGCGTGGAACTTCCGCCCGTTAATTCCGCGGCCAACATTCCGCGTTCGGTCGAGCCAACGGATCTGACGTCGCATAAGATCCGCCCGATCGCACAGCTTCATGACAGCTTTATCATCGCGGTCGATGACGAAGGAATGCTGCTGATCGATCAGCACGTGGCGCACGAACGTATTTTGTTCGACAAATTTCGCGGAAAGGAAGCGGCACGCGCGATAGAATCGCAAAATCTGCTGCTGCCGGAAACGTTCGACCTGACGCCGGCACAGGCCGAAGCCTTCGGCTTGATCGAGAACGAACTCGAATCGCTCGGGTTCGGGTTGATGCGGCTTTCGGGACGAACGGTGGCGATCAGGTCCATACCGACCGATCTGCCGGCCGCCGAAGCTCGAAATCTGTTCGCCGAACTTCTGGACACGATCGAACTCGACAAACGCGGCAGCGCAAAATCGACGTTTCGCGACGACATTGCCGCTTCGCTCGCGTGCAAGGCGGCGATAAAGATAAATATGAAACTGACGCCGGAGAAGATGAACTGGCTCATCGAACGGCTTTTGCTTACATCATCGCCGACGACCTGTCCGCACGGACGGCCGGTCATTCTGCGGCTGACGATGAAGGACATCGAACGCGGATTTCAACGCTCATGAATACCGAAAGATCATCAAAGTTTTGGTTTCGGGTATATATCGCGGTCATCATATGCACGTTTTTGGTCGTGACCGCGCTGTATATTTTTTCGCAGGTATTTTCGTAAGACAACGCCATTATGACGATATTGGATTGGCTGATAATCGGCGCATATTTGGCATACGTGATCTGGGACGGGATCCGTATGACGAAGAACAGCGGCAGCAAGGAAGGCTATTTTCTGGCGGACCGCGGCTTGCCGTGGTGGGCGGTCGGGCTTTCGGTAATGGCGACGCAGATGTCCGCGATAACGCTGATCGGCACGACCGGCCAGGCATATGCCGACGGCATGCGTTTTATTCAGTTCTATTACGGGCTGCCGTTCGCGATGATCGTGCTTTGCGTGACGGTCGTTCCGTTCTTTCATCGGGCAAAGGTTTTCACGGCGTATGAATATCTGGAACGCCGTTTCGACCTAAAGGTCCGAACGCTTACGAGCTTTTTCTTTCTGATTTCGCGCGGGCTCGGCGTCGGTACGATCATCTCGGCTCCGGCGATCGTTCTGTCGGTCGTATTCGGATGGAACCTGATCGCGACGATATTTGCCATCGGTTTATCGACCACGATCTATACGGTTTTCGGCGGCGTTCAGGCCGTGACCTGGACGGACGTAAAACAGATGGTGATTATTTTCGTCGGATTGTTCGCCGCGATGATCGCCATCGTTTGGGCATTTCCGGCTCATGTTTCGTTCGGCGACGGATTGAGCCTGGCCGGTTCGCTCGGCAAGCTGAACATGGTCGATACGCATTTCGACCTGAATGAAAAATACACGATCTGGTCCGGGCTTATCGGCGGATTTTTTCTGATGCTCGGGTATTTCGGCTGTGATCAAAGCCAGGTCCAACGCTTTCTGACGGCAAAGTCCGTCGATCAGGGACGCACGTCGCTTTTGATGAGCGCGTTCCTAAAGATACCGATGCAGTTCATTATTTTGCTGATCGGCATCCTGGTTTTCGTGTTCTATCAATTCTCGCCGCCGCCGGTCGTGTTCAGCCCGCACGAAATGCAAAAGGCCGAACAGCACCAGCAGTTTCGCGATATCGAAAGCACATTCAACACGGCCTATGAGGACCGCCGCAACGCCGCGATACGATTTTCAGAAACGCCCGACGCCGAAACCCGTTCCGCGTACATCGATGCGAACCGGCGTTTTGACGAAGGCCGCAATGCCGCCATCAAATTCGTCCGCGAAACCAGCGACAGTTCGTTCAATGACGTAAATTACGTCTTTCCGAGTTTTATTCTGCACAATCTGCCGACGGGAATCATCGGCCTTTTGATCGCGGCGATCTTTGCGGCGGCGATGTCGTCGATCGCGGCGGAGCTGAACGCACTGGCGACCGCAACGACGATCGATATGTACCGGCGGCTATATCGGCCGGAGGCGAGCGATGCGCATTACGTGATGGTCGGCCGGGTTTCGACGTTCCTATGGGGAATTTTCGCGTGCTTCGTCGCGATATTTGCCGTTAATCTTGGCTCGCTGATAGAGGTCGTTAACAAATTCGGGTCGTTCTTTTACGGTTCGCTGCTCGGCGTTTTCGTTCTGGCATTCGCGGTGCGGCGAAGCAATTCGCGCGGGGCGTTCTTCGGATTATTGTTCGGCATCGTGTCCGTCTGGATCGCCAGCAAATACACGCAGATCGAATTTTTGTGGTTCAACGTCATCGGCTGTCTGGTGACGGTCGCGGTCGGTTATCTCATCAGCCTGACGGGCGGTTCGAACGGGAGCGATGCCGCGTCCGAAGTTCAAAATTAATGCAATGAAAATCAAACTGAATATAACAGGTATTCTTTTAATTTTTGCCGCGGCCGTGTGCCTGCCGATCTCTGCCGCCGCGCAGGTAAAGCCGGTTTACGACCGCGGAGCCGCGGGGCTTGAACAGGCGATAAAGCGTCTGAACACGGCCGCGAGCGTGATGATGATCGGTGCGCATCCGGACGACGAAGACACCGCGTTGCTCGCGTATCTCGCACGCGGAAAGAATGCCCGAACCGCATATCTTTCGTTGACGCGCGGCGACGGCGGCCAGAATATCATCGGCGGCGAACTCGGCGAATCGCTCGGCGTGATCCGCACCGAAGAACTTTTGCAGGCACGGCGGCTGGACGGAGCCGAGCAATTTTTCACACGCGCGTATGATTACGGATTTTCCAAAACGCTTGACGAAGCGCGTTCGAAATGGGACGAAAAGATCGTTCTTTGCGACGTCGTTCGCGCGATACGCGCCTTTCGGCCGCTTGTCGTCGTTTCGCAGTTTTCCGGCACGCCGGCCGACGGCCACGGCCAGCATCAGTACGCCGGTTATATCACGCCGCTTGCCGTAAAAGCCGCTGCCGATCCGGCGCAGTGCGGCGGTACGGGCGACGCCTGGCAGGTTCTGCGTCTTTATCGCCGCCAGGGTTTTCGTTCGACCGGACAACCGGATATTCGCGTGAACACCGGCACGTTCGATGCGTTTCTCGGGCGTTCGTATTTTGAGATCGCGATGGAAGCCCGCAGCCAGCACAAATCGCAGGGACAGGGAAGCCCGGAACTTCGCGGCGACGTGTTTTCCGGATTGCTGAATGACGGCAAACCGCTCGCCGATATTTTCGACGGCATTGACACGACGCTTTCGTCGAACGCCTCGTTC
>CBFGSN010000047.1:0-17039 GCA_965651435.1 uncultured bacterium | reverse complement strand
CCCCTGTTTGGGCAGAACGGAAAGGTGATCGGTGTAAACTTCGGTGTCTTTACTGAAAATACGGCTGTAAATATGGCGATTCCAATCGGTTTTGCGATCGATCTGCTGCGACAGTCCGATTGGAAACCAGCTGATGAAACTGTGATGGGTTCGCAAACTCAGGCCGCGGATGCTGACGACCCGAAGCCCGCAAAATAAACAATGGATAGCTTGGTTTTTTCAAATATGCTGCATCGGCCGGCTCGTACAGCGGTCAGTGTTCTGGGCATCGCCGTTGGTGTGCTGCTGATCGTTTTTACTGTAGGACTCGCGAACGGCTCGATCCGCGAACAAGCAACGCGCGAAGCGAACGTCGGGGCAGAGATATTTTTTCGTGCGTCCGGCTCGATCGGCATGAGCGGTTCGGACGCTCTTCGTCTTGAAGCCAGTGTCGCCGACGAATTGCGCGGCGTTCCGGGTGTGAAGGATGCGGTCGGTATCGGCCAGAATTCTGTCACAGCGGAAGACAATAATACCGGAAAACGGCTGGTTGATGGTGTAGTTCTGGAACGCTATGCTCCCATGGCCGGATTGAAGATCGTTAACGGCCGTGCTTTCACGCCGGGCAGCGACGAAGCGATAATCGACACCGGCTGGCAGGCTCAAAAAGGCTATAAGGTCGGAGACACTTTGGACCTATACGACCGGAAATTCACTATCGTCGGAACATATCAACCCGCGGGCGGAGCTCGTATAAAATTGCCGCTCGACGTTATGCAGAAGCAGCTCGGCAGTGAGGGCAAGATATCGTCGGTTCTGGTTTCGATCAAGCCCGGCTTCACTGTTGACCAAGTCGGCCGGAACATTATCGACCGGTTTCCGGATAATCAGATCATCCGAACGTCGGATCTCGAAGAGCTTTACATGGCGGGATTTCCGGCTATGAATGTTTTTCTAAATGTGTTTATAGGTATTGCTGCGGCGATAAGCGCTCTTGTTATTCTGCTGACGATGTACACGACAGTAACTGAACGGACACGTCAGATCGGCATCATGAAATCGCTTGGGATGAGCAGCGGAAACATTGCCTGGACAATAACGCAGGAAGCTCTATTAATAAGCTTTTTTGGGGTGATCTTTGGAATAATCTTAACGGTGATGGTGCGGTGGCTTTTGTCGTTCGTGACGACACTTTCCGTGGAGATCAGTCCGCTTGTACTGCTGATCGTACTCGTCGTCGGTCTTATCGGCGGATCTGTCGGCGGATTGTATCCGGCATTGCGCGCTGCAAAATTAGATGCCGTCGAAGCTTTAAGCCACGAATGATCAAGGGTCGGTCATATTCGGTTGGTTTCGCGGATTTATAGTTGTATGCTCGGCCATCAGGATACGCTCGCCGTCCTTGCTTGCGGCGGAAAGAGTTGCCGGCAGCCGCGCCGCCATCAGGAGTGCGAGTATCGAAACTATCGCCCCGACCCAAAATACGGGTCTGATCGAACTTGCCATTGCGTCCTGAAGTCGGGCCAGTGTTTCCGGATCAAGTTTATCGCGCGATTCCGGATCTATCAGCACATTCGGATTTTCGGCGAACTCCGCCGCCTTTTCTTTTGTCAATATCTGATTCTCACCGGTTGAAAGTTGGGCGATCTGCATCGTTAATCCGACCGTTAAAACAGAACCCATTATTGCAACGCCGATCGCTCCGCCGATCGAGCGGGAAAACTGATTCAACGAGGTCGCGATCCCAAGTCTGGCCCGTTCCACGGCTTCTTGTACGGATATCAGCAATGTCAGCATCGTCAGACCAAGTCCGGCTCCGACTAGGCACAGGTCAAAATAAAGCCAAACACGCGGCGTCGCCGTCTTAAAAAGAGACAGTGCAATAAAGCCGATCGTGAGAACACCAAACCCCGTGACCGCGATGTTCCGGTAGCTTACCTTCAGCATCAAACGGCCGCCGATGACCGACATAGTGACCCAACTGAGCATCAAAGGCGTCAGCAGCGAACCGGCTTCGGTCGCCGTCGAACCAAGTGCGCCTTGCGAAAAAAGCGGAATGAAAGAGATGGAACCGAACATCGCGATACCGGCTAGGAACCCGGCTCCGACGGATACCGCGACCGTTTTGTTTCGGAATAGATCGAAAGGAATTATCGGATCGGCCGCCCGTTTCTCGATCATATAAAACCCGCCTAAAAGCGCCGCCGATACTATCAGAAAACCGATGTTCCAGTACGACAACATCTGCGATAGTGAACCCGTTTCGACAAGCGCGAGCATCAGCAAGCTTATCGCGATCATCAGGACAGCTGCCCCCGCATAATCGATGACCGGACGATTCTTTATTTTTGGTTCCTTGAGCGCAAAGCCCATCACGAGAGCGGTCACAATACCGATCGGCAGATTCACAAAAAATACCCATCGCCATGTAAGCTGATCCGTGATAAAACCACCGATGAACGGGCCGATAATGCTCGAAAGTCCCCAAACACCGCTGAAGAAAGCCTGCATTCGCGCCCGCTCCGCCACCGAAAAGATATCACCGATTATTGTCATTCCGAGAGGTACAAGAGCACCGGCGCCGAGGCCCTGTATCGCGCGAAAAATGATCAGCTGCGTCATCGATGTCGATATACCTGACAAAAGCGAGCCTAGCAGAAAAACACCGATTCCGATCTGATAGAGCAATCGCCTGCCGTACAGATCTGATAATTTCCCCCAGACGGGAACGGTCACCGTTGATGTAACGAGATACGCCGAAAATACCCAGCTGTAATGCTCGAGTCCGCCGAGCGAAGCAATCACCGTAGGCATCGCCGTGCCCACGACAGTCGCCTCAAGCGCCGCAATGAACATCCCGATCAGAACGCCCGCGAGCACGGCCCAACGTCGCCTGTCGGAAAGTTCCAGAACCTCGGATGCCGCTGTTTCATCTGCCATTTTCATCTTCCCCTTGTTCCCTTCCCGCCGCGCCGAATTCGTTTCGATCATCCTCACCAAGCTCCGCTATCTTTTCCATAAGATGATCCGCTATTGCCTTGTGCGTCCGTACGGAATCGCGCATTTCATAAAATTTTTCCAGATCAACAGCCGGGCCAAATCTCACGCGAACCTTTTCGCCGCCAAACCAATTGCCGAGGATCTGCTTCGGCAGATCGTTATTAAGTCCGGCAACAAAAACCGGCAGGACCTGCGGTCGAGCTTCGTATATGACCTTCCCGATGCCCGGCTGAGCCGGTAGAAAGGCGTACGGGTCATCGTTCAGATTTCGCTTTCCCTCGGGGTGAAATCCGATAACGTTACCTTTGCCTTCGGAGCTGAGTTCTATCAGTTTCCGCAGCGAAAATTTATCGAACTCGCGCTTCTCAGCGTTGCCCGCTTCGCGAAAGAACGGCGGATACATCGCCCACCAGCCCATCACCAGGTTGACGAACCAGCCGACCGGATTGTCGTAGAAGAATTTCGCACGAACCGGAAAATAAAGTCGGATCGGGCGTTTCGTTCGACGGAAAAGCACGCTCGAAACCGTGTACATATCAAAAAACGACCGATGATTTGACACGATGATCAGCGGCCGCGAAGCGTCCATTTCCTCGAAATTTTCGAGTCCGCGAACGTTCATCAGGTTGTATGTCGATAGAAAGATCCATAGCGACCCGATGTGCCTCTGACAGAACGTCCACAACGATTTCCAGGCTCCGCGGTTCATTCGGTGGACGAGGCGAAAGCCGACCCTTTCAAACGTGTCGAGAACGGAAAGTTCCTGACGCGTCGGCGATTGCGCCGATGGTCGAACAGACAGCTCCTTACCACTAGGTTTTATTGCTTCGGTACCGGACATAGATCAAAACAGGTTGATATTTTAACAAAACTGATCGAAAACTTCCCTCACAGAAGGAATCGATTATGGACAAAGACAGAAAGAAGTTTATAATGTTCCAACAAAACTTTAGCGCATGGTTTTACCCGACCGGGATCGAACCACGTTTCTTTTGAGTTTCCACTCCGGCAACTCTGTATTCTCAAATCATTTGGAGCATTCAGGTATGAAAAAGTGTATTCATCTATCTTTCATTTTGGTCGTAATAGCAGTGTCAGCGCCTATCGTTTTCGGTGCGTCGCCGGACAATATATGGACAGAGGTCAGTGATTTCTACCTCAGACCCACGTCGAAACAACGCACGGTCATCCCGGATTATTACCGTACTTTCAGGCTTAACAAAGACGCCCTTCGTTCTGTGCTTCGTCAAGCTCCGATGGAGTACACCGATGCGGCACGCAACGACCCTACGATCATTACGCTTCCGATGCCGGACGGCACGTTTGCCCGATTTTCGTTCGTAAGGTCGCCGGTGATAGAACCGGGACTCGCCGTAAAATTTCCGGAACTCAATGAAACCTTCCGAGGCCAGGGCATTGACGACCCGACCGCGACCGCCCGTTTCGACTTTTTGCCGAGCGGTTTTCATTCGATGATACTTTCCGCGAACGGCACCGTGATGGTCGATCCTTATGCAACGGACGACACCGACAACTACATCGCCTATGTAAAGGAAGCGGCTCCGAAAACAAGCGATTTTATCTGCGAGTTCGAGGATGAGGATGCCTTTAAGGCAATGTCGAGAACGAAAGGCTTCGATCCGAGTAAATTTGTGGCCGGTCCGGAAGGTTCGGAAAATGTAGTTTCCGGTACTGAGATGCGAACATACCGACTTGCCCTTGCGGCGACCGGTGAATACACCCAGGCGGTCGGCGGCGGAACCGTTGCAGGAGCTCTTGCGGCTCAGGTTTTGATCATGAACCGTGTTAACGGCGTTTACGAACGTGACGTTGCCATTCACATGAACATCATTGCGAATAACGACCTGATCGTTTACACGGACGGCAGCACCGACCCCTATACTAATAGCAGCGGCGGCACGATGCTCAGCCAAAATACGACAACGCTGAACAGCATCATCGGTTCGGCGAACTACGATATAGGCCACGTGTTTTCGACAGGCGGCGGCGGAGTTGCTACGCTTAACGGCCCCTGCGGCAGCAATAAGGCACGCGGTGTGACCGGTCTCGGAAATCCGGTGGGCGACCCGTTCGCGATCGATTATGTAGCCCACGAAATGGGCCACCAATGGGGAGCGAATCACACATTCAACAGCGTTGCTGGAAGCTGCGCGGGCGGGAACCGCAGTTCCGGCTCAGCGTACGAACCGGGCAGCGGTATAACGATCATGGCTTATGCGGGCATCTGCAGCAGCCAGGACCTTGCCCGACACAGCATCGACACGTTTCATGTGAAGAGCCTGGAAGCTATCGTGAATTATAGCCAGAACGGCAACGGCGACTCGTGTGCCGTTACGACAGCTACCGGAAATACACCGCCGGTCGTGAGTTCCGCCGGATCGACATCGTACAACGTTCCAAAGCAAACACCTTTTGTTCTGACGGCTTCGGCTACGGACGCCGATGGGGATACGATCACATACGATTGGCAGGAGTACGATCTGGGCGGATCGACAACCGCGATTCCCAACACCGACGCTGACGGCATCGCACGGCCGATCTTTCGTCCCTACTCTCCTGTTTCGGAACCACATCGTTATTTCCCGTCGATGCAGTACATTCTGAACAATGCGAATGTACCTCCGTCAACTTCACCGTGCGTTGGCGGCGGAACCTGCTTGACCGGCGAACTGCTTCCGGCGATAACACGCACGATGAACTTCCAGGTCATTGCTCGCGACAACAATGCTGACGGCGGCGGCATCAACACCGTCACCGTATCGCTGCATGTTGACGGTAATTCGGGTCCATTCGAGATAACTGCGCCGAACGGCGGCGGTACTATGAACTCCGGTACGACGCAAACCGTTACGTGGAACGTGAACGGAACCAGCAGCAGCCCGGTTAATGCCGCGAATGTCGCTATAACAATGTCGATGGACGGCGGACAGACGTTCCCGATCGTTCTGGCCGCATCAACGCCGAACGATGGAAGCTACGACTTTACCGTGCCTGCGGTTTCGACCGGCCAGGCGAGGATAAAGGTCGCGGCCGTCGATAACGTTTTCTTCGACATCAGCAACGGAAATTTTTCCGTAGTGAATGTGCCGGTCGCCAATGGTACGCTTTCCGGTCGCATTGTCGATTCGCTCGGTAACCCGATCCGGGGCGTCGGAATAGGACTTTCGGGCGGCTTGTTCAGACGTTCGACGGTGACGAACAGCTTCGGCTACTTCCAGTTCAGCCTCATCCCGACCGGCGCAACTTATACGATCACGCCGATCTCACGAAGAGGCATGACGTTCTCGCCTTCGTCGATCTCGGTCGATTTTGATGGAGAAGGAACTCCGCTCACGTTCACCGGAACTAACCCGAATTAGTTCGCCAGGCACGCTAAACAAAAAAGGCTGTCCGATCATTCGGACAGCCTCATTTTTTTATTGTTATTGAGAACTACGAGCCGTAAACCTTCGATACGAATGTTCCCGATATGAATTCTTTCGGATCAATGCCGCTTTGTAAAAGAACTCCTTTGTGATCTCCTTTCAATAGCATCATGGCTGCCTCGCAGAGCGGTGCCGCGGTCGTCGTCTGGATCGCCCGCAGCCGCTTTCCGTTGATCTCGATCGGGCGTATCTCAAAGGCCTTCTCGACCATCCGCCTGCGCCCTTTTTTATCAAAACCCTCGACCGAAGCATGAACGATGACGATATCGTCCTCAACCGACGGAACCTCGCTGAGCATGATCGTTTCGAGCTCTTTTGAGACCTCAGTACCGGCTATATTTTTGATCAGCGCGTCGACCCAATCGTAATGCCCCGGAAACCGCAGCGTTTTGTAATCGAGACTTTTGACCTTTCCGGCAAAATGATCCGGCAGATCGGCCGCGCCGCCCGATGTCAGGTCGGCTTCGAGTGTCCGTGTTCCGATGACGATCGTCTCGCGCTCGGTCAACGCTTTTTGTTCGATGATCTTTCCGTCACGGATTATGCGGGCATTCTTCACATATTCCGTCGCGACGCCGATCGGCGACCAAGTAAATCCATAAAAATGCGGTGCATGGGCATTTTCCGTCAAAGCACCGACCTTCATCCCGATGCGTTCGAGCCGTTCGTCGCCGTATTTGGCAGCGAAATCGTTATAAAGCGACATTGCCAGAACGTTGATGAACCCGGGAGCAAGTCCCGTTTGCAGAATAAATCCGGTACCGGCGTCTTTTGCAAGTTCGATGATCTTGTCGGTTTCCGCGACGTATTCGGTAAGGTTCGCGTAGTGCATCGAATGCTCTTTCGCAAAACTCGCCATTCGCGGTGCTTGTCCGCCGGGCGAACAATCCAAAAGAACATCACACGCTTCAAAAGCCGAACGCATCTCATCCGTTTCCGAATCGGCGGACATCAGGACTGTATGCACGGTCGATGTTTTTGCCGATCCTTCGGTAACGAAACGCTTCGCGCGTTCAAGGCCGTCCGGCGAAATATCACCGAGATAGACCTCGACATCGAACGTACACCATTCGCGCAGAAGCAAAGCCGCCGCCTCACCGATTCCGCCGGAGCCGGCAATGAATATCTTTTTTGTCATAGAAAATCAAAGAAAAATCGCGTCAGAAGTAAGATTTTACAACATCGACGCGAAACTCGTGAAATCGCCCGATAAAGTTTAAGGGTCATCAGAAAATGAACTTTTTCGATGCGACAGGCGTTTTGAATTTCCAGAACGCGTTTGGAAGTACTTATGAACGGAACCAAAAAGATAAAAATAAGCTCTTTGTGCATTATCCTCGCCGCGATCTTCAGTGGTTTAACAACTGAAGCATTCGGCCAGAAAGTTATAAAACGTACGATCACTTCTAAAATTCTCGGACAGGAACGTGAGATAGGGATTTTGTTACCGTCCGATTACGAAACAAATAAGGAAAAAAAGTATCCGGTCATTTATATGCTCGATTCGACGCGAACGATATCAACAAAATTATCGGATCTGATTAAAAACGGGACCCTTCCGCAACTCATCATGGTAGGCATCCGCCCCGATCAGAAAACTCGTGATATCGATCTTTTGCCGCCGTATATGCATTCCGACCTTACTGTGGAACATTCAGCATACGGCAATGGTGATAAATTCCTTGAGTTTTTCGAGAAAGAACTGATCCCGGAGATCAAGAAAACATATCGCACGTCGGGACTGAACGCCCTTTCCGGCCATTCACGCGGCGGCGTCTTTGTCTTATATTCCCTGTTGGCGAAACCTGCATTGTTTGACGCACGGTTCGCTTTTAGCCCGGCAGTTTGGCGCGAAGACAAATTGGTCGTCAAGAAAGTCGCTAAATTCTTGCGCGGTAAAAGGAACAAGAGCAACTCATTCTTTTATACTTCTTTGGGAAGCAGCGAGGTTGAAAAAATGAGATCGGGCTTTGACGAACTCACAAAGACGTTTTCGAATAATAAGAACTCCGGTCTTATCGTCGTTCATGAATACACTCCGAATGCCGACCACCAAACCAACGTCGAACTTTCCGCCTCTTCTGCCTTCACGCAATGGGCCGAATATCTCGGCGTCGACAAATAAAACAGTGCAACAAAAGAGCGGCGTGGGCACCGCTCAGAAGAAAAGGCGATCTAACGAAATTTACGGCCTTCTGCCGTTGACCGGAGGCGGCGATGGCCGAACCGGAATGTATATCGGGCGCGAACGCGTCGGAACTGCGCCGCCGCTGTCGTAACCGCCTCGCCGGGTTGGCACCGCTCCGCCGCCGACCTTCACAAAAGGCGGCGCGGTTCTGGCCTTGCCGATACGTGGCGGCCGCGGACTCGTCCGAATTGTATCGGCTCTCTGCGACCGAGCACTAGCCCGCCGGCTGGTTCGCGGATCGACCGGATTCGTCGTAGGCGGATTAGGATTCGTCGGCTGAACCGGAGGGTTGAACACATACCACGGCATATTGTAATACCACAGGCTGCGGCGCAAATAGTAGCCGTATGGCGTGCTCCATCCGTAACCGAAAGGCAAGAAGCAGTGTCCGCCAAACATCGGGTCATAGATCCATAAACCGTATGAATCATAAACGTTCCAACCGTATCCGGATCGTCCGAATGAACTAAGCAGCGGGCCGCGTAGTTCCTTTTTAAGTTTGGACGTCATTTTCGAAAGAGCTTTCGAACGGTCCTTGCTCCACTGGTCAAGCGGATCTTTCTCATCGCGGTCAAATTTCGCGACGGTCGCGCCGTTCGGTGTGATCGTTGCCGTGCGGCCGCCTTTCACAGTTTCGCCGTCGGCGTTTCCGACCGCGGCTTTGCCTTTCCAAACTTCGAGCGTACCGACGCCGTCGGCGTTCACATCAACGCGGAAAACACCCGAATCGATGAACGCGAACGAATTTTTCGGAGTTTTGACCATCACCGGATATTCTTCGTCGGCGTAAACCTCAAAGACCGCACTGCCTTTTCGAAGTTCAAGTTTAAGGTTATCGAGGTCCGTATCCTCGAATGCAAATTCGGAATTTCCGCCCATCCGTACATATGAGCCGGGATTAAGCAGAATTTCTACCCGTGCATTCGGCTGCGTCGAAACGACCTCGCCGATCTTCAGCCGATCGCCTTTCAGAAGCAGTGCATTTCGGCCGTCCAAGGATTTCACCTCGGCTTTGCCTTCGATGAAGTTAACGTTTCCCGCTTCGGCGGAGATAACATACTTATCGCCCGCCGCAGCCGTGATGGCGGCCCTGTCATCCCGCTGTCCATAAACCGCGAATGCCCCGGAAACCGCTGCGAGCCCGAGCACGATCGAACGATATAGTATTTTTTTCATAATTTTCCTCATTCTGATTCTAAGCGAATATGCGTTTCCACGCAATATTTTCCGCATTTGAATTTCGTTATACTGCTGTGACGCATCGCGTGTAAATTTCGTTGCAGAAAAAATCGAACAACCCGCGGGCATTATTCGTAATCAAACACTAGACACGCGGGTGAAGACCGCGTTCAGGTTTTACGATTATGGCAACGTTCAACGATCCGACAAAATGTTTCGCACCGCTCGAAGTTGTCGAGCGTTTGCTTGAGATACGCGCGGAGCTTGGTTTTGTCGAAACGATATACCTTGACCGATCGGAAAATCTGACGGATTTTCTCGATTCTTACGGGTTCGACATATACGCATTTTCCACGAAGAACGTGAAGATAAACTACGGCGATTATACAACGCCGGTCGTCCCGGGCGGCGACAGCCATCACACATCAACCGTCGGCCATTGACCGGCGATATCAATTAACAAGTTCACAAACAACTGAGGGAACGCCGGAATGATGCAGCGCATCGAACGGCGTTCTTTTGGTTCAAATTCGGCCATTTGTCCACACCTTCGGGCGACGTGTCCACACCTCTGTCCACACCAAGATCACTAAGTGTCCACACCCTTGTCCACACCCCTGTCCACATAGCTAAGTGATGCAATAACAAGAACTTACCGGCTTTTTATGCGGCTTTGTCCGCGGTATTTATTTACTTAGCAGGCTAACGAATTTTCAAAGATCGGCCGCGAATCTTTCGCAGGTTCGCCGACACGATAATAACATTCGGATAAATAGGAATTGTCGGTGGATTTAATGATATTCGACGATCTTTAAGGTACAAAAGCGATCTGCGGTCACAATTTTAGATCTGCTCCGTTTGTACTTCTTCATCTTCCCGTTCTGTGGTTTTCTTTACTACTGATCAGGAAGAAAAGGATGGAACGAAACCCCTCATATGGCTTCCGCTTTGATGATAAAGACGGTGCCGTCGTCGTCAAGGAATTTGCGTTCGGTAAAATCGGCGACGTCCTTGCGGATGTGATCGATCATACGCTTTGCCGGAAGATGTGCGGAACGGCGAACGCTTTCGGCAAAACGATCATAGCCGTATTCCTCACCCAGAGAGTTTTCGGCTTCGATAAAACCGTCGGTGTAGATGACCATTGTCTGGCCCGGTTCGAACAGAATAAAATGCTGATGAAAACGCGTGTCGCGGAACATCCCGAGTGGCTTTTCGCCGAATTTTACATAGCGGTGCGTGCCGTCACGGTTGACGAGCAGCGGCGGATTGTGCCCGGCGTTCGAATATACGAACGTCCGGTTCGTCGCGTCCAGGTTCCCGTAGATCGCCGTGATGAACTGGTGGTCTTCGATCGATTCCCATAGCAGGTTGTTCACCTTTGAAAGCGCGGTGTGCGATGCATAGCCGACCTGAATTCCCGACCGCAGCGACGCACGCAGGAACGCCATCAGAAGCGCGGCGGGCATTCCTTTGCCGACCGCATCGGCGACGACAATGCCGATCTGGTCGGGAAAGCTTTGAACCCAATCGTAATAATCGCCCGAAACTTCTTCGGTCGGAAAAACATATGCGCTGATGTCAAAACCGCTCAGCGACGGGTCGCGACTCGGCAAAAGCTGAAGCTGGACCTGACGCGCGATCTCAAGCTGAGCCTGCATACGCTTCTTTTCGACGAGCGATTCGTGTAGCTGAGCTTTTTCGATGATTATCGCGACCTGTGACGTCAGAAGCTGCAGAACGGCGAGGTCGTCTTCGTCATAGGCATTGAGTTCGTCGCTTTCCAGGTCGAAAGCGCCGATGACGCGGTCGTTCGAAATGATAGGTGCGACCATTTCCGAACGCGTTCGTTTTCGCGCCGGAAAATATCGCGGATCTTTCGATACATCCGGCGAAATTATCGGTTTACCGCTTTCGGCGACGCGGCCGAGAAATCCTTCGCCGAGCCGCAGCCGCGGTTCTATCAGTTCAAAGCTTATTTCGTAACCGCGGATCGCTTTCGAACGAAAAATATACGGACTACCGTCGCTGCCGCTGTATTCGATCAGATAAATGCCCGCGGCGTCATACGGCAAAAGCGAACCGAGCGTGTCCATGACGAGGTTCAGAACTTCATCCGTATTTAGCGATTGGCTGATCGTTTTTGTGATATCGAGCAGAAGCCGCAATTCGTCTTCTTTCGAAAGATCTCGCGGCGGCCTCGAACTGGATCTGTGCGGGTCTGTCATTTCCCTGTACGAAATATGTTCTCTTTATATGAATCCCAAAGCCGCGAAACCTTTATGCGGTATTCGACCAATGCCCTGCTGACGTGAAAATGCCGTGCGATCTCGGCCGCGGTTTTTCCCTGTTCGACAAAGCGTTTCAGGCTTGTAAAAGGGATCAAGGCCGCCGCTCCGGTGCCGTATGCTTCCTCTTCGATCTCTTGATTATAATCGCGGGCGAGCACATTTCCCTGCTTGTCCCGTTTTACGATCGCCAGCCGGCTCGGCTTATGCCCAAGAAAAACGTGGCTTATCTCTTCCATCAAGGTCGCGTTATGGCGATTCTTGCTGTGGGTCGGGTTCAGAATGATAAGCCGTCGGCCGTCCGGCAAGGCGTGCGATGCGGCTCCGCCGGACCAACTGTCCTTGCCTGTGCCGAGCAATTCGTTTTTCGTGTCTTCGGAAAGCGCCGCCTCGATATCCTCGAATTTCGCGACCAGAAGATTCGCGTATCGAGCGAGCATGAACGGGTCGAGCGGTTCTTCGTCGCTTCTTAATCCGGCAAACTCGCGCAGCCCGCGGGCTCGCAGTTCGTAATTCCTGCCGCGCGGCGTCGGCGGCAGGTCGGCCGTATCAAAAAGATGCTCCAGCTTTGGCAATGTTCAGATCAGACAACCTTGAATTCCGAATCGACGTCCTCATCCGACAAAGCAACGCGATAGTTTTTCGACTGCTTCTGGTTCGTGATAAGCAGATCGTTCTTCGTTTTCAGAAGATCGGCGCGGTTGTAAACCGATATTTCGAAATTGTAGCCGTGCGTGATCGCGTCTTTCGGGCATGCTTCCACACAGAAACCGCAAAAAATGCAGCGGCCGTAATCGATGTTATAGACCTTTGCGTAGCGTTCGTCGCGGCCGATGCGTTCGTCATACGGACGCGGGTCGGTTTCGGCTTCGATATAGATGCACTCCGACGGGCAGGCAGCGGCGCACAGATAACACGCAACGCATTTTTCCTTTCCGGCTTCGTCCACGTGAAGCAGATGCTGGCCGCGGTAGCGCGGCTGAACGGTAACCGGAACGTCCGGATATTGAACGGTCCATTTCCGGCGCGGTATCTCTTGAAGCGTACGCGTCATTCCCTTTACGATGGAAGCCGCGGATTGAAGTGCATCGGATATAACTGACATAAGTCTAACTTACCAAAATACGTTATCTTTACAAACCCAATAACCCTATTGCGGCATTGCCATCATAGCTCCCGTAAGAACGATCATTAGGACGGCGACGGCGATCGGCGCGAGTACCGAAAGAATACCCAGAATAATGCCGCCCATAGCGAGGCCGGCACCGCCGTACTCATCGGGGCTTTTCTTCGCACGGCTTCGCGCGATAAATCCTGTGACGATCGCCGCTAAACCGAGCATGAACGGTGCGATCCCGCAGACCCAAATAAAGAGGGTTGGCACCATCAAAAACAATCCGACGAGTGCAAGTGCGATAGAAACTATCGCGAGTATGGAGCTTTTGCCTTTGACTGCCGGCGGTTGGAACGGCGTGTCTTTGCCGAGCCCTTGTCCCTGCCATGCGGCGTCGGGTGCGGCGGGCGGCTGCCATTCCGCCGGAGCATTTCCGGCCGGCGGTGCATCGAATGGATTTGCCGAACCCGAAGACGCACCGATCGGCGATGCCGGTTGCGCCGGTTTGCTTTCGGGTTTGCTTTCGGGTTTGCTTTGCTTCGGTTTCGGATCGATAAAATCCGGAGCCTTCGGTTCATTAAAAGGCGAAGGTATCGGCGGAGTTGTCATCGAAAAATCCGGCACCGGCTGCGAATCAAAAGGCGACGGCGGCGGAGTCGGTGATTTCGGCGGTTCCGGAGTCTTTGGCGGTTCGGGTGCTTTTGGTGGTTCGGGCGCTTTTGGCGATTCGGGCGGCTTCGGTGCATCGAACGGATCTGCGGAAACCGGCGGCGCGGCCGGAGCCTTCGGCTTTTCTTCGGCCGGAGCGATGAACGGCGGCGGTTCAGGAGCCGATTCAGCGGTTTTCTGCGGCGCTTCGGGAGTTTTCGCCACCGGCGGTATCTCCATCGCGGGTTCTTCCGCCAAAACCTGATCTATTTCCTCTTTCGATGCGACCATCGTTTTGCGCGGATCGTCATCTTCCGGTATCTGGAGGACATCTTCAGATTCCGCCGGAGCGGCCGGTTCCTTTGCGGCCTTCATATCCTTGAGCGCGGCGGCGATGTCGTCCTGATTTGCGACCATTGTCTTATAAGGATCGACCGGAGCGTCTTCAACGAGCGGCGTTCCGTCCGTTTGGCAAAACCTCATCGCATCGTCGAATGTTTTATCGCAAGTCGGGCATCTTTTCATTGTTTTTTGTCCTTAGGCTGAGATCGGTCGAAAGAGTTCAATGTTTCGGGCGGCGTTATACCGCCCGTTATCTATTGCAAATATGCAACTTTTATACATTGGACATCAAACTAATTCAAGTTTGCTGAAGAAATATGATATCTCAATGGCGGCGTTCTCTTCGGAATCGGAACCGTGAACGGCATTTTCGCCGATCGAAGAGGCAAATTCCTTACGCAGAGTGCCTTCGGCGGCTTCGGCCGGATTGGTCGCGCCCATCAGGTCGCGCCAAGCTTTGACGGCGTTCTCTTTCTCAAGAGCCAGAACGACGCACGGGCCGCTCGACATAAAATCCGTCAGTTCGCCAAAGAAAGGCCTTTCTGCATGAACGGCGTAAAAGCCTTCGGCCTGTTTTTTCGTCTGGTGAATAAGCTTCATTCCGCGGATGTTAAAACCCGCTCCGGTAATTTTTTGTATGATCGCACCTGCGTTACCCGCACGGACCGCATCCGGTTTGATTATGCCAAATGTCAATGTACTCATTATTTTATAGTTTCCTTATTTATAGTGTTTATGATCAGCCTCGCCGCAAAGAGCGATTCCGTAAACAGAAAGGATACAACAATTCCCGATTTTGCGCTAAATCCGAAGTGATAATTTGACGACAAACCATAAGAGTTTTTGCACGGTTCCGGAGCTACGAACCAAAAGCTGAAAGCGATGAACTGCTTTTATGAGTTTGAGAGTTCCGGCGATGGAGAAGGATCGAAGATCAAGGAACCCGGCCACTGCGTTCGCGGTTGTGACATGTTGAGCCAACCGCTGCGTTTCGACTTGACGTTTTTATTCGATTTCGATACTCTATCAGTTCGCTTTTTTGCGAATAATACTATCAGTGTAGGCAATTATGAGTACTTATTTTCCGAGCGGCAAAGGTTTAGCCGACAATCGCAAGTGGGTCGTGGTGGACGCAAAGGGTAAAACCGTCGGCCGTCTCGCCACCGAAGTTGCAAGGATCCTGTCCGGCAAGAATAATCCCGCATGGACACCGTTCCTCGATATGGGCGATTACGTCGTCGTGGTAAATGCACGCCACATGGTATTCACCGGCTCGAAAACGGAACAGAAACTCTATCGGCATCACACGCTTTATCCGGGCGGACTTCGCGAAAAGTCGGTTACGGAAATGCTGGAAACCAAGCCGGAAAAGATCATCGAACTCGCCGTAAAAGGTATGCTTCCGAAAACGAAGCTCGGCAAGGCGATGGCAAAGAAACTGAAAGTTTACGCCGATGCGGAACACAGACACGCCGCACAGGCTCCGGAGAAAATCGAATTATAAATTCCACGTTCCGGATCGCAGATCTTTTGACCTGAATCCGGAATTTGAGAACTGAAATTTAGAATCATATATTTATGGCAGATATTCAGTATTACGGCACAGGCCGCAGAAAAACATCGACCGCACGCGTTTACCTGCGTCCGGGCAGCGGCAGCATCACCGTCAACCGCCGCGAATTCGCGTCTTATTTTCCGAACGAAGCTTTGCAGATGATCATTCGTCAGCCGCTTCGCCTGACGGAAACCGGTTCGAAATTCGACATTCTTGTAAATGTATCGGGCGGCGGTTCGGCCGGCCAGGCCGGTGCGGTTCGTCACGGCATCACGCGTGCCCTGATGGAATTTGACCCGGATCTGCGGCCGGCATTGAAAAAAGCAGGACTCGTTACACGCGACCCGCGCCAGAAAGAACGTAAGAAATACGGACAGAAAGGTGCCCGCGCGAGATTCCAGTTCTCGAAACGTTAATTTTCGTTGGTCTTCGGACTTGGGTCTTTGGTCTTTGGCAGCTTATTTCAAGGGCCAAAGACCAAAACCCAAAGACCTATGACCACTAATCCATTGACACGGCTCTTGGTTAGATCATCTGCCGCGTCGAGTACATAAACCAAGGAGATAAAGTTTTGGCTACAGTTACAATGAAAGAACTTCTGGAAGCGGGAGTTCACTTCGGACATCAGGTCCGCCGATGGAACCCGAAGATGAAAGAATACATCTTCGGCGAACGCAACGGCATTTACATCATCGATCTGCAGAAAACGCAGAAGCTTTTTCGCGACGCACTGAATTATGTTCAGGAATCGCTGACCGAACGTCCGAATCAGAAAGTCTTGTTCGTCGGAACGAAACGTCAGGCCCAGGACGCGATCAAAGAAGAAGCCGAACGCGCCGGACAGTTTTACGTTAACAACCGCTGGCTCGGCGGCCTTTTGACTAACTACGATACCGTCAAACGTTCGATCAACAAATTAAAAGACATCGAAGCGATGCGCGAAGACGGCCGCTATGAAATGCTCACGAAAAAAGAGCGTTTGAAGCTCGACCGCGAACACGAAGGTTTGATGAAGAACCTCGCGGGCATCAAGGATATGAACGGCCGGCCGGACCTTATGTTCATCATCGACGTCCGTAAAGAAGACATCGCCGTCCGCGAAGCGAACCGCTTGGGCATCCCGATCGTTGCGGTCGTTGACACGAACTGCTCGCCGGAAGGCATCGATCACGTGATCCCGGGAAATGACGACGCTCTGCGTGCCATTCGCCTGTTCGCGTCACGCATCGCGGATGCTATACTCGAAGGCCGTCAGGTCGGAACAGAAGGAGCCGTAACTGCCGCACCTTCGGAAGGCGAT
>CBFGSN010000046.1:0-17065 GCA_965651435.1 uncultured bacterium | reverse complement strand
TCCGTGTCGTCCAGAAGTTCCAACAAACGCGGCAAGAGTTGCTTGGCGCCAATTGCTGTTACGTTAGGCATTTTCTCCACGGCGGCCTTTCGTACACCGGCATCTTTACTCTTACTAAGTTCCAAAAGCATATCGAACGCCGCATCGCCGCGGATGTTCGATAACACCTCAATGACTTCATACGGATGCTCATCTATCAGCTTTTTAAGCAACGGAACAAGCTGGTCGCCCATCCGGCCTAACACGATTCCCGCAGTTGAGTATAAAGTGTAGGATCGGACATTGTCCCCATCTTCATCCTTTACGAATTTTTTCGGATTTATCAGAACATCGAATATCAGCGGCCCACAGCTAACTGCCTGCGGCGCAAGCGGAACCAAAGCCCGCAGCGGAAAGATCGGATTATTTTTTCCGTCCTTGATCATTTCGCAAAGTCGGGGAACTGCGGCGGACAAGTTGCTCTTATCAAAAGCGAGTCCGCGAATCACCATAACGGCCATCCAACGAACGAGACTATCTTCGTCGTGTGTGGTTTCTATCAGCGTTTCGACGATACGTTTTTCCTCAGGTGTATTCGCGAGATACCGAATGTGCAAAAGCGAATAAGCCCCGAAAAGACGTTGATAGACATTTGGATCTTTAGTCAAGGCGATCCTTTCGTCGAGCGGAATACCTTTCTGAGTCGGGATCGTCCAGATCGATCTGTCGATCCGAGAGCCCACCGCTCGATCCTCTTCGTCCCGAAGCATCTGGATCAATTTGGGTAGCAGAGGGGTGGCATCCGGCCCGAACTTCCCGGCCCTAACAACGGCACATGCTCTGTCCCAACTGCTGGTACTTTCGAGCCGTTCGTTCAGTATTTTCAGTTGTGCGCCAAGATCGGAAGCATTCTCAAGCTCGGCCCGCTGCTCCTCGGTTTCCTTGGCGCACGGTTCGAGCCAAATACTCGGTTCCGGATCAGATTGAGGAAGTGTAGCGTAGGCAGCTGCCGATCCCGTTCCGGATCCGGAGCCAGATCCCGAACCGGCCCCGATTCGGGTCTCAGTGCCGCTCCCCTTTTCCTCTTCCTGAGCAAGGGCGGGGCTTGAGCAAATGCCCGCAATTAGAGTGACCATGAACATTAGGAATAATGCTCTTCTCGATCTTTGGATAGATATTGCCGAAGCAGTGTTGGTTTTCATAACTATCAGAGTTGTTTCTTTTCTTCCAATATTTTAAGCAACTTTTCGACCTCGTCGGCTTCGGTGGTGGTGAGGTCTTTGCCGCCGAAGCGGACGCGGTTGTATTTTCCGGTGATCTCGACGGCTTCGGGAATGCCGGTTGCGGCGGCAAATTCCATCGGCGTTTGGTGGCCGGCGCGGACGAGTCCTTTTTTCGCGAGGGCCTTTGTCATACGGTCGTAAAATTCGATCGCCGAGCGGTGTCGCGTGCCGAACAATTTTTTGTACGCGCGGCTGAACAACTTCATTTTCGCGAGCTTTCGATACGCCCAGACCAACAGCAGGAAGATCAACCCGGCGCCGACGACATACGCGGCACCTTTTGCGATCGCGATCAGGCTCACCTCAAACCCACGTTCGCCGCGGACATCGGCCCACCATTCGGACAATTCGAATTTCGCGTCCGATGCGTATGACGCGACTGATTCCTGATACGAAATGAATCCGCGGCGGATGGACGACATCAGCGAACGCTGGCCCTGGCTGTCGAAAGCGACGAAATATTGTATCCAATATGTTTCGATCGCCTCCATATATTTTGCGAATCCGCTGCCGATGCCGTTCGCCGCATAACCGCCGCCCTGGCCGTCGAACGGCGTCGGGTCGAACGTTTCCCACGTGTTCGTCGCGGGAAAATAAACCTCGACCCACGAATGCGCGTTCAGTTGCCGGACGACCCAAACGTCCGCCGCGTCGTTATATTCGCCCTGCGAAAAACCGTTCACGACACGCGTCGCGATGCCCTGCGTCCGCAGCATTATCGCCATCGCCGTCGCGAAATATTCGCAATGGCCTTCGCGCACGTTGAACAAAAAATCCGCAAGCGGATCGTCGCCGCCGGCTTTTTGTTCGAGCGTGTAGCCGAAATCGTTCTGCAGATGGCGTTCGATCGCCGCGGCCGCGTCGTATCGGTTCGACGTGCCGCGCGTAAATTCCGCCGCAAGTTCCGGAATTCGCCGGTCGAGCGATTCCGGAAGCTGCAGATAATTTTCCATCGAATGCGGGTACGGCGATTCGTCTTCGCGCAATTCTTCGGGCAAAGGCTCCGCAACATCCGAAACGGCTTTGTAAAACAGGCGTTCGCCGCGTCCCTGAAATCCGACGGCTCCGTAACGGTCCCGGAAAACATACGGCAGATCCGTCTGAAGCGCGATCAAACCCGGCAGTGCGAAAATGACCGGCGTGTCGAGCGGTTCCAGATAGATCGTCTGTTGGACCAGCGTATCGCGGCCCGCGGCGTGCCCGACCTGTATCAATCCGCGATCGTCGCGTGCAAAAGGTTCCTTGTGCATCGCGTGCGATTTGCTCCACGAAATGTTGTCGAACCTATCAAGCGCGACTCCGCGCCAACGCCGTTTTTTAACCGGCACCAGCGCCGGATCGAACGCCACGCGCATTACGACCGCGTCGTTCTGCTGAATGCTGCCGATGCCGCCGAGCCGTACGCGGTCCGAAAACCCCGACGATGTCTGCAAACCGCCCTGCCGACCGCCGAACCCGGAACCGACGCGCGGCAACGCAAAAAATATCGGAGCAGCGATCAATATCGTCATTAAAACAAGCGGGATCGAGATGGCCGGAAGCCGGCGAAACGCGAATTTGTCCGCGTCGCCGAACGATGCGGGATCGATCGCCGCCATACGCTGCGACGTTTTCCGCATTTCGAAAAGTACGACCACCGCCGTCATCACAAAAATGTAGAGAATGATCGACGCAAAATAGAAAATGCTTATGCTCAGACCGGCACCGAGCAGAACCTCGAAAAATGCCATCAGATACAAGAATATCCAATCGCGGTCCGATTTTTTCTGGAGGAGTTTTATCGCGGAAAGCGAAAGTATCAGCCGGCCGAGAAGTCCCGGCAGCAGCTCGGCATTCGTTGAAACAGTAAAGATGTGAAGTTTCCAAAGCAGATAAAACGCCGGGATCGCAAGCACGATCAGTGCCGTCCCGAGACGTTCGGATATCTGCCGGCGGCGGCCTTCCATAAACCAGGCGGCGATCATTATGACAACGAACGCCAAAGATTCCGGCGGAGAAAAGGTTCCCGATACCGCAAGTGCCAGAAAGCCGCAAAACGCCGCCGCATACGAAAGTACGCGAAAATATTTCTCGAATTTTTCGTTGCGGCTCGTCATCGCTTGCCTGATTGTATCATTTTGTGCGTTGCAAAAAGGCCTGAATCTTCGCATCGCTGGCGCTACAATTAAGGTATCGAAACCAACGGCAAGGAGGTATTAAAGATGTTGGAGGTTAGCGATCTAAAAGGCGAAAATATCATTTGGCTGAAAATAACGGGCGAATTTACGGCGGCGCAGATCAAGGACGCTCTCGATCTGGCGGAAGCGAAATTGAACGCATTTCCGCGGATAAAACTTTTTTACGAAGTCCGTGACCTTGACCTTCGTGACATTACGTTCGATGTGATATACGAAGAATTCTCGTTCCTTTTCCGTCATCCGCACGTGCTGGCGGACATAGAAAAAGCAGTTCTCGTTTCGGATCAAACGTGGCTGCGGAAATTGTTTAGTGTCGAAATGGCTCTTGTGCCGACCATCGAAGCCGAGGCATTTCCCGATTCGGAAAAGGACGAAGCTCTCGATTGGCTCCGAACCGATCATCGCGAAGCGTCGCGGATGGATCTGATCTTTTCGGAATTTGCCGAATTCGGTGCGATCAAAGCTTTCGGCGGTTTCGGCATCGGGCTGCTCGTTGCGAATGCTTTGCCGCGTTCCACGCGCAGCAAACTCGGTTGGGGAATGCTCGCCGGCGCGACGCTCGCAAGCATTCCATGGGGACTGAAAGTACTGAACAATAATCGGAAGTTCCTGCCGTAGTTCGAACTTCGGTAAACCAAAAGAACCCGCAGCCCAGGAACCGCGGGTTCGTATCCGGTGTGCATCTGGAGATAGTTACCGCACACGGATCGGTAAGCGTTCGGAATATTCGAGACGCCTGACCGCATTCGGGCGGCCTCGCCGCCGTCAAATGAAAATACACATTGTGTGCTATTCGGAAGAGCCTGTAATTACGACCTCTTTTAGCACATAGATTCCACGTAATACCTCAACCTGCCCTTTCCGGGCTCCCAATGGAAGCAAGGTGAGAGGCACGAATTTCAATATTCTCTGATGCGGTGTGCCCAAATAGGCTATTTCCTTCGCGAGCGTGGCCTTGAGTTTGTCATCGGGCGAAAATATCTCGTCCGTTTCAAAAAAGCCTCCGGCATGCGTGTGGTACGTCCCAATATTTCTAGCGTCCGGAACTTTCGCGCCCGGGTGGGAATAGTCGCTTCGACCGAGCGTGGATGCAGGGGTAAAAAAGAAATTTTCCCCTCTCTGAAAAATACGTCCGGCGTACTCCGCATTCTGGGATATCGATTTCCCATTGATCAGATCGATCGCCGCGATGGCGGCATCATCTGCGGACTTAAAAACTCTTACTTCGTTACCCATATATTTCTCCCCTTTTATGTTGATGGATCAGCCCTGACAAAATTCGGTGCAAGGCTGATCGTTCGTCGTTTTAGACACCGCGATATGGAGTCAATTCACACGGATCCGCGTCAGCATTCCAGTCGCGACGCTCGTCACAAAGACCGTATCGGTCCGGTCGTTCACGGCCATTCCGCCCGGCGTTATGAGGTCGGTCGAAATATCATCCGGTGTGGCGGTCGGAGTGCCGTAATACCGAAGCCGCCCGGGAGCACCGCTAAGCATGTTGGTGCTGAATTCCAAAGTAAAATAACCGGAATGTCCGCCGTGATGGTGAAAGAAACAATGCCGTCCGTGGCCGCTTTCCGCAACGTCGATCGCTGTGGAAAGTCCAGAAATGAACGGCGAAGCCGTGCCGCTGCGCGGGTCGAACGATGTCACACCGGCGAGCCCCGGAACGAACGGAAATCCCGTAAGCGTCGGCAGCATAAGGCGGTTTCCGAATGTGTGAATGTTATCCGGGACTGCCTCAATAAAAGGAGCTCCGACCGGCGTCGGATTCGGGATCGACGGAAATGTGTACACTGTTTCGATCCGCCGGCGCCGCGATCTTTTGATCCGCGTGATCCGGTTCAGGCCCGAATCCGCGAGGTAAATATCGCCGCGATACATCGTCATCGCATATATATGCGAAGCCTTTGCATTATCCGGATGGTCGGGCGTCGGATTGGCTATGTAATCGGGCAGATCGGCAACGACACGAGCCCGCACCAAACCCCACCGGCCGTTGGAAAGCCAGACCGTTCTGCCTTGAGCAAGCCGGTTCTGATCCGCCAATGTCATTTGAAAACCACCGGTGAAGAATCCGAGTCCGAATGGAAAATCGAATTGGATCACGGAATCGAAAAGCGGCGATGACGGTGTGGGATTTGGCGATTCGAGTCCGGGACCGGGTCCCGGGATCGCTCCGTCGCCGATCCCGATCGTTGCGTAAAGCGTCAGTCCGTCAAGGTAAACCGACGTTACGCCGTCCGCTTCCGGTGAACCGCCTAGCATCGACACGGCCGACGGAAGCCCTTCGATAAGCGTTCGGCGGTGGCCGCTTCGCTGATCGATCATCGATATGCGTCCCGAATTCGGATCGCTCGTGCCGTCCTCGCTGACCAGAACCGAATTGAACGGGCCGAGAATGATCTTGTTCGGATGGTTTAGGCCTGTCGTGATTATTTCTTCGGATTGGGAAAACGCAGCCGTAGAAAGAAATAATAGTATCGCTGCAAAAACATATATCGTACGTTTCATCTTTATCCTCCAGATATTCGAGTAAAGGGTTCCGTTGCAAAAAAGCGGCAGCAAAATACACGGATGTACCCTGCGGATATCCAGCTTTTATAATGTGCGTAACGTTTACATTCTTCATTCCATAGTGATAGAATCTGCGCATTTCCGGTGGGCAGTGTCACACTTTTGAAACGAGATATTCGTTAGTTTTGGAATGGTACCAGTTGCCGTTCGAACCGATACTTCGGGTTTTCTGAAATGTTTCTGAAGATTTCCTGAAGGTATCTTCGGCTTATGTCCATGCAAGAAGCGTATGTTTTTGGGGAATTCCGTCTGGATGCCGGCGAACGGCTTCTGCTCCATAATGGTGACCGGCTGCCGCTTCCCGAAAAAGCTTTCGCCGTTCTAAGCCTGCTGCTTCGCGAACACGGTTCGCTTGTCACGAAAGACCGCTTTCTTGATGAGATCTGGCCGGACACCGCGGTTGAACAAAATAATCTCGACAAATGCATTTCGCTCATTCGCCAAACTCTCGGCGAAGGCCGTGACGGACACCGTTTCATCGAAACGGTACGCGGTCACGGGTACCGCTTTATTGAAAAGGTCAGTGAGACCACGGCACTTCGCAACGCAGCGCAAAACGAATCCGTTCCTCCACCGCAGAATTCGGTCGCGGTGCTTCCATTCAAAAATCTGAGCAATGATATCGAGAACGAATATTTTTGCGAAGGACTTGCCGAAGAGCTTCTGAATTCACTTTCAAGAATAAAAACGCTTAAGGTCGCGGCCCGGACATCAGCTTTTTCTTTTAAAGACAAAGAAATTCACATCACTGAGATCGCAAGAATTCTGCAGGTCAGAACCATTCTCGAAGGCAGTGTCCGGCGTGCGAACGGACATCTGCGGATCACCGTCAGGCTGATCAACGCCGAAAACGGATATTCTATCTGGTCAGAAAGCTTTGACCGCCTCGTCAAAGATATCTTCGATATTCAGGACGAGATAGCTCTTGCCGTCGCCGATTCGCTAAAGGTCAAACTATTCAGCATCGAACGCGATGCCGTTTTGAAACGGCACACCGCCGATCCGGAAGCGTGGCTTTCATATATGAAAGGCCAATATTACCGCTGGAGAGCAATGTCACCGATGTTCGCCCATTCGCTAAGGCATTTTCAGCGGTCGGTAGAGATCGATCCGACATTCGCTCCGGGCTATTTCGGTTTGTGTACATACTACGGTTACGGCACTGCTTGGGGGCTGATAGCCATCGAACCGAAACGCGGCTGGGAATTAGCCGAATCAGCAGTTCATAAAGCGCTTGAACTCGATGAAACGTTCGTCGAACCGCGGCTCGCTCTCGGTGCGATAAAACTGATCCGCGACCGCGATTTTGCACACGCCGGAGATATGATCAAAACCGTCGCGGAAACGATCCCGTCCGTGCCGGAAATACACCATTTGTATTCATTCTATTTTCTTGCGTGCGGCGACCATAAAGCCGCGATAGTTGAAGCCGAACAAGCTCTTTCGATGGATCCGCTGTCGATACTGTTTGGGCGTTTCCTCGGGCAATGCCTCTATTTTTCGCGGCAATACGAAGAATCTATCCGCGTGCTGCGCCGCACTCTCCAACTCGACGCCAATAATTATCTGGTTCACGAACTGATGGCCGAGGTTTACCTAAAAATGGGGCGATCCCGCGACGCTCTCGAATCATGGAGAAATGCCGCGCGGCTCGATCTTGAAAAAACGTCTGCTTCCAACGAAACGCCAGCCGACATCGGCACCGCAACGAAGGCCGCTGCACGCGAAAAGCTTGGTCGGCTTTTTGAACAAGCCCGATCGGCCGAATATGTTCCGGCGATCCGATTTGTCCGCGAATATATCGTGTTGGGCGAAATGGAATCGGCCTTCGAATGGCTTGATAAAGCCTGCGGAGAACTAAATGTATTTCCGCTGATGATAAAAAGCGACCCCTTCTATGACGAACTTCGCGACGACCCGCGATTTGTCCGTCTGATGAAAAAGGCCGCCTCGCCTCTTGCGTGAGAAATCACGGCTCGAAGTTGTACCTGACGATGCCGGTTACTTTTACCGGAACGCCTGAGAGCAGCGTCGGCGTAAATTTTGCGCTTCTGGCGGCCTTTTCCGCGAAAGGCTGCAGCATCTTCGGGCCGTTCGAAGCCTTTGCCGAAATAACATTTCCCTTTTCGTCGATCAATAGTTGGACGGTTACTACTCCGCCAATATGCATCGTTTTTGCTGCGGGCGGATAGAACGGTTTCGGCAGATGCGTCGCAAGTCCCGTCACTACACCGAGGCTTTTCGGTGCCTGCGGCTTCACGGGACGCGTCGGCGGCGGAACTTTTAATTTCGTAGGTTCGACGGCCGCGACATTCTTATCTTTCAGGCCGCCGGACGAAGTTCCTGTAATGGCTCGATCGCTGCCATTTGGACGATACGGACCGATGCCGTCGGTTTCCGGGCCGTTCGTAATATTGAATCTGCTCGCGTCGGGCCGAGCGCGAAGCGTGTTCTGTGCCGTCGAGATGCCATCCGGCACATGCTGTACTTCATCAACGCGGGCCATGTTCGACCGCCGCGTCGGAAATACGGTTTTATCCGGTGACGAAGCCTGTGCGGGAGCTTCGGGAAGTTTCGGCTCAGGTGCGTCCGTAATAACCGGTGCGAGCAACTCCGCCGTATTTATATCACCCAGCCCGATGCCGTATTCCGCTGCGTAGATGCTGATAAGCACCGCCGAAAGAAACAACGCTCCGACGACGACACCCGAAAAGAGAAAATATCGCTTGCGGCCTTTGAACTGATTTTCGGCCGTTCCGGTTTCGATCATTTTTTCAAACATTTCGATCCTCCTTTTTCCTTTTGCCGGTGCCATCCGCTGTTTGTAAAGACACATGCGGCGGGAAAAAGTTCCCGATGTGATCGAATTGTTCCGAAATTTTAGTAGCGGCGAATGATGATCGTCCCGACGGTAATTAACAGGACGCCGCCGAGCCGTGCCCAATTTACCTTGCTGACGGGTGAACCGAGCAGGCCGAAATGATCGACGACGACCGAAAATATCATTTGTCCCGCAACGACCAGGCCGAACGTGACGGCTACGCCGAGCCGCGGTATTAGCATTATCGTTGACGCGACAAAGAACGCGCCGAATATGCCGCCGGTGAGCGCAAGCGGCGGAGCATTTTTTGCCGAGGTAAGGTTGCCGAGCGGAGCTCCGGTCAACAGCAAATAAACGAACAGCGCAAGCGTTCCGACCGCGAATGACAGGAACGCCGAAAGCATCGGCGAATCGAGCACTCCGGCGAGCCGTGTATTCAGCGCTCCCTGGATCGGAATAACGACGCCGGCCGCGATCGCCAGCAGGACGAGTATATAAACATTCTGCATCGTTCTAGTATTCGATCTTGTCGGTATTTGCCGCCCATTCGCGAAAGCCGACGAGAGCCTCGTCGCGCATCATCCAAACGGATGGAATTCGGCGATGTTCCGCGTCGAGTCCGATCTCGTCGTAAATGAAAGCATCGTCAAAGCCGTGTTCCGCGGCGTCTTTGCGGTTGCAAGCGATGAATATCTTTTCGGGCCGAGCCCAATATATCGCGCCCAAACACATCGGACACGGTTCGCACGAAGTGTAAATTACGCAGCCGTCGAGTTGGAATGAACCGAGATTCGCGCACGCGTTCCGGATCGCAACGACCTCGGCATGCGCCGTCGGGTCGTTCGATGCCGTGACCATATTCCGGCCTTCGCCGACGATCTCGCCGTTCTTTACAATGACGCAGCCGAACGGCCCGCCGTCACCTGCACGCACGCTTTCAAGCGCCAATTCGACCGCGCGGCTCATATGGCGCTTGTCGTCTTCTGTAACCTGCATTATTTTTCTTTGGGTATGATCTTGATCTCGTAAAGGTTCTTCCACTTTTTGCCGGTAACGAACAAACGATCACCCGCTTCGTCATAGGCGATGCCGTTCAGCGTGTTTTCCCCTTTCGAATTTATCTGGTAACCGGACCGCGGCCGTTCTGCCATCGAAACATTGTCGAACTGATCGGTCGGCGAAATGCCCCCAAGGTCGATCCAACCGACGACTCGTCCGGTTGACGGATCGATACGCGCTATGTAATTCGCCTTGCCGATATTCGGAAAAGTTCCCTGCATTGTCTGTGTCTGGGTGTCTTCGGAATGCCATATATTCGCCCAGATCTCGCCTTTCACCCATTCGAGTTCGTTCAGCAAGAACAGCGGTTTGCCCGTGTCCTGCATTACGGGCTGGCTCTTTACGACAGTGAAATCCGTCGGGTCAAGATATTTCAGAATGTGCGTGCCGTCGCTCATTATCAGATAAGTGCCGTCCGTCGTCAGGCCCCAGCCTTCGCCGTTGTAGCGAAATTCCGGTCCGGGCGAAAGATCGGCGGCGTGATACGTAAAGCCGACGCCGTCCTGCCACGTAAGCTGGTAAAATTTGTCGCCCAGGATCTCCAAACCTTCGGCGAACATTTGGCTCGGCACGTCGCGTTTTTGCAGAACCTTTCCGGATGAAATATCGACCTTTCTGATCGTCGACTGGCCTTCTTCGCCGGTGCTTTCATATAGAAATCCGTCGTGGTAAACCAGGCCCTGCGTGAATGCTTCCCCGTCGTGCGGAAATTTGTTCACGACCGTGTACGAATAGACCGGAATATTTGTCGGCGGTTTCGCATTGGCATTGTTCGCATTTGTATTTACATTCGAAGTGGAATTTCCTCCGCATGCAAAACAGGCCAGAATTAGGCACAAAATAAACATCTTTTTCATAATACTTTTTTACTTGGCGGCGGTCGCGGTGTCTATCGCTTTGCGCAGAAGATCCGGTGCCGGATTTCGCAGCTTTTTGCCGTTAATAAAGATCGTCGGGGTTCCCGAAACGCCGTAGGACTTTCCGTCCGCAACATCTTTTCTTATCTCTTCGGCGGCGGCCTTGTCATTAAAGTCCGCCGTAAATTTTTTCGTATCCATACCGAGCTTTTCCGCAAAGGCGACGAACGCCTCGTCCGAAAACGCATTCTGCCCTTCGTATAGCAGGTCGATATATTCGAAAAACTTTCCTTGTTTTGCGGCGGCATTGGCGGCACGCGCGGCGGCAAAGGCATGATCGTGGATCGATTCGAGCGGAAAATCGCGGACGACGAACCGGACCTTCCCCGGATATTCGGCAAGAACTCGTTTCAGAACCGGATGCGTCGCCGCACACGCCGAACACTGAAAATCGCTGAACATAACGATCGTGACCGGGGCGTCTGCCGGGCCATCGGCCGGATCGTCATCGGTCGAAATGTTCTGCACGATCGGAGCCGGTTCGCTCAGAAAAATTTTGGTGTTGTATTTTTTCGCCAGTTTATCGCGAAGAGCGCTGTCAAGTTCATACCGTTCCATGTCGCTGAAATCACGAAGCTTGTTCGTCACTTCTTCGGCAATTATCGATTGAACGTCCGTGTTTCTTGCCTTTGCTTCGGCATCGAGCGCGGCGATATATGTCAGATCCTCCAGGTCGCTGCGGACAATGTCGATGGTGTTCATCTCGTTGTCATAGATCTGGAGTTTGAAATGATCTTTGAATTCCGCGTAGGTTATCGAACGCGTTCCGGCTTTTATTACGACATCCGTCGGCGAAGGTTCGGCATTCGAAATATCGCCGACTGCCGCTATCTTATGCTTTGCCGCGAGCGAATCTATCAACCCGGTGACGGCGCGGTTACGCGCCTCGTCCTTCATATATTGTTTCAGCTCAGCGGCGACCGATTCATATGAGCGGCCGGCGAGTTTGTCTTTGTTTTCATTATAGAACGCCCGGACCTCAGCATCGGTCGGATCGGTCAGCTTTGCAGTCGCGGCTTTGACGAGTTCATCGTCCGTCATGTTCGTTGCTCGGCTTTCTGCGTCCAGCGCAAGCTGAGCGATATAACGCCGTCGAAGCGTTTCGCGAAATTCCGCGGCATGGATCGCACGGTCGTCGTAGGCGTGACGCGCCTCCGGCGAAAGATCATCGACGGTGAAGTTTTTCCCGGCCGACGAAGCCAGGATACCACTCGGCGCGGACTGCCCGAAACATACCGCTGCGGCAAAAGCGACCAATAACACAAAACAAAGCTTTTGAAACATCGGCGTTATTATACCAAACCCGAGCCGCGAACCCATGGGCAATTTCGCCCGCGGTTTGTTAAAATCAAGATAAGCAGACAAGGAGGCACGAGATGGAAGACATACGATTTTCGGGCACATTGGATCATATTGCGGTAAAGACCGCCGATATGGAAAAGGATATTCAGGAATACGAACGCATCGGATTTACGGTCGAAACTAAGTACGAGGATTGGGCGATGGTTCGCGATCCGAAAGGTTTCGGCATCGCACTTCTGCCGGCGGGGTCGAAGCATCCGGAACATTTCGGGCTGCGGGTCGAAACGATGGAAGAACTCGAAAACGCGGCCGCAAAAGAAGGCCGCCCGATAAAGCCTCATCGTGACGGCACATCTTCTTTCTATACGAAAGGCGCAGGCGGAAAGGTTTTGGAAGTCGTGTTCTATCCGCCGGATTTTGGGAAGAACTAGGGCTTCCCCCGACTCTCTTAACCGAGACCAAGCCTTAGAATCCGCTGCCCTGGCCGGCGGCTTTCGATACTGTTTGAACGACCTCGGCCGTGGTCGAATCGCCGGCGTTCATCGCAATGTCGGCCTGGGCGACCATTCCGCAGCATTTTCCGTCCGCATCGACGACCGCAATGCGACGGATCTTGTTCTGTTCCATCAGGTTGCAGCATTCTTCGACGGTGCTGTCGTGTTTTGCGACGATCGGGCTTTTAGACATCGCATCGCCCGCCGTCAGATCGAGCGGATTTTTGCCCGCGGCGACCGTTCGGACGACAATGTCGCGGTCGGTGATCATTCCGAGCGGTTTTTTAGTATCTTTTCCATCAACGACCGGAATACAGCCGCAATCGTTGTCGATCATGAGTTTTGCAACTTCCTGAAGCGTCGCATCGGCCGTACAACACGCCGGGTCTTTTGTCATAATTTCTTTTGTCTGCATATTTTTTTTCTCCTTGAAAACGTATGGATCGCATACGGATATCGTATGTTTACACGTATAAATTAGCTTAAAGGCAATCGACGTTCCGTATGAATAAAACAGTTCCGAAAGATTTTTACCTCCGCGAAGACACGCTCGCAGTCGCACGCGACCTTATCGGAAAGCTGCTCGTGGTTCCGGCGGGCCGAAAGCGCGTTTCCGCGATGATCGTCGAAACCGAAGCGTATCTCGGCGAGATCGACAAGGCCGCGCACAGCTTCGGCGGCCGCCGCACACAGCGGACCGAAGTTATGTACGCCGTCGGCGGAACTGTCTATGTTTTCTTTGTTTACGGGATGTATTACCAGCTAAATGTCGTAACCGGCCCGAAAGATCATCCGCACGCGATACTTATTCGCGCCGCCGAACCGGTCGAAGGCATCGATATCATACGCGAACGCCGCGGCAAAATGCCCGACCGAGATCTGACGTCCGGGCCGGGAAAGCTTTGCATCGCACTCGGCATCGATAAAAGTTTTAACGGCGAAAACTTTCGCGGAAGGCGGATCCGGCTGGAGGATTTTCGCGAGTTTGCCGATGCCGAAATAATTACCGGCCCGCGCGTGGGCATCGATTACGCCGAAGAATTCGCCGAAATGCCGTGGCGGTTCCGGCTTAAAGACAACCCGTTCGTTTCCGGAACACGAAAAACCGCGAAAACCGGCAAGCGTTAAAAAATCTTGTACACCTCGGGCGAAATTCGGTTATAATGTTTTTGCGGCCGAAGCCGCATCCGCTTTTTCCCATATCCGGTTCTTTCTTTCCAAAGATATGACAACATCTGCAAACGGGCCGCTTGCCCTGATAATCCTCGATGGCTGGGACGACGCCGATGCGAACGGCGAATCGATCATAAATCGTTCGTTCACGCCGAATTACGATTCGCTCCGCAATAATTTTCCGAAAACGACGTTGACCGCGGGTGCGGATGCCGCCGCGGGACATCTGACGATAGGTGCGGGACGCGACGCGGAAACCGAAGTTTCGGTGGTGTCGGACGCCATTCGGACAGGCGAATTTGCGGCGAACGAAACGCTGAATGCGGCGATGCGGGATGCCGCCGAAGCGGGAGCCGCCGTTCACCTCGTCGGATTGCTCAGCGACAGCGGCGTTCATTCCCTGCCTGATTCGCTCTATTCGCTTTTGCGGATGGCGAAGCTAAACGGCGCGAAGGACGTGTTCGTTCACGGAATTTTGGACGGCCGCGATGTCGAACCACGCACGGCCGATATTTACATCGAAGCGCTCGAAATAAAAATGGCGGACATCGGCGTCGGCCGCATCGCGACGCTTTGCGGACGGTTTTTCGCGATGGACACGGAGGAAAATTGGGAACGCACGGCACGGGCATTCACTATGCTCGTCCATGCCGAAGGCGAACGCGCCAAAGATCCGATCGAAGCCGTTCGCGGTTCGTTCCTGCGTGGAATTTCGGACGAATTCATTTCGCCGATCATTCTGGAAAACGACAACGGCGAACCGGTCGCCAAGGTCCGCGACGGCGACACCGTGATATTCTTCGATCACCGCGCCGACGGTATGCGGCAGCTTGTCAGATCGCTTTCGTCGGACGGCCAGCGCGCCAAACAGAACATCGTTTGCCTGACGGAATATGACCGCTCGCTCGGGCTGCCGGTCGCGTTCCATGCCGCTCCTGTGCAGGAAGGACTTGCGGAAGTAATGTCCGCATTTCAGATAGAAAATTTTCGCATCAGCGACGCTACGCGTGCGAACGAACTCTCGAACGAATTCACATGCGGATTCAATGGCGGTTTCGAAAATATACTTCCCGCGGCAGACGTCTTGACGCTGGAATCCGAACCCGAAATGAAAAGCTTTAAGATCGCGGACGCGGCGATAACATCTATTGCCGGAAAGCCGTCGGCGATGCACGTTGTGAACCTGCCGGCTCTCGCGTCGCTTGCCGACGGCAGCGAAGCCGCGTCGATCGAAGCGGTCCAATACCTCGACACATGCCTTGGCGGCGTCGTCGAAAAGATTCTTGAAATGAACGGCACGGCCCTGATCACATCATCGCATTCGGCTTCGGGCCGCGTTCCGTTTCATCTTATAAACGAACATCACCGCGAAACTCCGCTCGCCGACGAAGGCTCGCTTCGCGATATCGCACCGACGATCCTGGGCGTTCTCGGCCTGGAAAAACCTGCATCAATGACCGGCCGCGACCTTCGTATCAACTGAAAATGACTTTTTCTCCGGCTCGTGTTAATCTTGCTTTCCGCTGAAAAAAACTTGCATTGAAAGGAAGATCACGAACAGATGGTTGAGGAATTTGCGTTCGATAATACTGAAGAACGCCGCAAAGTTCGCCAGAACGGCACAGGTTGGATAGAGGTTATCGTAGGTTCGATGTTTTCGGGAAAATCCGAAGAACTTATCCGCAGATTAAATCGCGCACGCATCGCCCGCCAGCGTGTTCAGGTTTTCAAACCGAGCATCGACGCGCGTTATTCGATCGAAGAGATCGCGTCGCATTCCGGCCGCACGCATGATTCGAAACCGGTCGCGACGACGCGCGAAATGATGGAACTTATCCGGCCTGACACACAGGTTGTCGGCATTGACGAAGGCCAATTTTTCGATATGGATATCGTCGCCGCCGCGAACGAACTTGCCGCCGGCGGGAAACGCGTGATCATCGCGGGACTCGATCAGGATTACACCGGCAAGCCGTTCGAACCGATGCCGCAGCTTCTTTCGGTCGCCGAATTCATCACAAAAACACACGCCATCTGCGTAAAATGCGGAAGCACCGCGAATTATTCTCAGCGAACCGTCGAAAGCGACGAACGCGTCGAGGTCGGAGCCAGCGACAAATACGAAGCCCGCTGCCGAAAGTGCTTTATTCCGCACGCAGATTCACCGACGCCGTTGTAGAGCCTTTGGGTTCGCTTTTGTGAACTTTGTGGTATTTTTTTGCGCCATTTGTGCTTGGGTTTTCCTCTAACACAAAGGGCGCAAAGTTTTGCACAACAGAATAACGACGAATCTACTGCGAGATCTTCATCGAATACATTATCGCGGGAAATTCGTCCTTATGCTTGTCCCATTTGGTTTGTGTGGTCGAAAGCATAATATTAAGCTGCTGATTTTGTCCCTGATAATGGCGGAACGCTATCCACTGATAGCGGCGAATTCCGTCTTTGTCCTCCGGCACGGCTTCGACAAATTCGACGCCTTTTATTCCGTCGATCTCCACGTAGCGGGCCGATTGGTACTTTCCTTTCTCGAGCTGTTGCATCGAACTTTCATACGTTGCTTTCAGGCTCACATCTGACGGAAAATCGTCGTCCATTACGGATATCGTGCCGATCAGAAATGCTAGATCCGGAGAACCATAATTAAGCGATTCTTTTCGCAGCTCCATTTTTTTCCACGATCCGGGGATCTTCCACGAAATGCCCTGGTCGTCCCAGGTCATTTCTTTGTTGGCGTCCATTATCGCTTGTTGTTCCGGAGTAAGCGTGGCGGTTTCTACGTCGCCGCCGGTGTCATCCGATGATCTTGAGGTGTTGGACGGAGAGGAAGAATTCGAACCTCCCGACATGCTTTTCAGACGATCGCTGATGCCGCAGAACGTCATCGCGAAAAAGAGAATTCCGAACGAAAGGAATTTCATAAATACCGCCTCCTGATAGGGTTTCTAGAAAAGACGGTATATTCTGCTCCGATTTGGTTTTGAAATCAATCCCAACGGGGAACTATGCGTGCCTGTTCGACGGCCTGGTTCTCGTCTTCGCCGCCGTCGTCATCGTCGTGATCTTCGCCGTCGTCCTCATCGTCGTCGGGTTTTTTCGCGAAAAGGCCGGCGATCTTTTGCGCTCCGTTATAGATCCGCTCGGATTCTTTTGCCATCAGCGGCGACACGGACGCCAGTATCAGAACATACAACGCGGCAAAAGGCTGCAGCAGCGGGTTGAGTCCGCCGGCGGCCGCAAGGCTGACGATAATAATGGAAAATTCACCGCGTGCCAGCAG
>CBFGSN010000045.1:0-17081 GCA_965651435.1 uncultured bacterium | reverse complement strand
GCCGTGGAAGGACGCGGCGATATTTTCACGGTGCCGACGTCAAAAGGCGATTACAGAAACCTGACGGCGACATCGGGTGCTCATGAACGCGATCCGTTCTGGTCGCCGGACGGTGAAAAGCTTGCGTGGTTTTCGGATGCAAGCGGCGAATATCAGCTAATGATCGGCGATCCTCTTGGCCAGTCGGAGCCGCGCGCGATCGCGCTGCCGACCGGCGGATATTTTTCTGAGGCAGTGTGGTCACCGGACGGTTCGACCATCGCACTAGAAGACAATCACAGCAATCTTTGGACAATGAATGTCGCGAGCGGTGCGTTCACAAAGATCGACACGGACAACAACCCGGCTCCGGGCCGAGCGTTCGGAACGGTTTGGTCGCACGATTCAAAGTGGATCGCCTATTCGAAAAACTTGAACAGCCGGATGGGCGCGATCTTTGTCTATTCGGTCGACACGAAAAAAGTAAGCCGCATCACGGACGGTTTGGCCGACGCGATATCACCGGCATTCGACGCAAGCGGAAAATACCTCTACTTTTTGGCGAGCACGAATTTCGGCCCGAAAACGAGTTGGCTGGAAATGAGTTCGATAGATCATCCGACGAACCGTTCGATATACGCCGTGGTGCTGGCTTCGACTGAGCCGTCGCCGTTCATGCCGGAAACGGGCGATGAACCTTCGCAGGCGAAGGACGAAAGTACCGCAAAGGCAAAGGACGGATCTGCGGGAGTTCGGATCGATCTCGAAGGTATCGAAAAAAGAATACTTCCGCTGCGTGCGAGATCGGCTGATTATCGAAGCCTTTCCGCCGGACCGGCAGGAACGTTCTTTTTTCTCGAAATGGTCGAAGGTTCGGGAACGCGGCTCCAGAAATTTATTCTGAGGGCCAATGCCGCAACGCCTTTTATGGACGGTGTCAGCCAATATTCTCTTTCGAACGACAAAAAGAAACTTCTTTACGGCGCACGCGGCGGACGTTTCGGCGTCGTCGGAACCGATTCGCCGGCAAAGGTCGGCGAAGGAGCCATCAACACGGGCGAACTCGAAATGAGGGTCGTGCCGCGCGAAGAATGGGCGAACATCTTCCGCGAAACGTGGCGCATCCAGCGCGAATTTTTCTACGATCCGAAAATGCAGGGTGCTGATTGGGAAGCGGTTTACCGCAAATATCTGCCACTGGTCGAACACGTCGGCCACCGCGCCGATCTCGGCTATCTGATCGCACAGGTCGGAGGCGAACTCGGCGTCGGCCATTCGTATCTGCAGGGCGAAGGTGACGTGCCCGCGGACGATCCGGTTTCGGTCGGAATGCTCGGCGCGGACATTGAGGTCGCAGACGGTAAATACCGGATCAAGCACATTTATTCGGGTGAAAGCTGGAATCCGGAACTTCGCGCTCCGCTGAGTGCTCCGGGAATAGATATATCGAACGGCGATTACATCCTGGCGGTCAACGGAAGGCCGATCGATCCGTCGGCAGATTTCTTCAGCTATTTCCAGAACACCGCTGATCGCCAGATCATTCTCACGGTAAATTCACAGCCGAACATGACCGGCGCGCGAAAAATAACCGTTGTGCCGATCGCAAGCGAAGGAGGGCTTCGCACGCGTGCGTGGGTAGAAAATAACCGCCGCATCGTCGATGAACTTTCGGGCGGAAAACTTGCTTATGTTTGGCTGCCGAATACGGCCGGACCGGGTTACGCGTCCTTCGTGCGTTATTATTACGCGCAGCAGGACAAAGAAGGCACGGTCGTCGATGTTCGTTACAACCAGGGCGGAATGGTCGCGGATTTTGTCGTCAACGAACTCGACCGCAAGCCGATGGGCTTTTTCGCACTGCGTGACGGCAACACGTTCTATTCGCCGATCGCCGGTATCTATGGCCCGAAGGTTATGATCATCAACGAATCGGCTGGTTCGGGCGGCGATGCACTTCCCTATTATTTCAAACTGCGAAAACTCGGGCCGCTTATCGGAACGCGGACATGGGGCGGGCTTGTCGGAACGCTCGGCGTGCCGCCAACCATCGACGGAGGCGGAATAACCGCTCCGTGCCTGGCGTTCTATAACTTCGACGGCGAATGGGACGTTGAGAACATCGGCGTTTCGCCCGATATTCACGTTGAGTATACGCCGGCGGATGTCATCGGCGGACGTGACCCGCAGCTCGAACGGGCGGTTGCCGAAGCAATGAAACTACTGAAAACGAATACGCAGAAACGTGTTCCGCGGCCGCCGTCACTCGATCGCGTTAATAAGCCTTAAGGAGAAATTATGTTGAGGAAAATGAGATTCGACATGCGAAGTTTTCAGGAAATTCTCTTCGCTGCGGCAGCCGCCTGCTTGCTTTTAGCCGCGGCGTTCGTATCGGTTTTGGCACAGGACGCTCCGGTATATACAAAGTCCGATGCGATGATACCGATGCGCGACGGCGTTCGGCTTAATACGAAAATATTTGTCCCGAACATCTCGAACGAAAAGCTGCCGATGCTTATTCTGCGGACGCCGTACGGCATCGGCGACCTTTCGTCCGAACAATTGAACGCGGCGATGCCCGAACTTTCAAAAGACGGATACATAATCGTTCAGCAGGACATTCGCGGAAGATTCAGATCCGAAGGCGATTTTGTGATGCTTCGCCAGCCGCGCGACCCGAAGAACAAGAATGCGATCGACGAAAGCACGGATACCTACGACACGATCGAATGGCTGTTAAAGAATGTTCCGAATAACAACGGCCGCGTCGGACTTGCGGGCACAAGCTACGGCGGCTGGCTGACGGTCATGGGAATGCTCGATCCGCATCCGGCGCTGAAGGCGATCGTGCCGCAGGCATCGCCCGCCGACATGTGGCTCGGCGACGATTTTCATCACAACGGCGCGTTCCGTCTGAGCTACGCGTTCAATTATACGTATATGATGGAAACCTCGAACGAGGTGGTCAGCCCTTCAAAGATCGTGACGAAGCGCGACGAATATGAGTGGTTCCTTGACCTCGGCGCACTTTCGAACGTAGATAAAAATTACCTTCATGACAAATATCCGACGTGGAACGATTTCGAAGAACACCCGGATTACGACGCATTTTGGAAACGTCAGGCTTTCGCTCCGTGGCTGAATAAGGTAACCGTTCCGACGCTGAATGTCGCCGGTTGGTGGGATCAGGAAGATTTCTACGGGCCGATAAAGATATACGAACTGCTCGAACGCCACGACACCAACAATATGAACTTTCTGGTCGTCGGGCCGTGGAATCATGGCGGATTCTCGCGCGGAGCGGGCGATAAGCTTGACCGTATAAATTTTGGAAGCGCGACCGGCGAATATTTTCGAACGAAGGTCCGCGCGCCGTTCCTTAAACATTATCTGAAAGACGGGCCGGATCCGGACTTACCAGAAGCTTTGACGTTCCGCACCGGCGACAACGCCTGGATCCGCCATGACGATTGGTCACCGAAAGAAGCCGCGAACACGAACCTGTATCTGCATCAGAACCGCGGGCTGTCGTTCGATGCGCCGAAGGCGGGCGACAAGGCGTTCACGGAATACGTTTCCGACCCGGAAAATCCCGTTCCGTATCGTCCGCGGCCGATGGACGTAGGCATGGGAGCCGAATGGCGCGTCTGGCAAGTTCAAGATCAGCGGTTCGCTGACCGCCGGCCGGACGTTCTGACGTTCGTTACGGAACCGCTTACGGATGATGTCGTTGTTTCCGGAAAGATCATCGCAAACTTATTTGCTTCGACAAGCGGAACCGACAGCGATTGGGTCGTCAAAGTAATTGATGTTTATCCCGAAAATTACACCGACGATCCGAAAATGGGCGGCTATCAGCTAATGATCGCAGGTGATGTTTTCCGCGGGCGATATTACAAGAGCTGGGAAAAGCCGGAGCCGATACCGGCAAACGAGGCCGTAAAATACCGCATTGTTTTCCCGGCGAATGATCATACGTTCAAAAAAGGCCATCGCATAATGGTACAGGTCCAGAGCACCTGGTTCCCGATAATTGACCGCAATCCGCAGAAATTCGTGCCGAATATATTTAAGGCGACGGACGCCGATTTTCAGAAGGCGACACAGCGGGTATTTCACTCGGGCGGCAACGCTTCGTTCATAGAACTCCCGATAATTTCAAAGAAATGATGAAAAAATACACTAGTTCATTCTTCCAAAATATGCGTTTCACCGCCGCGGCCGCCGCGATGCTATTAGTGTTCTGCTTTGGATCGGCGGCGCAAAGCACCGTCGATATAAACAAGGTAACGCACGACCTTGAACCCGAGATCCGGCGAATGCTTATCGAAGGGAATATACCGTCGGCATCGGTCGCACTTGTCGTCGGCGACAAGATCGTTTGGCAGTCCGCGTACGGCGAAGCGAATTTGAAAACACGGACGCCGGCGACTCCGGAAACCGTGTATCTGATCGGTTCGACGTTCAAGGCGATGTCCACTGTCGCTTTGCTTCAATTGATGGAACAGGGCAAGTTCAAACTCGATGATCCGGTCAGCAATTATCTGGACTTCAAAATTCCCGGCGACGATCCGAAGAATCCGGTCACGTTCCGGCATTTGCTGACGCATACGTCGGGGCTTGACGGTGATTTCGGAGCCGTCCCCGTTTGGACGAACGCGCCGGTCACTCCGCTGGACGAATGGGTACGAACGAAGCTTAAGGTCGCGCATCCGCCGATGACAAAGGTCGAATATTCGAACGCGGCTTTCACGCTGGTCGGCTATCTGGTGCAGAAACTTTCGGGCGTGCCTTATACCAAATATATGCAGGAGCACGTGTGGACGCCGCTGGAGATGACGGACACCGCATTCGACCCGACGCCGGGTATGGACGAACGTCTTTCGGTTCCCTACGTCGTCGATAAAGACACAGGAACGCAAAAACCGACGACACGCATCCGTGCCGCGGTCTTCCCGGCCGGGATCACTTACGGAACCATCCACGATCAATCAAACTGGCTGATCGCAAACCTGAATGGCGGTGTTTTCAACGGAAAACGCATCATCGGCGAAGCGACGCTCGAACAAATGATGACGCTTCAGTTCGATCAGTTCAAAGGCGGCATCGAAGGCATCTGGGGCAATGAAACGTCCGGATTCGGGCTAACCTGGTGGACGCAGACACGCGACGGCGACCGCTATTTTGCTCACAGCGGAAGCCTTTCGGGATACACGGCTTTCCTTCTCGGGAACCGCGACCGGAAATTCGGCTTTGCGATCCTCACGAACGGAAACCGCGCTCATCCGCATCTATTCAAACTCGCGGATCGCGCGATGGACCTGATGAAACAATATTCGGCCGAGCCGGCGAACAAGAATTAGGAGAAGTATAAATGATCGAAAGATTTAACAGGGCCGTTTGTTTGTCTCTCATATTTTTGCTCTTGATCGGGACGCCGTTCGTAAATGTCGCGGCACAAACGAACGATGCGACCTATGACATCGTGATCAGGAACGGCCGCGTGCTTGACGGCGCCGGAAATCCATGGATACGCGCCGACGTTGCGATAAAAGACGGACGGTTCGTGCGGATAGGATCTGTTCCCGAAAAAGGCGAACGCGAGATCGACGCCGCGGGCAAATACGTAACGCCCGGCTGGATCGATATGCAGGACCAATCGGGACGCGTTCTGCCGCGCAACGGCAAAGCGGAAAGCAAACTGCTTCAAGGCATAACGACCGGCATCGCCGGCGAAGGCGGAGCACCGGTTGACGCCGATAAGCTGGCTCAATATTTCGCCGATCTGGAAAAAAGCGGCACGAGTATGAATTGGGGAACCTATTACGGAGCAACGCAGGCACGCGTCGCCGTGATCGGCAACGACGCCCGTGATCCGTCACCCGAAGAACTCGAAAAAATGCGCGGCCTTGTTGACACCGCGATGAAGAACGGCGCACTCGGAATTTCGACGGCGCTTATCTATCCGCCCGCAAGCTATTCGAAAACGGAACAGATCATTGAACTCGCAAAGATCGCTGGACGCCATGGCGGCATATACATCAGCCACATTCGCGGCGAAGGCAAGGAGCTGATCGAAGCGATCAACGAAGCCATCGAGATCGGCGAAAAAGGCGGCGTCCCGGTCGAGATCTATCATCTCAAAGCAGCGTACGCTCCCGGCTGGGGCAAACTGATGACCGAAGCCGGCGAAACCATCGAAGCCGCACGCGCACGCGGCCTGGACGTAGCGGCGGATATGTATCTTTACACGGCCGGCGGAACATCGCTCGCGGCGGTCGTTCCCGCGTGGGCGGCCGAAGGCGGCACCGAAAAGCTTATCGAAAGATTGAAAGATCCGTCGATCCGGGCGCGGCTGAAAAAAGAGATCCTGACGGAATCGCCGGGCTGGTGGAACATCGTCGAAGCCGCCGGCGGCTGGGAAAATATCGTCGTAGTCGGAACATCAGCCGAAGCGAATAAAAAATTCGAGAACAAGAATGTCGCCGAGATCGCAAAAGAATGGAACAAGGAACCGGCCGATGCCGCGTTCGACCTGATAATCGACAGCAACAATCGAACAAGCGCGCTTTATTATTTGATGAGCGAAAGCGACATCGAAACAGCCGTTAAATTCCCGTGGATAAGCCTGGGCAGCGATGCAGCGGCTTCGGTCGAGCTCGCCGACCCGAATCACGTCGGCAACGGCCATCCGCGAAGTTACGGAAACTTTCCGCGGATCATCTCGGAATACGTTCGGAAAAAGAATATCTTGACGCTTCCGGATGCCGTTCGGAAAATGACATCCTGGCCGGCGACGCGTCTCCGAATACCGAATCGCGGAATGATCAAGGAAGGAATGTGGGCGGATGTAGTTATATTCGATTACGACAAACTCGAAGATAAAGCGACTTACGAATATCCGTTTCGGACACCGACCGGGATCGAATATGTTCTGGTCAACGGCGAGGTCGTCGTGGAACACGGAAAACATACAGGAGCAAAGCCCGGACAAATAATTTACGGCCCCGGGAAACAATAATATTTGATCAAAAGATGACGGCACCTGCAGCAAATACGATACAGATCCATGAGCTTTCTGAGCAGGAGCATTTCCGCGCCGCGGAAGAGCTTCAGAAAGAGGTTTGGGAAATTCCCGACCTCGACGTTATTCCGCGGACGCAGCTGATCGCGGCTCGACAGGCCGGCGGCGTCCTGATCGGTGCTTTTGACGGCGACCTGATGGTCGGATTCGCCTACGGCTTTGTCGGGAACGAAGACGGAAAGATGACGCATCATTCGCACATGGCGGCGGTCAAGCAGGAATATCGCGGCCGGAACATCGGTTACCGGCTGAAGCTTGTCCAACGCGGCCTGGTCATCGCTCAGGGAATAACCGAGATGACGTGGACGTTCGACCCGCTGCGAAGCGGCAACGCGAATTTTAACTTCGCACGGCTCGGCGTTATTTGTGACAAGTATCTGCCGGATTTCTACGGCGGCGATGCCGCGAGCAGCCTTCACCAGAACGGCACCGATCGGCTTTGGGTGTGTTGGCGGTTGAAGAGTAAGCCGGTCATCGAACGGCTCGAAGGAGTTTGGACACAAAATGTCCCGCCGCGTGCGGAAGCGGTCGTTGTCTCAAACACAAATTCGGAGCCTGTTTACAAGGATATTATCCGCGACACCTCCGCGAAAGCCGTTTCGATCGAGATCCCTGTCGGGATCGCCGAGATCGAACGGCGGGACAAAAAGCTGGCCGGGGACTGGCGAACGACGACACGACAGGCGTTCCTTGGGGCGTTCTCGGCCGGCTTTTTTGTCTCGGATTTTATACGCACCGGTGCGACCGGAAAATATTACCTGCTGCGAAAGGACGACGGTGAATATTTTCGCGTCGGCCGCGGCCGAACATAAGAGAATGAATATGAGGTTTTATCGAAAGATAGTTTTATCGACAGCGGCTTTGTCGGCGCTTCTACTGCTTCTGTTGCCGCTGCTGCCGGAACAGACCGCGGCCGCGCGAAGGTTCGCGCCTCAGACAGACTATGCTCCGGCCGTTGAAATGCTCGACGCATTTATCGCCCGCGAGATGAAGGAAAAGGATCTGCCCGCGATTTCGATCGCGCTGGTCGATGATCAGACCATCGTCTGGTCGAAAGGCTTCGGCTTTGCCGATCCCGAAGCGAAAATACCCGCGTCCGCAGACACGGTCTATCGCGTCGGTTCCATTTCAAAACTTTTTACGGACATCGCGATAATGCAGCTCGCCGAAAAAGGCGAGATCGATATCGACGCTCCGGTCACAAAATATCTGCCGGATTTTCGGCCGAAGAACTCGTTCGGAAAAGCAATAACGCTGCGGCAATTAATGTCGCATCGCTCGGGGCTGGTTCGCGAAACGCCGATCGGAAATTATTTCGATCCGAGCGAACCGACGCTCGCCGAAACCATCGCAAGTCTGAATAAAACAAGCCTGATCTACGCACCGGAAACGCGTACGAAATATTCGAACGCGGGCATCGCGGCGGTCGGCTACACGCTTGAAAAGACGCAGAAGGAAGCTTTTGCAGACTATGTCAAACGGTCGGTGCTGGAGCCGCTCGGGATGGAACACAGTTCGTTCGAACCGACGCCGGAGATAAATGAATCTCTCGCAAAAGCATATATGTGGACGACCGACGGACGCGTGTTCCCTGCTCCGACGTTCCAACTCGGCATTAGCCCGGCGGGTTCGATGTACACGACCGTCGGCGATCTCGGCCGATTTATGAGCGCGGTGTTCGCGGGCGGCCGCGGCACGAACGGCCAAATGCTTTCGCCCGAAAGCCTTGAGAAAATGTGGACGCCGCAATATGCCCGGCCCGGGCAGAGAACAGGATTTGGCATCGGGTTCGGCATATCCGAAATGGACGGCCGTCGAAAGATCGGCCACGGCGGTGCGATATACGGTTTTGCATCGCAGCTAAGTATGCTGCCGGACGACAAGCTCGGCGTTATTGTTGTCACAACAAAGGACGCTGCGAACGCCGTTACATCACGAATCGCCGATGTTGCTCTCGAAGCAATGCTCGCGGCGCGGGACGGACGCGACGTCGTAATGCCCGAAGCGACGCACGAGATCGACCTAGCGGACGCTCAGAAAATTGCCGGTCACTATGTAAGCAGCGACGGATCTTTCGACATCACGCTCAACGGAGCGAACAGGCTCGTGTTCCTGAGATCGACGGGCGGATTTCCGGCGGAGCTTCGAGCCGCGGCGAACGGCAAGCTTGTAACGGACGACAAACTCGGTTACGGCCTTGAATTCACGCGGAGCAAAGACGGCCTCGAATTCGGCGGTGTCGTGTACAAAAAGGTCGTTCAGCCAAAGCCGGCTGCGGTTCCCGAGAAATGGCGCGGCCTCATCGGCGAATACGGCCACGACCACGACGTTCTGTTCATTATCGAAAAAGACGGCAAGCTTCACGCCGTGATCGAATGGTTCGAGTACGATCCGCTCGAGGAAGTTTCGAAGAATGTTTTTAATTTTCCGAAAAGCGGCCTTTATGACGGCGAACAACTCGTTTTCACGCGCGATAAAAGCGGCCGGGCGACAAGCGTCACCGCCGGCGGCGTGAAGTTCGAACGGAGGAACGTCGGCCCGGAAGGCACGGCCCAGCTTCGCATCAAACCGGTTCGCCCGGTCGATGAATTGTTAAAGGAAGCTCTCAAGGCAACACCGCCGACCGAAGAGGGCGAATTTTTGAAAGCGGATCTCGTTGAAGTTGCAAAGCTCGACCCGTCGATAAAACTCGATATTCGATACGCATCGACGAACAATTTCCTCGGCAGCGTTTTCTATTCACAGCCGAAAGCGATAATGCAGCGGCCTGCGGCGGAGGCCGTCGTTCGGGCAAATAAAGAACTTAAAAAATTAGGTTACGGCCTGCTGATCCACGACGCGTATCGTCCGTGGTACGTGACGAAAGTATTTTGGGACGCGACGCCCGATGACAAAAAGATATTCGTCGCCGACCCGTCGGAAGGTTCGCGGCACAATCGCGGAATGGCCGTCGATATTACGCTTTACGATCTTAAGACCGGAAAACCGATAGAAATGGTCGGAACCTACGACGAGATATCGGACCGTTCGTATCCGGATTACCCCGGCGGCACTTCGCTTCAGCGATGGCACCGCAAGCTGCTTCGTGACGCGCTGGAAGCCGAAGGCTTTCGTGTTTACGAAGCCGAATGGTGGCATTTCGATTACAAAGGCTGGACGAATTATACGATCGGCAACGAAATATTCGAGAATGTCGTCACCGCTGTCGATTGATCTATAAACAGGAGACCATATGAAACTTCGTTCTTTTAATTCACTAATTTTCACGGCGTTCCTTCTCGCGGCGGCTGCTGCTTCTGCGTTCGCTCAGGCTCCGTTCGACGGCTTTGACGATTACGTCAATGCGACGATGAAAGAGTGGGAAGTTCCCGGAATGTCGATCGCGATCGTCAAAGACGACAAGGTCATCTACGCAAAAGGCTACGGCGTCCGCGAGCTCGGCAAAACCGACGCGGTAGATGAACATACGATCTTTGCCATCGGGTCGTCGTCAAAGGCTTTCACGGCGACGGCATTGGGAATGCTTGTCGATGAAAAGAAACTGAAATGGGACGATAAGGTGTCGGAATACCTGCCGCAGTTTCAGCTTTTCGATCCGTGGGTTACCCGCGAAATGACGGTCCGCGATCTGCTGACACACCGCGTCGGGCTCGAACGCGGCGACCAGCTTTGGTATGCAACGGCCTACAGCCGCGATGAGGTTCTGCGGCGGATCCGCTATCTGGAACCGTCGTCGAGTATGCGGTCGAGGTTCGGTTACCAGAACATAATGTTCCTCGCGGCCGGCGAGATAATTCCGGTCGTCGAAAAAGCATCGTGGGATGATTTTGTCACGAAACGCATATTTACGCCGCTCGGGATGAAAGAATCGAGCACGACGATCCGCGATCTTTCGAGATCGAACGATGTCGCCGCTCCGCACGTGAAGATCGACGGAAAGGTCACGCCCGTCGCCTGGCGGCTGATCGATAACATAGCTCCGGCCGGTTCGATCAATTCGAATGCGGTCGATATGGCACAGTGGATCCGCCTTCAGCTCGGCAACGGCACGTTCGACGGCAAAAAGCTCGTGAGCCCCGGGGTAATAAACGAAACTCACACACCGCAGACGATTATTCGCCGCGAAGGCGCATATACGTTCCTGTATCCGGATGCTCATTTTTTCAGCTACGGCATGGGATGGTTTCTCAGCGATTTCGGCGGCAAATTGCTCGTCGAACACGGCGGAGCCATTGACGGAATGCGCGGCACGGTCGCGATGCTTCCGGAAAAGAACGTCGGCGTCGTTATTCTCACGAATATGAACGGATCGCTGCTTCCGCAATTCATGGCTTACCGCGTTCTCGATGAATATCTCGACCGCGAACCGCGCGATTGGCCGGCCGAAGGCCTGAAAAAATTCAAACCGCTCGAAGCTCAGGCCGAAGCCGCCCAGGAAAAGGCCGCGGCAGAACGCGTGATGAACACGAAACCGTCACTCGACCTCGCCGATTATGCCGGAAAATATACAAGCGAAATGTACGGCGATGCCGAGATCAAGCTGGAGAACGGAAAGCTCGTCGCTCAGTTCGGGCCGTATTACATCGGCGACCTCGAACACTGGAATTACGACACTTTTCAAGTCACCTGGCGCGACCGCGTTATCGGCAAAGGGCTTATGACATTTACTTTGAACGCAAAAGGAAAGGTCGATGCGGTGAGTTTTGGCGGCATGGGAAGATTCAAGAAAGCTCCCGAAAAGGCAAAATGACGTAATGGTGCATCCAATGAAAAATAAGTACAGCAAACGTTTTATTTTGATCGTCGCGGTCGTGGCAATGGCTGTGTCCTTCGCGCTCGCTCAATCGTCGGTATCGGACGAGCAGATGATCAAAAATGTCGACGAATATATGGAAGCCGTTCGCCGTGTTGACGGTTTTAACGGAACGATCCTGCTTGCTCGTGACGGAAAACCGATCGTCAGCAAAGGCTATGGAATGGCGAATATCGAACTCGATGTTGCGAACGCGCCGGAAAATGTGTTCCGGCTCGGATCGGTGACAAAACAGTTCACGTCGATGGCGATAATGATGCTTCAGGAACGCGGCAAATTAAAGACTAGCGATCCGATGTGCAACTTCATCGCCGAATGTCCCGACATCTGGAAGCCGATAACGATCAAGCACCTGCTGACGCACACGTCCGGCATCGCAAATTACACGGCGTTCCCGGATTTCGCGCGGACGACAATACTTCCCGTCACGCCGGCCGAAATGACCGAACGGCTCAAGAAAGAACCGCTCGAATTCGTCCCCGGCGAGAAGAATTCTTACAGCAACTCGGGCTATTTTCTGCTTGGCGTGATCATCGAAAAAACATCCGGGAAAACTTACGAGGATTTTCTGCGGGAGAATATCTTCGCGCCGCTCGATATGTCGCAGACCGGTTATGACGATCCGGTAAAACTGATCCCGCATCGTGCGGCAGGTTATCAAAAACAGGCCGGAAAGCTTCAGAACGCAGCATATATGGATATGTCGGTTCCCTATGCCGCGGGTGCTTTGTATTCGACAACGCTCGACCTGCTGAAATGGGATCAGGCATTGTACACGGACAAACTCATTTCAAAAGCGTCGCGTGACGAAATGTTTACGCCATGGAAAGGTGAAACGGGTTATGCCTACGGTTGGGCGATCGGCAACAGCGGCGGCCATCGGGAAATATCACACGGCGGCGCAATTTTCGGGTTCGCGACCGAGCTGAAGCGATTCCCCGACGACAAGGTGACCGTAGTCGTTCTGAGCAACATACAATCGTCGCCGGTCGGCCGCATCGCGGATAATCTGGCAAAGATCGCTTTCGGTGAAAAGGTCGAGATGCCGGTTGAACGAAAAGCGATCACGCTCGACCCGTCCATTCTGGAAAAATACGTCGGCGAATATCAGATCGGGACGAACATTATTATTGCGATCACGCTCAACGACGGCCAGTTGACCGGCGAACTTGCGGGACAATCGAAATTTCTGCTCTTTCCGGAATCCGAAACGACATTCTTTTCAAAAGATGTTAACGCGCAGTTCATTTTTGATGTAAGCCCGAACGGCGACGTTACGGGAATGACGCTGGTTCAGGGCGGAAAACATCCGGCTAAAAAGATCAAATAAACGACAGATAACATTGGGGGAATCCCGGCGGCGAAGATCAAAAGACTGCCGCGATTCAAATTACAAAATATGAATGGGTTAAATCTTGAACGAATAGAACTCCGCGAGATCGAACTGCCGCTGAAAGCACCGTTCGAAACGAGTTTCGGTACATCGGTGCGGCGGCGCATCTTGATCGTCCGCGTTTTTGACGCCGACGGCGGCGTCGGTTACGGCGAATGCACCGCTCCCGAAAATCCCTTCTATAATCCGGAAACGACCGAAACGGCGTGGCTGATCATACGCGATTTTATCGCTCCGATACTGGCGCGAACGGATGGCCTGACCGCGGGATCGGTCGGGTCCGCGCTTTCGCCGATACGCGGTAACCGGATGGCGATCGGTGCCGTCGAGGCGGCCGTTTGGGACCTGGAAGCAAAACGTGCGGGCAAACCCTTGTGGCAGTATCTGGGCGGCACGCAGTCCGAGATAAACTGCGGTGTTTCGATCGGGCTTCAAAGCACGCCGGACGTTCTTTTGGAAAAAGTAACACGCGAGCTCGAAAGCGGTTATCAGCGGATAAAGCTGAAAATAAAACCCGGCCACGACGTCGAGCTCGTCCGCAAGATCCGCGAAGCATTTCCCGAAATTCTTCTTTCGGTCGATGCAAATTCGGCTTACCGGTTGGCATCCGACGTCGAATTATTCAAGAAACTCGATGAATTTGACCTTTTGATGATCGAACAGCCGTTGACCGCAGGCGATCTTTTGGATCATTCAAAACTTCAGAAACAGATCGAAACGGCGATCTGTTTGGATGAAAGCATCACGTGCCTTGCGGATGCAAAACACGCCGTCGAACTCGATGCCGCCCGGATAATCAACATCAAACTCGGCCGCGTCGGCGGTCATGTCGAAGCGCGCAGCATACAGCAGTTTGCCGCGGAAAATAATATTCCCGTCTGGTGCGGCGGTATGCTCGAAAGCGGCATCGGCCGCGCGCATAACATTGCAATGTCCACGCTTCCCGGTTTTACGCTGCCGGGCGATGTTTCGGCTTCGGCTCGCTATTGGAACGAGGACATCATCGAACCTCCGGTAACTGTCAGCGGCACCGGCACAATAACCGCGCCGTCAGGAGCGGGCATCGGTTATGCGGTGAACGAAGAGCTTATAGAAGGATTAACGTCGCGGCGCGAAACTTTGGACCTTCGCGCGGCGGCGACAACGGTGTGAGTACCTTTTGAAGCAAATACGGACGCAGCGGTATCCGGTTTCCGCTTCGAAACCACCGCAATTCATACTCCTCGGAACAGTCACAAAATCGCTTTGACACTGATATTGCAAAAAGGTAAAATCGTTAATTTGCACAAATGACGTTCAACGAAGGAGTAGATAAACATTGAGTAACGGAAATTTTTTATTCACATCCGAATCGGTAACTGAAGGCCATCCGGATAAGATAGCAGATAATATTTCAGACGCGATATTGGACGCGATCCTTGAGCAGGATCCGACGGCTCGCGTTGCGTGTGAAACGCTCGTTACGACCGGCTTGGCCGTAGTCGCAGGTGAGATCACGACATCGGCTAAGGTTAATTACAAACAGATCATTCGTCAAACCATCGAAGAGATCGGTTACAGCAACGCAGAATACGGCTACGATTCGAATACCTGCAGCGTCGTTGACGCCATTGGTACGCAATCGCCGGACATTGCACAGGGCGTTGACACCGGCGGTGCCGGCGATCAGGGCTTGATGTTCGGTTACGCATGCAACGAAACGCCGGAGCTGATGCCGATGCCGATCCAGCTGGCGCACAACCTGACGCGCAAGCTCAGCGAAGTTCGTCGCGACGGAACGATCGATTACCTTCGTCCGGACGGAAAATCACAGGTTTCGGTCGAATATAAAGACGGCAAACCGGTCCGCGTCGAAGCGGTCGTCATCTCGTCACAGACGGCGGATGTCGATATCGAACAGATCCGCGCCGATATTCTGGAAAAGGTCATCAAACCGGTAATTCCTGCCGAACTCCTTGACGACAACACGAAATTTCACATCAATCCGACGGGACGTTTCGTCGTCGGCGGCCCGATGGGCGATGCCGGCGTCACGGGACGCAAGATCATCGTCGATACATACGGCGGCTATGCTCCGCACGGCGGCGGTGCTTTTTCGGGCAAAGATCCGACGAAGGTTGACCGTTCGGCCGCGTACATGGCACGGTACATCGCAAAAAATATCGTCGCCGCCGGGCTTGCCGAAAAATGCACGGTCCAGCTCGCATACGCGATCGGCGTTGCCGAACCCGTTTCGGTCCTGATCGACACGCACGGCACCGGCACGGTCGATGAATCGAAGCTTTCCGAAATGGTCCGCAAGCATTTCGAACTCACGCCTAAAGGCATTATCGAAATGCTCGACCTTCGCCGCCCGATCTTCAAACAGACGGCGCGCTTCGGCCACTTCGGACGTGCGAACGACGAATTCACCTGGGAACGAACCGATAAGGCCGAGGCTCTGAAAAGTGCCTTCGCCACGGTCGCCGCAGGCTAAAACATCGGGGCCGGAAAACTTCCGGCCTTTTATTTTATTAACCGACGCTCGGTCAACGGGAGCGAAAATACACAAATATGGCACAAGAAGGAATCTCGATGGAATACGATATCAAAGACATTAACCTTGCACCGCAGGGCAAACAGCGCATCGAATGGGCGGACCGCGAAATGCCCGTTCTGCGGCTTATCCGCGAACGTTTTGAAAAGGAAAAACCGCTCGAAGGCGTAAAGCTCGTCGCGTGTGCGCACATCACGACCGAAACCGCCAATCTTGCACGCACGCTGAAAGCCGGCGGAGCCGATGCACTGCTTATCGCATCTAATCCGCTTTCGACGCAGGACGACGTTGCCGCTTCGCTCGTGGCGGATTACGGCATTCCCGTAATGGCGATAAAGGGTGAATCCACAGAGACTTACGTCGGCCATGTTAAAGCAGCTCTTGATACAAATCCGAACCTGATCATCGATGACGGATCAGACGTTGTCGCGACAATGATCAAAACGCGTCCCGACCTTATCGAAAACCTGATCGGCACGACCGAAGAAACGACGACCGGCATCGTTCGCCTGAAAGCGATGCAGAATTCCGGCGTTCTGAACTTCCCTTCGATCGCGGTGAACGACGCACAAACCAAGCATTTCTTTGATAACCGCTACGGCACGGGCCAATCGACGCTTGACGGCATAATCCGCGCGACTAACATTCTGCTCGCCGGCAAAACGCTCGTCACGGTCGGTTACGGCTGGTGCGGAAAAGGTGTTGCGATGCGTGCCCGCGGGCTCGGCGCAAACGTCATCGTTACCGAAGTCGATCCGATCAAGGCGATCGAAGCCGTAATGGACGGTTTCCGCGTTCTGCCGATGAAAGATGCGGCGAAGATCGGCGATTTCTTTGTAACGGTCACGGGCAACCGCCACGTTATCGATAAAGAACATTTTGAGGTAATGAAGAACAATGCGATCGTCTGCAACAGCGGCCATTTCGATCTGGAACTGAATCTGGAAGCTCTCCGCGAAATGTCGCAGCCGCCGGTCACGCGTCGTCCGTTCGTCGAAGAATATCGTTCGAAAGACGATACGAAGAGCGTTATCGTGCTGGGCGAAGGCCGCCTCATCAACCTTGCCGCCGCCGAAGGCCATCCGGCAAGCGTTATGGATATGTCGTTCGCGAACCAAGCACTTTCCGCCGAATACCTGAAGAAAAATCACGGCACGCTCGAAAACGGCGTCCATGTTCTGCCGGTCGAGGTCGATGAAGAGATCGCCAGCCTGAAACTCAAGGCAATGGGCGTTTCGATCGACGAACTCACGCCGGAAATGGTGGAATACCTCGG
>CBFGSN010000044.1:0-17183 GCA_965651435.1 uncultured bacterium | reverse complement strand
TCACCAAAAATAACAAACCACAGATTAACACATTGACATCGCATGCGTTAATCTGTGGCCTACAAAGATCGGCGGCGGTTGCGATATTACCTTATCGGGCCGCTGTAATTATATCCGCTGCCGCTTGTTCTAACAGGAAGCTTCGGCTTCGGTGCCGGCGGCGGAGGCGGAGCTTCGGGCAAACCGTTTTCGAACAGCGTATCATTCAGCCGTTCGATCAGTTCGCGGTTCTCTCGCCGAAGCTGTTCGTTCTCGAACTTAAGCCGGCTGTTCTCGTACCTCAAATTATCGTATCTCACATGCCGGTGCTTGCGTATGCCGTCGCGGTGGCCGAAGCTGAAGCGCGGCGGCGCAACCGGTACGAAAATACTTGCGATCAATAAACCGAGGGTAACGGTGGCTAAGAAAGGGACTACTCTGGATATGATGTCTGTATAACGCATATTTCAAAAACCTCTTGAAAGATCCATTCTGCGGGGGAAACTCGGCGGCAGCGATGCCGTTGGCATTCTGAGTAAGGCTTGCCGCGAGCGGTGTCATTTTAATATTACACTCTTTGACGCAACTTTGAAAGTCGATTTGCCTTACGTGTCCGCATCCGTGAAAATTCGCGGTGCGATTGCCGTATTATCCGTTTTCTATTACAATTTTGTTTCAAGTGTGAAACGAACATTTCCATGATCGCATTCTTATCCGGCAAACTTTTGGAAAAGCATACGAACACGGTCATCATCGGCGTCGGCGGCGTCGGTTATGAAGTGACGATACCGCTTTCGACGTTTTATGAGATCGGCGATGTCGGCAGCGACGTCGAACTCCGCATCTTCACACACGTTCGCGAAGACGCGCTCCAACTTTTCGGATTCAAAACCTTGTATGAACGCGATCTTTACCTAAAACTGATCTCGGTTCAGGGCGTCGGCGCGCGTTCCGGCATTACGATGCTTTCGGGAATGGATGCGGATGAGATCGTCGCGGCCATCAGGACGGAAAACCTTGCGAAACTCACGTCGATTCCCGGCGTCGGTCGAAAAACCGCCGAACGCATCGTCGTCGAACTCCGCGACAAGATCGGCGACCTGGTCGGCGGATCAACTGCCGAAGGAACCGCCGCCGCGGGCTCTCAGCTCGAAGAAGGCGACGCTTTCGAAGACACTCTGTCCGCCCTGATAAACCTCGGCTATCAACGCTCCGCCGCCGAAAAGGCGCTACAACAGGCTCGAAAAGACGGCACCGAATCAAATGTCCAAAAACTTCTCCGCGCCGCTCTTCAACGGCTCGCCAAATGATGCCGGAGATCCTGGAACATATCCGCAAGGACGTGGAGGAGCTGAATTTCCCGGCCGTTTTTGCGCTTATTTATACACCGGCGGCTCTTGCGGCAAACTATTATCTGAAAGATCCGCTCGTTGCGGAAAAACTTTTGAAAGGCACGAACCTGGAGTGGCTCGGCCGCCTTATCGCCGATCCGCTGCCGAACAATCTGCCCGCTCTCGCCTATTGGGTTTTGATCGTGACGGTTACGTATTTCGTTATTCCGGCGGTGTTCATCAAATTTGTTCTGAAGCGGCGACTCCGCGATTTCGGCCTGGCACTTTCGATAGAAAAAGGATTTTGGAAGCTTTTCGCGGCCGTAATGGCATTGATGCTGCCGCTGACGTATCTGATGTCAACGACGACCGGTTTTTCGGCAAAGTATCCTTTCCTGCATATCAACGACGGTTCACCTTACGTCGGTACGACGCTTTTGATATGGGAACTGATATACTTTATACAGTTTTTTGGGCTTGAGTTTTTCTTCCGCGGATTTTTGGTGCACAGCCTGAAACCGGCTTTGGGAATGTACGCGATATTCGCGATGACCGTTCCATATTGTATGATCCATTTCGGCAAACCGCCCGCTGAAACGTTCGCGGCCATCGCCGCGGGAATATTTCTCGGTTGGATCAGCTACAAGAACCGCAGCATCTGGCTAGGTCTGCTGCTTCATTGTTCGGTCGCTTTTTCGATGGATATTCTGGCCCTCTACGGAAAGGGGTTGATATTTTAACCGGGAACTTTAAGCCCGCACATAATTGGAAATGAGCATTGCCGCGATCAATATCAGAGACGAAGAATTATCGGCCGAAGAGTCGCGGTTCGAGGTTTCGCTGCGGCCGGCGTCGCTTGCGGAATATATCGGACAAGCAAAGGTCAAGGACAACCTGCGCGTTTTTATGAAAGCCGCGCTGAACCGCCGCGAAGCCCTTGACCACATACTTTTGACCGGGCCGCCGGGCGTCGGAAAAACGACGCTTTCGAACATTGTCGCGAACGAAATGGGTTCGGCGCTTCGTTCGACGGCCGGGCCGATCATCGAAAAATCAGGCGATCTCGCCGCGATCCTGACAAATCTCGAAGAAGGCGACGTCCTTTTTATCGACGAGATACATCGCCTCAACCCGGCGGTCGAAGAGATACTTTATCCGGCGATGGAAGATTACAACCTGGACATAATGATCGGCCAGGGCACGGCTGCGCGTTCGATAAAGCTGGAGCTTCCGAAATTTACGCTGGTCGGCGCAACGACGCGTCCGGGACTGATCACGGCGCCGCTTCGCGGCCGGTTCGGGATCATTTTTCATCTCGATTTTTACGAGGTCGCGGAGCTTGAAAAGATCGTCGCGCGTTCGGCAAAAATTTTGAACGTAGAGATCGAACCGGCCGGTGCGAACGAGATCGCGCGCCGTTCGCGCGGAACACCGCGCATCGCGAACCGCCTGCTCCGCCGCGTCCGCGATTATGCCGAGGTCGATCACGACGGACGCATCACCGCCGAGGTCGCTGCCGGAGCTCTTGATAGAATGGAAGTCGACACCTTCGGGCTCGATGAACTCGACCGCAAGCTTTTGCTCACGATAATCGAAAAGTTCGACGGCGGGCCGGTCGGGCTCGGAACTATATGCGCCGCGCTTCACGAAGAGAAAGATTCGGTCGAAGAGATCATCGAACCATATTTGCTGCAGATCGGATTTCTGAACCGCACACCCCGCGGCCGCATGGCGACACGCCTTGCATATCAGCATTTCGGACTTGACGGACTTTTAAAAAGTTCGGACGCTCCGTCATTGTTCCAGTGATCTTTTGCCCGCGAAAAAAAATTCGGCAAATGCCGGGGTATTGTTTCGTCTTTTTTTAAAGTCTATTCGATCCGAATGTTAAAACCAGGGGGAAAACCAAATGCAGGACATTCAGAATTCCGTCGGCGAAAACGGAACTAACGAGCGGAGTGACGGTGCGCTCGTTCAGGCAATTCTCGCAAAGATCACGCGCGCCGGCGATGCCACACGGCCCGCCGGACCTTATCTGACCGGCATCGACGGAGCGGTCGGCAACGGCACAAAGACCGCGATCAGAAATTTCCAGAACGAGCATGTTTTTGTGGATCCGGCGACAGGACGATCCATTCCGAACCCCGGAGCGACGGCGGGGCTCGTCCGTCCGGGCGATGCAACGTGGAACAAAATGCTCGAAAAGGTCGATCCGGCCTTTTCGGATATGCGTGTACTTGTCGGCGGCAAAACAGTTTACGTTGCGGCGACCGACGATCAAAAACAGGCAAAGATCACCGCCGCGAACGCCCTTACATTCACCGCGGCGTTCCGCGTCCGCGTTATCAGCTGCATAAACCAAATGCACACGCTCCATGGCATTGCGATCGGCGTTTGTCCGCAGGGTGACCGGCGTACCTTTCAGGCTCAATACAACCTTTATCAGCAAGGCAGAACGACGACCGGAGCCCGCGTGACCGGAGCCGGCCCCGGCGAAAGCAATCACAATTTCGGCATGGCCGTCGATCTCGGTTTTCAGGGCCTTCGGTGGCTTCGCGAAAACGGCAGCGTCGTGGAAAATGAGACCTATTGGCTTCATCGGCTCGATCCGCAACAAAGATTGGCGGCGGAGGCCCTGCGATTTTGGGAAACGCTGCGCACCGTCGGAACGAGCCCGGCGGTCGGCGCGTTCCGCGGACCGCAGGCCGACAGGCCGCATCTACAGAATTGGAACGACGCGAATGTCAGCATGACACGACGCCTGGCAGTTCATTTAACAAATTCCGGGACGATGCAGTGGGAACGGACCGGCGGCCAATATTCGTGCGATCTTGGTTTTGGCGGTGGCATGTTCGCCGTCGGAAACGCCTCGGCGATCTGGGGCGGAAACGCGACCGTCACGGCGGATATGATCCGTCAGGGCCGCGCGGCTCAGGCAGCCGCTAACGCGCAGCAGGGCGGCCAACAGCCGCGGCTCGCGCCCGTAACGGACGCGGATGTCCGCGCGATGCGTGCGGAACTCCGCCGGCAGTTCGAACTCGCCGATGCGAACTGGGAAAACTGGACGGCCCAGTAGATCATCATGCCGCGGTGCCGTAAAACACCGCGGCTTTCTTTAATTTATCGCCGGCATATACATCCCGAAACACCCCGCCGCCGAACCGCTTTTGCCCTCATTAATATTTTTAGTGATAATCAAACATTATGATCAAATACTGCTTCGCGATCTTCGCCGTCATTTTCTCGGTAAATCTCATTGTTCTCGGCCAAAACCGCTTCGAAGGCTATTCGATAATCGTCGATGCCGCGCGAAACCAGCGTGCGGCGCAATGCACCGTGCGGTACGTGCCGCCGCAAACCAATTTCTCCGTTCTGGACGTAAAAAAAGCGACCGCATCGAACGTAAGATCATGCGGCGGAGCCTCGCTAAATGCGGTGCAAAAGAACGCGAACGGCGCCCGTTTTAACGCAAACCCAACATCGAACACATGGTGTTTCGAAGCCGAGGACGATATGTACCGCATGACGTTCCCCGGCGACGCCGAAAGCGGGCCGATCACGTATAATTGGATCGCCGAAAAACCCGACCGCGAAGCCGGATTTTACAACATACGCGAATTCGGAGCCGTCGGTGACGGACGCACCGACGATACGGTTGCGTTCAAAAGCGCGATGGCCTATATCGCGTCAAAGAACGGCGGTACGCTGACGATCCCGGCCGGCGATTACAAGGTTACGTCGCCGATCGCCCTTCCTTCGGGCATCGTGATCCAGGGAACGAACGGCCTTTATTCAATGGCATCGACGAGCCATGTCCCGCGAAAAAATCCCTCGCGCATAACGCTTTCCGGACCGAACAAAGCTCTTTTCGAAATAGGCGAATGCGTGGAAGGCGTGACGATCCGCGATATAGAACTTTATTCCGAAAGCAACGTCGGCACAACGGGCGTTGATGCTTTCGGGGCTTACAATTCGTCGCAGGGTTTTAATTTCGAACGCGTCTCATTCAACAATTTCAACCGCGGAATCAATGTCGAAGGATTAAAACAGACGAACCTCAATTGGCAGTTCGATTACGTCCGCGTCATCGGCTGCCGCTTTGTTTTTAACCGCGACGCCGGAATTCATACGAACATTCGCAACAGCGATTGGCGGGTCGAAGGCACCGTCTTTATCAATCCGCCTAAAAAAGCGGGACAGAACGCGAATTCGATGGATTTCGAACGTGTCGGAATGCTGGTCATCGAAAATACCTTCGGCGGCGGATTTTCGAACGGGTCGGGCGGAACGTTCCTGAACATTCTCGACAGCGGCAGCGTTTCGATAATCAATTCACAAACGGAGATGATGACCAATTCGCTGGTCTATAACGGCGTCGAAAATCCGTCGGCCGGTGATTATTCGTATCCGATCACGATCGTAAATTCGATCTTCTGGAATCCGATGATCTTCAAAGCCCGCCGAACGCTGGTTTCGACCGGATCGCTTTACGGCGGCGATACGTTTCAGGCGGACGAACGGCTCCGCATCTATTCGACCGGTGACCGCTTTTGCTATGACGGGATCATTCTCGGGTGTGTCGGTGCTCAGGAAAAGAATTTCGGGAACGCGTCCGTTGTGTTCATGACCGGACAGCCCGGCGAAGGCAAGGTCAAAGGCCATCCGACCTATTTTGGAACGGAAGTGGAGTTCGGCGCGCCGGTACAAATGCCGTCGTTCAATGTGAATGCGCTCCCGGCCCAAAGCCCAAATGGTTCGATGGTGTATTGTGCGGACTGCCGCAGAAACTCTTCGCCCTGCCAACGCGGCGGTTCCGGCGCACCGGCGATGATGATCGGCGGACGGTGGAACTGTTTATAGAAAGTCAGAACCGCCTGCGAAAGCGGGCGGCCCGATGTGATCAGCAATTTTGATCTATGATCGTTTCTGGCATTCGCGTATTTCGTGGTTAAAATTTTTCGCCGGAAGATAAACCACGAAATACACGAATCGCACAAAAGAAGGAAAGACTATTCTTCTTCGTCTTCCGCTGCCAGAAGCGACGCGCTTACCACGCGGTCGTTCTCGTCACAGCGTATCAACGTAACCCCCTGAGCGCTGCGTCCGGTCTCACGGATCTTGTCAACGCCGAGTCTGATAAGTTTCGCCTGTTCTGTAATGATCATTATCTCGGAATCTTCTTCGACCGGGAACGCAGCCACGACCTTGCCGGTCTTTTCGGTCGTCTTCATATTGATAACGCCGACTCCGCCGCGTTTCGTCAACCGGTAGTTTCCGACAAGCGTCTGTTTACCGAAACCGTTCTCCGAAACCGAAAGTATCTTTTCAGTGCCTTCTTGCGAAACAGAGCATACCGAAACGACATAATCGCCTTTACGCAGATTTACGCCGCGAACGCCGCGTGCCGCTCGTCCCATCGAACGCACATCCGTTTCCTGAAAACGAACGGCCATGCCGTCGTGCGTAGCGATAAAGATCTGTTGTTTGCCGTCGGTACGGATAATTTCAAGCAGCTCGTCGCCTTCGTCAATATTGATCGCATTGATGCCGTTGGCTCGAATGTTCTGAAATTCGCTAAGCGCGGTCTTTTTGATGACGCCCTGCCGCGTGACCATCGTCAGATAGATCTCTTCTTCAAAATCCCTGACGGCCATCGTCGTCACAAGCTTTCGTTCGCTTGAAAGCTGGACGAGGTTCACGACCGCCTTTCCGCGTGCCGACGGAGCCGCTTCCGGGATCTCGTGGACCTTGATCTTATAGACCTGGCCGTCATCGGTAAATATCATCAGATACGCGTGCGTCGAGGCAACGAAAAGATGTTGGACAAAATCGTCGTTCTTCGCCGTTGCACCCAGCCGGCCTTTACCGCCGCGTCCCTGACGCGAATACGTCGAGATCGGCGTTCGTTTGATATATCCGGCTTTCGTGACCGTGATCGCGACATCCTCGTCCGGGATCAGATCTTCGATGCTCAGTTCGACGCCGGCATCGATTATCTCCGTCCGGCGTTCATCGCCGAAGCTTTTACGGACATCCGCGAGTTCATCGGCGATCACTTGCCGCAGAACGCTTTCGTTGTTGAGAATATTCTCGAGTTCGGCGATGTATTTGATTATGTTCTCGTATTCATCGAGGATCTTCTGGCGTTCAAGAGCCGACAGCCTGCGAAGCTGAAGGTCGAGGATCGCCTGTGCTTGAATATCGGAAAATTCCAGGCTGGAGATCACCTTTTCGAGTTCTTTTACGAACGCCGCCGGCGTCTTGTCGGACGCCACACCGCGCCACTGTTTGATCTCGCCAATGCCGGTAAATTTCGCGGTCAGCCACGATTTCGCCTCATCGACCGAACGCGAATTCCGGATCAGCGGAATGATGTAATCGAGAGCGTCGATCGCCTTGTTCAGGCCCTCCAAAATATGAGCACGAGCCTGAGCCTTTCTCAGGTCGAATTCGGTTCTGCGGCGAACAACATCGCGTCGAAATTCGACAAAGGCTTCGAGGATCTGTTTCAGCGTCAGAAGCTTCGGCTGGCCGTCAACGATAGCGATGTTGATAATGCCGAACGACGACTGCATCGGCGTCAGCTTGTACAGCTTGTTTAGAACGACCTGCGGCACGGCATCGCGTTTGAGTTCGATGACGATCCGCATACCGAGCCGGTTCGATTCGTCGCGAAGTTCCGAAATACCGTCGAGTTTTTTCTCGTTTACCAGTTCGGCGATCTTTTCGATCAGCTTCGCCTTGTTTACCTGATACGGAATTTCTGTTATTACGATCGCGTCCTTTTCGCGGTCGCCGCGGCCGATGCGGTCGATCGCCGCTCGGGCGCGCATTTGGATGATGCCGCGGCCTTCGCGGTATGCGCGGTGAATTTCCTCGCGGCCGTAAATAAAGCCAGCCGTCGGAAAATCAGGCCCCGGAATGATCTTGATCAGGTCATCGACACTGATCTCCGGATCTTTGATGAGCGCGATCGCTCCATCCAGAACTTCCGTCAAATTATGCGGCGGGATCTTCGTCGCCATTCCGACCGCAATTCCTTCGGAACCGTTAACAAGCAGCAGCGGGATCCGCGTCGGCATGACCGCCGGTTCCGACAATGATTCGTCATAGTTCGGCAGAAAATCGACGGTTTCTTTTTCGATGTCGGCGAGTACTTCGTTCGTCAGCTTTTGCAGGCGAACTTCGGTATAACGCATGGCGGCGGCGTTGTCGCCGTCGATCGAACCAAAGTTTCCCTGGCCGTCCGCCAGCGGATATCGCATCGAAAATTCCTGCACGAGCCGGACCAGCGCATCATAGACGGATTGGTCGCCGTGCGGATGATATTTTCCGATACAGTCGCCGACGATCCTCGCCGATTTTTTGTACGGTTTATTGCTTGTATTGCCGAGTTCGTGCATCGCCCAAAGGACGCGTCTGTGAACGGGTTTTAATCCGTCGCGAACGTCCGGCAACGCACGGCCGATAATGACTGACATGGCATAGTCCAGATAGGACCGCCGCATCTCGTCTTCGATATTTATCTGATTGCGGTCTAAAGTTGAATCCATTTGAATTTATACTGAATATTCGGGTAAAAACGGGCTTTTTGTTTTAGGTCGGGCCAATAAAAAAACCTGGAAATTAGTCACCTTTGATGATATATTTATTTTACAGGCGTTGAGCCTGTTTAGCAACTTCCGAAGGTCGTGCTTTCCTCGTTTTTTGCTACCGGTTCATTAAGTTTTTTCACAACCTGAATCCTTCAGATCAAGGCCGCAGAACACCCAGCATGTCAACACAATCCTTGGAACATACAACCGATAATAAAAATCGCCGGATACAGCGCTATTCGCTCGCGCTTCCGGTTCGGGTCGAGGTAAGGATCGATCAGAATTTCTCGTGGAACGAGGTTACGCGTCTCGAAGACATATCTGCATTCGGCGCCGGCTTTAACCTGAAACGCCCCGTTAAACGCGGCCGTTTGATCCAGCTTACGCTGCCGATGCCGCGTCAGCTTCGAACGTACGATTATCTGGAACCGCAATACAATATCTGGGCACTCGTCCGACGCTGTATGCCGCTCGGCGACAATCCCGGAACCGAACAATATGCCGTCGGTGCGGCATTCGTCGGAAAACATCCGCCGAAAAGCTATATCGAAAATCCCGCAATGCTCTACGACATCGCCGACCGCGATGACGGCGGGCTTTGGCAGATCGGCGTTGCCGACCCGCGGCCGGACGAATCCGACCTTCCGGCATATTCGCGGCGTCATACACGCTTCCCTATTCCGGAAACTCTGCTCATTGAAATGCTGGACGAGAACGGCGACATCGTCGCCAGCGAAGTAAGTGTCACGGAGAACATAAGCCTCGGCGGAGCCGCCGTGTTCACGTCATTTTCGGTCAACGTCGGAACGTTTCTGAGAGTAAGGAGCGAACGACACGACATAACGATCATCTCTATCGTTCGCGGCAAACGCATAGGCACGGACGGAGTCGTACGGCTCCATCTGGAATTTATCGACCATTTATTTCCCCTCGAAGGGATCGGATAAGAATTTTATAAAAGGAATATATACCCCCAGTTTATGAACGAAATTTTAGAACAGGCCGAACTAAGCATTACGGCCGAAACCGGCGACGGGTCATCGTCTTTGCTCGCAGTTGTAAAAGGCAAGGATTCGGCCGCGGATGAACGTCCGTGGAAGGAAGTCGGCAGTGTCGTCAGTATTTCCGGCAGTGGTGCCGGCTTTTATCTCGCGCGCGAATGCCGGGTTGGATGTCTCGTTTCACTGCTGCTGCCGTTGGAACCGGACCTTCGCGCCTACGATCACGACAAAGAGCTGTACAAGGTCTGGGGATTGGTCCAGCACTGCAGTAAACGCACGACCGACGAGGGCGAAGATTATCACATCGGTGTTTCTTTTATCGGAAAACACCCGCCGGAAAGCTATGAACTCGATCCGGAGCAAAGTTACCGCATATGCGGCACGACGGCCGAAGGAATGTGGAAGATAGAAGAAGCCCGGAAACCTTTCACAACGCGAAAAGACGTCCGCTATTGGCAATCTTTTGACGTTTATCTGACCACGGGCGGCGTCCGCCATCCGATAGTCGGCGAACGCTCGAAAACCGAGAACGTAAGCAAACACGGAGCTGCCGTTTTTACAACGCTGGATGTGAACATCGGCGACCGCGTGAAATTCATCAGCGAACGGTTCGATTTTTCATCGACCGCCGTCGTCTGCAACCGCAGCATGAGTGACGACAAACGCGTGCGGCTTCACGTTCAATTCGTCGACGGCAAGTTTCCGGTCGAAACGCTGACCGCCGGATGATCATTCGGCGGCGTTCTCCGCAAACCAGCGCTGCGTCATATCGCACCAAAGCATAAGCCCTCGCCAACGCCCGTACTTCTTGTAATGTTTATGAATGCGGGAATCGGCACAGGGCTTTTCCTTGTTATATTTCTTGTAAAATTCCGCGCGTATCCACGAATCCAGAGCCAAGCCGTCATAACGCCCGAGCAGTTTCAGCATATGCTCCGCTGCGTAATCGCCTACTCCTTTCACACTCTTTATTTCTTTTTTAAGCTCATCCGTCGTGAGCTCGCTATGAAGCCACATCTCCGGATCTAACTTTCCCGACGCGACGGCTTCGGCGATCTCGACAAAATACGGCGAACGATAGCCGGCCTTGATCTCTCTGCGGTAGAACGTCTCGTCCATTTCCGCCATCGCCGCGGCCGTCGGGAAAGCTTTCGCGCCGGTCGCCGTTTCTTCGCCGAGCGAACCCACCAGATTTTCGACCATTTTCTTCGTCAGTGCCCACGAACAATTCGTCGTGCAGAGTGTTTTTATCAGGTCCTCGTAAACTGTCGCCGAACGCAGAAGCCGGCCGGCGCCGTCATCTCTGATCCATTGATACGCATCATGCTCCGCGGCAAGGCCGTAAAATTCAGCCAAGTCGTGATCTAACCGGAGAATATGAGCGGCGGTCGCGATCATTTCCTTCCGCTGCGACGCGTCACCGACGGCTTCGACAAAAACGTCGGCGCCTTTCTGATAGACCGTTAATTCGATGCCGCCGCTTACATATTTGAGCCGGCCGCCGCTCAGTTCGAACGGCAGCAGATCGCACCAGCCATGGCCTTCGACAGTATGACGAAAACTGAAATTTTCTGGGGTTTTAAGTTTCGACCGCATTTTCATATCAGATGATTCTAATACGGACGCACGAAAAATATGAAGCTTTGCGAAACTCCCGTGTTCACCCACGAAAGCTTTAGACATCTTGAACTTTCCCGCCCGCGAACATAAACTCTTAGCTAACGTGAATCTGCCAAACTCGCTCACATTTGCGCGTATCATCGTTGTCCCGCTTATCGTCGTGGTTTTGCTGACGACGGTTATGGAGACGTGGTTCGGCGTCAGCAGCTACGCGATAGCGATCGCGCTTTTCCTCGTCGCGGCTCTCACGGATATGCTCGACGGGCATCTTGCGCGCAAGCGCAACCAGGTTTCGACGCTCGGTAAGTTCCTCGATCCGATCGCCGACAAGCTTCTGATCTCCGCGTCCTTGATAGTTCTTGTAGAAAAAAATCTCGCGCCGTCCTGGGCAGTCGTCGTAATTATAAGCCGAGAGTTCATCATCACGGGCCTGCGTTCCGTTGCCGCAAGCGAGGGCATGGTCATTCAGGCCAGGAGCATCGGCAAGATAAAAATGTGGGCGCAGTCGGTGGCCATCGTCGCGCTGCTCGTCGCCGCCGCGACAGGTATGCCGCAAGTTTCGAATTTCGGTCGGGATTTTCCGGCTTTTGAATTTTGGAAGGTCGGCGAGGTGCACACCGCGTTCGAAAATCTCTTTTCGCTGTCGCTGACGACGAACGATTGGAAGGTTTTCGGCTATCTGGTCGGCCGCGGCGGCCTGTGGCTCGCCGTGATCCTTTCCGTCTGGTCGATGCTTGATTATTTCAAATACTTTTTCGAAGAACGCCAGCGAACGAACGGTAAAGCTGAACCCGAATAGAAAAAGCCGTCCGATGAAATATGCAACAAACATCGAACGGCTCTGCTTTGTTTCGTCTGATTTTCCCTAGATCCGGACGCGCTGTCCCGGATCCTCTCTCACCTTCAGACGAGGTTTTCGCCCACTTGGCGAAAGATTGATATCTACTGAACTTCGACCCAGTCGCCGGTGTGGATCTCCTGCGCTGTGCGTGTAATGACCGCGGTCGCGACCTTTTCTTTTACATTAAGAACGACCATTTCGCCGACGACCTTTCGGATGTCGCCGCGGCCGTCTTTTGCATCGTCATTCGTGACCACCGAACCGCGTGCGTTGTCGCCTTTCTTGCGGCCCGTCTGATTCGAGAATTTATCGCCCCGATATCCGTCGCTGTGATTTCCGTTGCTGCGGGCTGAAACGTGTTCCCATTTGTCATTGAGCGACAGATTGCCCTTTTCAAGCGGACGAAAGATCGTCAGTTTGTCGCCGACACTGACCTGATTACTGCCGAGATCTACATAAACTATCTGTTCGCGGCTGATCATTTCATGATGATCGCGGGCCATTATGATACGGCCCTGAGCCTTGCCCGATGGATTCGCAAAAATATCGAACGCCGGACGGCTTTCCCAGATCGGGCTGACGCGCTGCGGAACCGGAGCGATCAGATCGCCGAGCAAAAGATTGTCGCACGATGTTTTTACCTGAACGACCGAATAGTTCGGCTTTACGCTGACGACTTCGACCGCACCGACCTCCTGAACGTAAATTCCCAGGTCGCCTTTTTTCGTCCATTTCGAACTAACGTGACCTTTCGGGCGGATGACGGAATACATATCGCCGACGTTCACGCCGCTGCCGGAGCCGCGGTTAATGTACATATAGTTCCATTCCGAAAACACAAAGCCGTCTGCTTCGTTCTGCGAACCGATGATCTTGCTCGAAACATCGACGGCACCCGTCTGTACATAACCTGCGCAATACAAATTATTGCCCATCGCGACCGGAACCGGAGCTTTGTCGGCGCTTTTAACGACCGTCGGTTTCTGGGCGTTCGCCGTCGCCGCAAATGCGGCCAAACCTATTGTAAGTGCCGCGGCACTATTCTTTAAAACATTTTGAAAATTCACGATTTTCTCCTTTCGAACCTGAGTATAGGATTGTAATTCTTGAGATCACCCGAATGAGAAGCTTTAATAACGGGCGGAAAACAGGATGCTGAACGCCCGAAAAACGGGCATAGTTAAGTTTAGAACAAACCAACCAATGCGTCAACAAGTTTTTACTTCGTCCAACATTTTTAACCTAGAAGATTTCGCTCCGGGCTCAGGGGGTTGTTAAGGATGCAAATCACTTTTGTCGTCACAAATAATAGTTTATATTGTTGATGTTCCAAATAAAGTTGTTCTACCGATCACTTACACATCACGAAATTTTATTGATGAACGCTACCCATTTTTGGACTCGCGAGGACCTATGTGCAAATTTAAGACGCAGAACTTATCCAAAAACAGTGTTCGGATATTTTTGTTGATCGTTGTCGTTGCTTCATCGGTTTATGCCGCAGCCGATATCCCATTTGACTCCGGCCCCTCGTACGGGATGGGTTTGAATATGCGGGATTTAAGGTTTGTCGATTTGGATGGAGACGGGTTTCTGGACATGATAGGGCCGAACGGGGGACAAGGGAATCCTGACCCCAAAATGACCTTTCGTTTCGGCGACAGTAGCGGAGGTTACGGACCGCCGGTTGTTATAGACTCTCCCATCATCGGTGAATGCCTGAGTGTCGGCGATCTTAACAATGACGGCAAACCCGATGTTGTGGTGGCATCGTTCTACCAAAATGCAATTGAGGTATTCGTCAATCAAGGAAACAGGACCTTTGCCACTCCTGTCGTCACGATTCCGCCGGATCCACCTTGGTGGGACCTTGGCCCGGGAGAATTCCTCGCCGTTGAGATCGCGGATTTTGATGGGGACGGAAGCAACGACGTTGTTGCCTTACAGGACCAATCAGATCAGCGATTAAGATTCTTTCATTTTAATCCTGATGGCACCCTAACTACCTTCGCTACTCTTAACCAAGCAAGCGGCGGTACGAGTTATGAGGCGGAGATGGCACTTGGAGACATCAATGGAGATGGTAGATCCGATATTATCTTAGCGGGTGGCGGCCCCTTTGGCGTAAGAGAGTTTCGATTTGTTCTCGGACAGTCAGCAGGCGGCCTGCTCTCAATTGTCGACGGCTTCCGGGTCATCGATAAGGCAATAGGGATCGTCGTAGAAGACCTCGATGGTGACCACGACAGTGACCTTGCGGTTGCATTTTTGGACACGACAACCCCGACCCAACACTCCGCACAGATATTTCGCAACAATGGTACAGGCGAATTCACGGCATTACCAAAGATTGTTATCGACTACCCGTTTCCTCCCTATTCCATAACCGCAGCAGATTTTAATAATGACGGCAAGCGAGACCTTTGTTTACTTCTGGCCGGTATAATGGTGCATCCTCTATACGGGAATGGTGACCTAACCTTTCAGGAGGGGTCGTATTACGCCGCGGCCGTTTCCCATGAGATCCAAACTACTGATATTGATTCTGACGGGAATGCTGACCTCTTATTGATCTCATATAATGGGCTGGCTAGTGATTATTCGGCATATGATGGTGTTTCCACCAGCGGCATCAAAGTCATGTACGGTGATTCTCACGGTTTCAAGGCGCCATTATTAATACTTTGGGGACCGAATTTCATTGATGCACAAGACTTCAATAATGATGGTTTTCTGGATATGGCGTCCGCTTGGCACACGTCTTTTGTAAATCCTTCAGGCGTGGATCTCATGATGAATGACCACCGTGGAAGTTTTATTCTTCCGGAAACACATCAACCATCCTCCGCGGCATTGACTGGAATGAAAACGGGAGATTTCAACGGGGACGGTAAATGGGACGCTATTTCCATTCATGATGACAACAGTCGTGTATTGTCCTTTTATCAGGGCAATGGAAATGGCTCGCTTGCAACTCCGATAAATACTCAGTTCTCGAAAGGCCTCGTAAACGTCGTCGCCGCCAACTTCAACTCGGATGAAATAAGTGACGCATTTGTGATAGATGATTCAGGACAAGGTTATGTGGCTTTAGGGCAGAGTACCGGGTCTTTCGTGATCGCCCCAGGTTCCCCCTTCCAAATCCCATTTTTTGTAAAAAGCCTCGCTTCCGGTGATTTCAATAATGACGGCAACGACGACCTTGTTGTTCAATTCTCAAGTTCAATGGAGGTTTATTTATCGGACGGCGAAGGCCGCCTTATAAATACGCCAACAAACTTACCGGTTTTGCTAACGGTAGGAACGGCCGATATAAATGGGGACGGAATCATCGACATTGTCGGCATGAAAGAAGTTCCCAGTGACGAACTTCCTCCATGGAGAACCGATCACCGAATAACATGTATATTGGGGGATGGAACCGGAAATTTCTCAACTTCCTTTTCCAAAACGATCCCTAATTTCTCTTTCAGTGCGGTTCAAAGCCTCGTGAGTGCGGATTTTGATCATGATGGATTCAACGACGTCGCGTTGATCATGAGAGACAACACATTCGGAAATCTTATCGTTATTCCCTCCGGGGGTAGCATGGCTGAATGGAAAGATCCTGTGTTTCATTCAGTTGGACCTGCAACGCGCAATCTTATTGCAAAGGACTTTAATGGCGACGGAACGGTCGACCTTGGGTTTTCTGGAGATCATGCTCGCGGTGTCATTTACAATTCTGAGGATCACAGAAAACCGTCGTCTCCTTTTGATTTCGACGGTGACGGACAGACGGACATATCGGTCTTCCGGCCTGATAACGGGCAGTGGTGGTATTTGAGAAGTTTAGATCTTACAAATCGCGCGTTTACTTTCGGGACAGAAACGGACCTGATGGTACCCGGTGATTATACTGGCGACAGAAAAACGGACGTGGCATTTTTCAGGCCATCAACAGGAACGTGGTTTGTACTAAGATCAGAAGATTCTGCATACTATGCCTTTCCATTCGGCTTACCGACTGACATTCCGGCTCCGGCCGACTATGACGGCGACGGAAAAACTGACGCGGCGGTCTATCGCCCCTCGAACGGCTTGTGGTACATCTTTCGCTCATCTGACGGCGCTGTAAGTTTCGAAACATTTGGCGGGGCAAGCGACCGCCCTGTACCGGCTGATTATGACGGAGACGGAAAGGCAGATGTCGCCGTCGTAAAGCCAACCGGAAGCACGGGTTCGAGCGAATGGTGGATAATGCGAAGCTCGGACCATATTGCCCATGCATTTCTATTTGGAACAGCGGCCGACAAAGCTGTGCCTGGAGATTACACCGGGGATGGAGCGGCGGATATCGCCTTTTTCCGGCCTTCATCGGGTTCATGGTACGTGCTCAGGTCGGAGGACTCACTGTATTACGCATTTCCGTTCGGCCAATCGACCGATATACCAACTCCCGGAGATTATGATGGTGATGGCCGATTCGATGCTGCGGTCTATCGTTCTGCGAGCGGCACCTGGTTCATAAACCAAACTACCCAAGGAGTCTTTATTTCAACATTCGGCGAACCTACGGATATTCCAGTTCCGAGTGCGTTCGTGAAATAAGCTGTAAGGAGAATTGTGGCCTCGGGACTGGAGCCGACAAGAAATGAACTTCAGCGAGCTTCAAATAGCGAAGCCGGTGAGTTACGTTCCCAGGTACAAAGGAGGGGATCCGACTTTTTCCGCTCCAACGCTTGATAGACTACAAAACATAGTTTGTGGGTTATTGAAGAGTGGAGCCGGTGAAGGGACTTGAACCCCCGACCTGATGATTACAAATCAACTGCTC
>CBFGSN010000043.1:0-17340 GCA_965651435.1 uncultured bacterium | reverse complement strand
CTGATCGTTCTCACGAAAAAAACTCCCCGGCGCGGACGCCTGTTCGTATCAAAGTGATGGAATGCGTCCGTCGTTCGGATCTGCCCAACGATTGTTCGGAACGGTCGGCGACCAACCCGGACGAAGCGGATCCTGATCGTACGGATAACCGCCGAGTTCCGCGTAAAGTTCTTTGTATTCGGCGAGCTTGTCGCGGTCGAGTTCTACGCCGAGCCCCGGAGCATCCGGCACTTTTATCTTTCCGCCGACATATTTCATTTTGCCGCCTTTGATAATGTCTTCCGTCAGGTGGTGATAATGCGCGTCCGCGGCATAAGCAAGATTCGGAATAACAGCACCCAGATGAAGCATCGTCGCAAGTTGAATGCCGAGTTCGCCGGACGAATGAACCGCAACGCCGAGCTGGAACGTTTCGCAAACCCCGGCGGCTTTTACGCATTGACGAATGCCGCCCCAGAATGTGGTGTCGAGCAAAATGACATCGACCGCCGTGTCCAGAACGTTCGCCGCAAGCTGTTCGAAATTTACGACGACCGTGTTTGTCGCAAGCGGCATACGAACTTTTTCACGCGTGCGGCGCATTCCGTGCAGCCCGAAAACCGGATCTTCCAGATAATCGTTATTGATATCTTCGATCTGCTGGCCGAACCAAATTGCCTGTTCCGTTGACCACGCGGCATTCGGGTCGAACCGGAAGCTGTCGCCGTCCATCGTTCCGCTGCCGAGTTCTTCGGCAAGTGCGCGATAGCATTTCAATTCATAAACCGGATCGAAAACGCCGCCTTTCAGTTTATGCGCAAAAAATCCGTGTTCGGCCTTAAGCTCTTTCGCATGAGCAACGAGCTGTTCGGGCGTTCGGACCTCGCCGCGGCCGTCGCGTGCATCGGCATAGCGGAAGAAAAGATACGACGCGAAAGGAATCTCGTCCTGAAGCTTTCCGCCCAAAATGTCATAAACCGGAACGCCCCATTTTTTCCCGATGATATCGAGACACGCAAATTCCAGTGCGGCGAGTATCTGAGTTCGGTTGTTGTAAAGCGACGCCGTCGGGTTCGCTATCTTGAACCGCATTTCTTCGAGCCGCGCCGGATCGTGCCCGACCAGATAGCTTTTCATCGCGCGAAAAACGGCTTCGGCAGATTCGCCGCCGCCGCCCATTTCGCCCAATCCGGTAATGCCTTCGTCGGTTTCCACCTCAACGATCGTGCGGACAAAACGTCCCCAATGACATCCCGCAGCATGCCGCAGCGGAGCTTCGAGCGGAACCGTTACGGTCGTCGCTTTAATGTCGGTAATTTTCATCGTTCTTTTATATCGATGCCGTTATCCTGTAAAAATTTCCAGATCTCTTTATATGCCATTATATTATCGGCATCGGGAAATTGTCCGTGGCCACCGTTCTTGATCGTCACGAGTTTGTTCGTAACCTTCGCTTTATCTAGTGCGTCGCGAAGCCGAACCGATTGCGAATACGGAACAACGTCGTCCTTGTCGCCATGGATCGAAATTATTGGCGGCAATCCGGCGCGGACATACGTCATCGGCGAAACGCTTTTCGCTATCGCATCCGCGTTCGGCTGTGCTCCCATCCACATTTTCGCGTAATTTTTCACATTCGGGCCATCGATCAGATCGTTCACGTCAGAGATGCCGTACCAGTTCACGATCGCCGCGACATCGAGTTTTTCGTCGCCGTAGCAAGCATTATCGAGCGGCGATCCGGCCGGAAGCATTCCCGTTATCAGCGAAAGATGGCCGCCCGCCGAATGCCCCATCAGCACGATCTGTTTCGTGTCGAATTTCCATTGCTTCGCATTGCGAAAGACCCAGCGAAGCGCGCATCGCGTATCTTCGACCGCCGCAGGTGCAAGCGAATTGCTCGCCATGCGATATTCGACATCAACAACGCGCCAGCCTCTTTCGAGAAACGGCAAAAAATAGAGCACCGTATATGCCTTCGCGCCGAAGATCCATCCGCCGCCGTGAAAATATACGAGTGTCGGCTGGTCTTCGGTCTGCTGATATTTGTACCAGACGTCAAGTTTCAGCGGCGTGTTGTTCGCCGTGTTATAGACGATGTCCGGCTGAACCCAATACCGCGAACCGATGCTTGTCGTCCATTCGGTAGAATCCTGTGCGAACGACGCGGCTGCCGAAACCAGAAAAAGCAAAAATATCGCAATTATTTTACGCATAAGATCTATTTGCGGCCGGCCCGCGTAAAGTGAACCGGCCGCGCGGAATTAGGCTTCCTTCACGCCGTTCTTTCCGGCTGTATAGGTTTTGCCCTGATAGTTTATGTTCCGCAATTCCGCCGTTGGGTCGAACGATGCGAACTGCGGCTTCGCCGTGATCTCACCGAACAATCCGGCATTTACGCCGAAAAGTGAATCGACGATCGGCTCCAGATAATTGCATCCGGAAACGCACGCCCAGTCGTTGATATAAGGCGGATCGGACGGAGCTTTCAGCGCTCCCCCGCCGGCTTCGGGTTCGATGAATGTTTCGGTGAAATTCGCCTGTGCATACGGCCCCTGACGGCTCGATTCGGCAAGGCCCTTCATCCAATCAAGAGCGATCTCCGGTTCGCCTGCCGCGAAAAGTCCGCTTAATGCCAGCGCCGGCCACGAACAATATGCACCAGTCCATTGGTGATCCGGACGGATCGAAAAAGTGACGTCCAGATCTTTCGTTGAAAGCGCTCGCATCCACATCGGCGTCTGCAGTTCGCGTTGAAAGAATGCAACTATCTCTTTCTTTTGCGAAGCAGGCATCATATCGCCGATGTTCATCAGCGTCGTGCCGAAATCATAGCAATGATGAACTTCGTTGTAGCTTCCGTCCGGCAGGCGGCACTTCCAAATTCCCTTGCCTTTTATGTAAAGTTCCTGAACGCGCGAACCGAGCTCTTCGGCTTCCCTTCGATAAGCCGCCGCCTCAGAACTGTCCTTTTTGTATTCGGCGAGTTCGGCGGCAAATCTAAGGTTGTGTACGTTCGCGGCGTTCAGCCCCGCGACTTCGTGAACGTAGCTTGAAACGGCTTCAAGCAAATTTGTAACGCCGCCGTAATCGGCGAGGCCGTGGCCGTTGGTGTCGAGCTTTCGCCAATGTTCCGCGTACGAAATGAGACGGTCGATGACCTTCATTCCGCCGACGTTCGAATCAAGCCACGCCGTGTCGCCCGACCACCGCAGATATTCTTTTGCCATTCGGCACATCGCGTAATCATTGACCGAATACCACGGCCCGACGCCCGCACCGGTCAAAAATTCGGTGCCGAAATGCTTGTAAACGTCGAGCGTCATCCACGTTTCCATCATTCGCTTGAGCACTTTCGGGTCGAGCATCGAAAGCAGCATCGCGCTCAGGCTTATATCCCAAAGGAACGTCGTGGTTTCCCAATAACGCGGAGCGAGCGTGACGTACGTTGTGCCGTAAACCGAGTGCGGCGTAGTTCGTTTGAAGAAAAGTGCGCTCATCACGGCCGAATGATAGATCCGCTTTACGTTGTCGTCCTTTGTAACCAGCGTCGGCACGTAACCGGAGAAACGATCGTTGCCCGGCGTGAACGCGGCCCGGAGTTCGGCGTTCCAATTGTCGGTCGTGGCTTTTTGTGCGGCGTCGAAATCTTTGATGACCGCATCGAAATCCTTTTCCGCGGCGGCCTTTGTTCCACCCAGAGCGTTCACGAAAACGATCGACGAAGTTTCGCCCGGAGCAAGGTCGAGGTCATAAACTATCCAGGAAACCAGCAGCTCGGACGGTTTTGGCGACGCACCCTGAATAACGAAAGCTTCGGTGCGTTCCGAACGGCACATTACGGCATTTCGCGAGCTGTCGATCTCGCGTTTGTTGTCGTATTCGCCCGGCGAATATGCCGCGTTCCATGGCGCGACGCTCTTTGTCGCTCCACCGTTTATCGCAAGCTTGATCTGCGTTTTCCGACGCGAACTCGTCGTGTTCTTTACATTCAGTTTTACGGCGACGGCCATCGTTTCGAACGGCACGATCATCGTGCTCGTCAGTTCCAGCCCCTTGTAAACCGAACGGCGTTCGACGCGGTCCGGCCGCCAAACGAATTCGATAGGCGTTTTCGTCGCGGCAAAATATTCTTCGTCAACGTACATAACGCCGGTCAAAAGTTCGCCGCCGGCGCCGAGCGGAGCAACGTTCATTTCGCCCTGAGCATACGGCGGAAAAGCGATGCTGCGGACCGCGGCCACGTCCATCGCGGCCTGTGCGCAGCCCCACTGATTCGTCAGCCCCGGCGGGTTGAAAAGGTCGAGAAATTTGTGCGTCATCGTCACCGACCGCAGCGATTCGCACGTCGGAATATCCGGCAAAGGCTCGGCTTTCTCGGTCAAGGGACGTTCGGCGGTATTGGCCGAAACGCCCGATCGAAGTATGGCAGGCGCCGCAACGGCCGCCGTCATTGTCTTTAGGAAGTCGCGTCTTTTGAATTCACTCATAATTCTCCCGGCTTATTCTATTACAAATTTTATTGTTGCAGTTTCAAATGGTTTCAGGGTTACAGTGAGCGGTGCGATCGCATCGATCTTTCCGATCACCTTTTCTTCATTCAGCGTCATTCGTTCGGCCGATTTTATTTTTGTCGGCAAAGATACTTTCACCGTCGTACCGCGGCCTGCGAATTCCTGCAGCCGCACGACGAAAACCTTGTTCACCTGCGGATCTAGCGGAGCCGCGCTAACCTCGCCGCGGATCACACTGTCGGAGATCGGCTTTACGGTCACGATCTGCACATTTGGCTGATCGACCGCAAACAGGCTTTGCGAATTCTGATGCGGCAGAACCTGTGAATACTTCGCGATCAGCGGCACGTTGAAATCCGCACCGAACCGCCAGCCCGCGACCGGATCGAACACGCCGCCGTCCGCGACAGAATAATCAAAAACATAATTTCCGCGAAGTCCCGGTTCGACAGTTTCAACGTTCACGATGCCCAGATCATGCGTATCGGCCTGGCTTCCTTTGCGAACGGCCCGCGAATATATCGTCGCCTCGGGCAGCGGAAATTTGCCCGTGAACATTGCGGGAAATTCTTTCGGCGCATCTTTTGGCCGAACCTTGGTCGAAACGTAGCTCGGGTAAACCCAGTGGAACGCCTGTCTATGAGCGATCATCGCCGACGTTTTGCCGTCCGTAAATCCGAACAGGTGCTGCGTCGTCACCGCATCACGTCGGGCGTCGGGCAGATAATCGTCCGGCAGCATATCGAACCATTTTTGGCCGCCGCGAATTACCTTCAGCCCTGCGGCCGGAACGTTCAACGGAAACGCGAAATAATACGAATCGTGCCAATTGCCGTTGCCGCCGGTGAACGGCATATATTTCGGGTCGAGTTCATTATGAATATCGACGCGGCCGATGCCGTTGTACATCGTCAGCGTCGTCGTCGGGAACGCCGACCGTTCGCGGTAAATATTTATCCGTGTAACGACCTTTCCGCGCGAGATGCTGATATGCGGTTTGACCGGATAAACGACGCGCGACGCATCGGAACCTTCGACGCGAAGAAGTTCATTGAACGGAAGTTCGCCTTTGTCATTGACGATCTCGCGGCCTGTTTTAACATCACGGATGCTTTTTACATTTCCGTCCGGCAGAACTTCGACGGCAAAATTTTCGTTCGACGCACGGAAACCTTTTTCGATCGACAGCGTCGGTTCGGCTTTGCCGATGCGGGTCTTTATCGTAAACGAAGCATAGCCGAGCGATGGAATTTTTTCCGCGACAAAGATCGCTTCGCCGTTGTGATCGACATCGAAAACAACATTTTCGCCCGTGTCCGAACGCGTTATGGACATGATCTCGGCTCCGTCGCGCGGCGGCGCGAGCCGAACGACATCGCTGCGTTCCCACGAAAGCCCATTAAAAACGACCGCATAATGAGTATCGGACGGCGTGACCACGGTTTCATCGAACCGCGTCGGCTGTGCGAGCACGGCAATGCCTTCGTCAAAAAGTTCGTCGATCTCATCTTTTGCCGACTTCATATAACCGACGTACTGACGGTTCTGTTCGTTGAGCGGTTCGCGGCTGTTCAGCTGCGGCCAGCCGTTGTTACCGGCTCCGCTGTGTTCGTCATATGTGAACATCAGATCATAGATCGATGTAAAATTTCCGACCGGTGCCGGAAACGAACGTGTCATCGACAGTCCGCTCCACAGCGATTCGGCCGCGGGCGAATGGTCATGGGCATAGCGCGCGAGTGCGCTGATCTTCGGCGATTGTGTTTTCGCCTCTGACCAGAGCCCTGACCATTCGCCGCTGTACGTGGGCAATTCGTTAGCGTATTTTTTTTCTATGTACGAAAGAAATTCCGTCGGGGTCGCGATCTTGAGCTTTACCTCGTCATGCTTTCCGTTCCAAAGCTTTACTGCCTTTTCGAGGTTGATGACATCCGTCGGTTCGATGAAATCGTGTGCGTACATCGCCATTACGACGTCGTATTTGTAACCCGCGGAATTATATCGGTTGAGCAGCTCGGTGACACCGATCTCCATTATTTCGAGGTCGGTCTTTTTGCCGGCGAGCTCCGGGTTGAACATATCGAATGGCGTTTTGTCAGTGTAGGGATCAAGTGAATACGGATCGAGATAAAAATCCGTCAAACCCTCGACATAGCCGCCGCGTTTGCCCTGGCTTATCCACGTCAGAACCTTGCTGCCGTCCGGCGAACGCCAGTAAAACGGCACCTTTCCGGGAGCGAGCGACGTGGCGACACCGATGAAAAGATTCGCTCCGGTGACAAGGTATTTCGTGCCGCTGCCGGCAAGCACTGACGGAAGCGACGTCGGATGCCCGGGCACGTCATCCATCGTCGCAAGCTCCGATCTCACGCCGTATGTCCGCGAAATGCGCGTGTAATCGTAACAAAGTCTGTTCAGCTCTTCGGCGCCCATGAAATCCGTGTGCATGCTGCCCCACGCGGTCGAAAGGGCAATGCGTCCGCTTTTGATCAGATCCATCAAACGGGCGATATTTTCCTTGTCCTTCGGCAGAACGGATGTCGGTTTTTTCTGGGCCTTGAGCCATTCGTTAACCTGCCAGACGCTTTCGATCGTCCAGCGGAAATCAGGATTTTCCTCTGCAACTCTGATAACTTCGTCGATGTGGCGGACGGCGCGTTTACGCACGTCGTCGGGTGCTTCGACAAAGCCGAAATCGTAATGCGAAAGCGGCGTGATGTAGATGGTCTTTATCGAGCTTTCGGGAAGTTTTGCCTGTCCGAAAGCGTTAAAAGCAAACAACGCGATAACGAACAACGCACCCAGAGTTAGATTTTTTGCCTGATCTTTTTTCACTGTTCTTTATAGGTAGTAAATGACGGCCGGCAAATACATACCGGCCGTCGTGTTATGTTTCGGCCGCGAATTAGAAATTAAAACGCGCCGAAAGCTGTACCTGCCGCGGGCCGCCGTAACCAAGCAGGCCGCCGAGCTGGTTGCCGACCGTCGAAAGGCTCTTTCCGAACAAACCGCATTGTCCGACCGAACCGGAGCACGACAGGCCGCCCGAAGGATCCGCATAGTTCGCGAAATTAAAGATATTGAAAATATCCATACGAAGCTGAAGCGACATATTTTCGCCGAACCGCGTATTCTTCAGGAACGAAGCATCAACCTGTGCAAAATTCGGCCCGCGAAGAATATTTCTGCCCGCGTTGCCGTATTCGCCTAGCGGCGGAGCCTCAAAGGCAGCCGGATTGAACTGGCAATCCGGAACACTGTAGTTCGAACAATACGGATCGACGCCTTCGACCACGTTCGGCCTGACGGCAAATCCGCCGAATGTGCCGCCCGTCGCCGTAACGTTTACCGGAAGACCGCTGCGGATCTGCGTGATCGTATTGAACGACCATCCGTCCGCGATCCATTTCGGGCCGCCCGTGCGTTCGCTGAGATTCAGGTCATATCCCGCATCGAATGAGAAGTTATGACGCACATCCGAATCGGAACTCGCGCGGTCGGCGTTCATGTTGTCCGGATCCTGATAATCCTTAAAGAAGCCGATCGCATTGTCGATCGCATGCCCCCAGGTATAGTTCGCGTTGAAGCGAAGATTGTTCGCAAAGTTGCGGCGGAAATTGATCTGCATCGCATTGTAGCTGGACGAAGGATATCCGCCGACGACGTAGATGTCGCCCCATTCCTGTGATATTGGCCGCGTCGTTCCATCGACGATGCTTTTGCGGTTGATATTTCGCGGCGTAACGACGCCATCGGTCAAAAGGTGCGTTGCATGATTGCCGACATATCCGACCGTCAGCGTACCGAATCCGAGATCACGCTGAACGTTCAGCGACCATTGCTGAACTTCGGCTGTTTTCAGATCTTTTTCAATGACATATGCGTTTTTCTGTGCACATACGAACGCTGCTGGGTCGACCGGATAGCCCCATTGTTCCGCCGTTACACCGCAGAAAAAGAGCGCCGTAATGATGTCCGTGGAGATCGGCGGAAACGAATTTGCCGCCGGCGAACCGAAGCTTGCCGGAAGGTCGCGGTTATAGAAAATACCGTAGCCGCCGCGAAGAACCGTTTTCTGATCGCCGAAAACATCAAACGCAAACCCGATACGCGGGCCCCAATTGTTGGTGTCCATGTTGTAGAGCTTTTCGCCAGGCGCCGTATACGACAGCGTATCGAGATCAAAGTTCTGCAAAAGGCCGTCGCGTTCGCGGCTTACGGTGCTGACTTCATACCGCAGGCCGATGTTCAGCGACAGACGCGGATGAATTTTCCAATCATCATTAATAAAGAACGAGAAATTCTCGTTTGCGTAGTTCAATTCCGGAGCACCGTTGCGAGCCATCAGGAACGGCTGGTTTATAGCGAGTTCTCCTATGCCGAAGAACGTGAACGTGTCCTGATTTCCCAAGAAGGCTGAACGCCGGTTCAGACGGATATCTCCGCCAAATTTTAGCGAATGATCTCCGCGAACCATGGTCACCGTATCAAGGAAATGATAAACAACGCCGGTGCGTTCCTGATCGAACTGAGCAGGTCCCGGACCGTTTATCTGAAAGTTCACGAAGCTGAAATCGAAACGCGGCAGGTTTGACGGACCGGCTTCGACATTCGTGTAATTATGATTGATGCCGAATCCGAATTCGTTCGTCGTCGTGCCGTTAAAGACATAGTTGTGCGAAAATTTTAATAGTTGCGTACGGAGTTTCGCCGGCGCATATTGATCCGAGCCAACGCCATACGGCGTGATCGTATCCGAATCGTTAATATTGTAGCGGAACGAGAACTGGCTATTGTCGTTCTGCAGCCAATCGATCTTGAACGAACCGGTATTTTCCGTTAGTTCCCCAATCCGCTGATCGCTATATGTACCTACGTCTGGATCCGGAAGTTCCGTCACGGGATTTATATAAACTCCCTGCGGCAACGGTATCGTATCGACGACCGGACGGATGTCTGGACTCATCGAATCGCGATAAGCCTGCGTGAAAGTCAGGACATTAAACCATTGGCCACGCGTTTGGCGAACACCTTCGTAATTCGCAAAGAAAAAGAGCTTGTCTTTCTTGATCGGCCCACTGAAATTTCCGCCGAACTGATTCAGGCGGAAACGCTGTTTTCCGGCAAGCGCATCAGGTGCGTCCATTCCGTCATTACGGAAATAATCAAAAATACTGCCGTGAAAATTATTGGTGCCCGATTTCGTGATCGGGTTGATGACGGCGCCCATCGCCTGGCCGTACTGAGCCGAATAATTTTGCTCAACGACCTGAACTTCCTGAATGCTGTCCATGCTGACGCGGTTAACGCGTGATTCGACACGGCCGAGAACGTTTGAAGTTCCGTTCACGTCAACGCGGCTTGCGTCGATGCCGTCAACCAGAACGCTGGTTCCACCGAATGTCGATGGAATGCCGTTGATGCTCGTCTGAAACTGATTCGTCGTCTGCACCGAGCCCGGGATCGTCGAAAGAAGCTGCGTGAAATCACGTCCGTTCACAGGATTATCGGCAATGCGTCGCGTACCGATCGTATCGCCGATCGTCGAGGTTTCCGTATCGACACGCGTTTGATCAACGACCGTGACCTCAACCTCGGCTCCGCTGACGGCAAGCATAAGGTCGGCGCGGGCTCTTTCACCAACGGCGAGCCGCAGGTCGCTTACTTTCGTCGCCTGAAAACCGGATGCGGCGGCTTCGATCGAATAAACACCCGTCGATATCGCAGGAACGTCGTAACGCCCCTGAGCATCGGTCGTAACCGAGCGTGTTTCATTAGTTCCCTGATTCGTGATCGTAACGGTCACGCCCGGAACCACAGCCCCGTTCGGGTCGGTCACGACGCCGGTTATTGAACCGGTATTCGATTGCGCAAATACCGCCAAACTGAACATAAAAGCGATCGCCAAAAGGGAAGCCGCTTTCTTAAATTTTTCTACTGCGTAAATTTTCATTAGATCCTCCAAAATCCCATTCAACGATTCCCTTACACTTTCGTGCAGTCGTTTTTTGTCTGAATTCCTGCTATCGCCGAAAAATCGGGCGTCCATTCGCCGTTCTGTTTCGGATAATATTTTTCTAAATTATCGGCGGTCATCGGTATCGTCGGCGTGACGTCACGAAGCGGTGCTTCCTGCCCGTCGAACAGCGTGACGATGCCGTCCATGCACCGCAAGCCAACATATTCCGGGAACATCGCCGCGCTTACCTTTAATGCTTCGCGGCGCATCATCCAATCTTTTTCGTGATCACCCGACAATCCGAATCCCGCGATCGTGACGGTTTCGGCGTCGAATCCGGCTTCGAGATAACCTTTGAACGCGCCTTGAGCCGTTTCGTCATCCATCGCGAATATCACATCGACATCACCTTTTTCCTTTAAGGTTTCGGCGGCGATCTTTTGGGCGATCGACGGCGTTGCTTCGCCGTTTATCGAGGCGGTAACGACCGCATCAGGTTGAACGCTGCGGACGCCTTCGACAAAGCCTTCGCTTCGCAAAAGGCACGGCCGAAGCCACGGCAAACCTACATCTAATATACGCAGCGGCGTGCCGTCGGTTTTCTTTACGTTGTTCCCGACCCAAACGCCGAGGTCAAATCCGGCGTCGTAATCGCAGATGGCGACCATCGTCTTCATTCCTTCGACCGGATTTGCTTCGATAAGCAATGGCGTTCCGGCCGCTTCGGCAATAGAAACGATCTCTTCGAGCCCGTCGGTGTTCGCCGGCGTCAGGATCATCGCATCGACCTTTCCGGCCATTTCACGCGCCTGTTCGATCTGGCGTTCGACGGAAAGTTCCGCATCGACTATTTCGAGTTCGATGCCGTAAGCCGCACCGCGCCGCTTCAGTATCTCGATGACGATCTGGTACCAAATATGGAAACTGTAGTTCGTCAGATATCCGACGCGTGCCGGCTTTCGCGAAACTTCCGCAAGCGGAACTGCCGCCAAAGCCGCGTCCAGACCGGCCGGCGGATGATATGCCGTTACCGGCGGATGAGCATTTTCTTCTGCTGTTTGAGTCATTCTCTTTTTTACCTCAAAATTTTGAATTTACGATGTCTGCGGAACCCCGCCGATCTGCGTCAACAATCCGCCGTCAACCGTCCAGACCGCGCCGGTCACGAACGACGAGCTTTCGTGCGCCAAAAATACGGCAACTTCGCCGATCTCACGCGGTTTCGCGATGCGGCCGATCGGGTGCATCGCATTACACGCGTCATAAACCGACTGCGGATCCGGATCGAGCGACGCCGCCCATTTGAGCATCGGCGTATCCACCGTTCCCGGACAAATAACGTTCACACGCACATTGTCCTTCGCAAAATCCATTGCCATGGAACGCGTAAGTCCCAGAAGCGCGTGCTTGCTGACCGTATATGCCAACACATTCTGCTGGCTTGCGAGCGCCTGTACGGACGAGACGTTGACGATCGACCCGCCTGCCTTCTGCAGATACGGCAGAACCGACCGTGCCGCGTTCCACGCGCCTTTCAGATTGATGTCCAAAACCTCGTTCCACTGGTCGTCCGGCGTCGTCAATGCCGTTCCGTAACGCTGTATCCCGGCACTGACGATCAGTGAATCGATCGAACCGAACGACGCATACGCGACATCGACCGCCGTTTTCACGTCCTCAAAATTTGCGACGTTCACGTGCTGAAATATCGCTTTTCCGCCCGCCTGCTCGATACTCACGGCGAGCTTGCTGCCCGCTTCTTCGTTAAAATCCAGGATCGCCACCGCGGCACCGCGTTCGGCGAGTATTTCGCAGGCGGCTTTCCCAATTCCGAGTGCTCCGCCCGTTACCACAACCGTCTTGTCGTCAAACCTCATGCAGCCTCCCGGGCCGCTTCGGCGGCGATATCTTCGACACGTTCGGACATATTTTCTTCGTCTTCTGATGGCGGTTCCGACGGCGGCGGAAGCGTCTTATACCAGGTGAAATAGAGAATAACGGCGCTGACAGCGGTCGTGGCCAGGAGGGCAGCCGCCGCCGTGTGCATATGCAGTATCAAATACAGCATCGCCAGATACAGCGCCGTAATTCCGATCATCGCGATGACAGTATTGAAAAGTTCGACGGAGAACGGCAGGTCTTTGCGGAAACCAGGATCATCCGCAAGAACAGCCTTTTTGGCCGGCTCCCAAAACCCGGCCGGTTGTACTTTTCGATAAAAATCGCGCAGCGTTTCGATATCCGTCGGTTCGGTCATTAGCGAAACGACGATCGTGATCAGGAACGATGCGGCTGCGATGATCGGAAATCCAATATAGAGCGGAAGCGGAGCGTCGAGGAACATTGTATCGAGGAAAACCTGGCCGAGCGAAAGAGCCATTCCGCCGAAAACACCGGCGGCATAACCCTGTCCGTTAAGACGCCACCAATACCAGCGGAGAACGTTCGGCGGCAGAATACCCGCAGCAAGAGTTCCGAATATCCACAGGAACGCCGTGTTGATCGAACTGCCGAACATAGCGATAACAAGCCCAATGACGATAAGAAGCGCGGACGAAAAATAGCTGACGCGAACGAGGCGTTTGTCGTCGGCTTTCGGATTTATGTAGCGTTGATAGATGTCCTTTACCAGGTACGCCGCACCGCCGTTGACCGTAGAGCTGAACGTCGCCAAAAATCCGGAAAGCAATGCCGCAAGCATAAATCCGACCAGGCCGATCGGCAGCATAGAACCGATAATGAGCGGAAGAGCTGTTTCCGGGTCGGCTTTAAGCTGAGCGTCGAGCACGGAATCGCCGATGCCCATGATCGCCATGACCGCTATCGCCATCGCAAAATTCCAGCGAACAGTGTGGATCAAACCCCAAAGAGCACCGAGCTTCGACGCGTCGCGTTCGTCCTTTGCCGCGAGGAAGCGTTGGAAATCATAGAGTTGTTCCGGACCGCTTAAACACAAAAGCAAGCCTTTCGCGACCCAAACCGCAACCAATGCCCCGAAAAGCGAATAATCCGTTCCGCCGGTGACGACACCCGCGAGATCTGACGGACGCCAAGACGGCATAATGCTTCCCCACGCCTGTGGAACTTTTGCCCAGAACTGATCGGCATCGAAGTGCATATATCCGATAACCGAGAAAACTATCGCTCCCAAACTGAGCACGATCGTCTGAACGATCTCTACCCGTACGATGCCGTGGAAACCGCCGAGAATTACATAAAGACCAGTCACGCCGAGGATAGCGATCGCACATTGATTGGGCGACAGCGGCAAAAATATCGAACCGAATTTGCCCATGCCGATGGCGCTGTAGCCAAGCAGGGCCGAAATGGTAAGGACCGCAAATAGCGTGTATGAAAGCCGAGCGAGATCGCCGTGCTTGCCGGGGCCGAAACGCGTCTTCATCCATTCCGCTCCGGTCATCGCACCCGAACGGCGGATCCATTTACCCATGTACGCAAGATAAAATGCCGTGATCGGAAAACCCCAAAGCATATGCACCCACATGCCTTTCAGGCCGAGGGCGATGAACGTCGATACGATCCACATCGTTCCGGTAATGTCGAAATAGCTCGACGAACCGGACATTGCTAACGCCCACCACGGAAGCTGACGGCCGCCGAGAAAATATGACGACATTCCCTTGGACGCCCGCCGTTTCATCGCAAAACCGATACTCATGATAACGGCAAGATAAAGAACGACAATGATCTGATCGACAGTTGAAAGGTTCATAGATTTATGCGTTTCTCGGTATCGGTCAATAGTTTGTGCCGCGTTTGAACGGCAACTTTTTCTTCGCCCGTGAACAAGTCGTCAAAAAAATACGACGATATTCTGGTTCTCTCATCCAAGACGAAATCGTTCGTCAGCAATTTTCAATAAACGGGTCAATGCTTTCACCCAAAAATCCCAGTCGTGTCCGCCCGGAAGAACGGCGAATTCGTGTTCGATCCCGAGCTTTTCAAATTCGGCCGCGATGCGGATGTTCGTATCACAAAAATCATCGTCTTCGCCGCAGTCCAGATAAAGCATCGGCAACTTTTCGGGCTCGGCGGCTGTCGCGAGCATCGAAATATCGTTCGCCGGCCCTATCGATCCATCCGCGCCGAAAACCTCGGTTACCGATGGCCGGTATTCGCCCCAAAGCGTCGGCGGATGTGCATCGCTCCAATGCGTGACGCCAAATGCTCCGCTCGTCGAATACGCAAAATCAAACAGCTCCGGATATTTCAAAGCGAATTTTACGGCTCCGTAACCGCCCATCGAATTACCGGCTATGGCCCGGCGCTCCTCACTTTTTTCGGTCGGATACTGCGAATCGCAGTGTTCGATCAGGTCTCGAACCACATACCTTTCGAACCTTGCGGCATCGCCCCGGATCCCGTCGGTATACCAGGCGTCACCGCCTTCGGGCATAACAACGATCACTTTGCGGCCGCCTATCGCAGTCTCAAAACGGCCGAGTTCACACCAATTGTCAAAACTTCCAAATAGACCGTGCAGAAGGTAAAGCACCGGAAAATGCTCTCCGGTTTTGACGTTATCGGGCAGATAGACCCGATACGGCATCTCTTTTCCCAACGAACTGCTTCTAAAATTAACGTCTTTCAGCAATTTAAAATGCCGGCCCTGCTCCTGATTCTACGGACTAGAAGTGAAAAAAGTTATCTCCGCCAAAAACTGCTCGCGAAATATCTGTCTCAAAAAATTGTCGTGTCTCGTTCTACTTTTTCCTCAGCGAAGATAAAGAAGATGTAACATAAATATTATATGAAGTCAACAAAAATTTATGACAGGTCAAACTTTTGAGGTCTGTACTGCCGATTTGCCGTCAGGGGAGCGAAAGAAGTTTTGAAGTGCGATCGGGATCGCGCCGAAAAGGCTTGGACGGCGAACGCTTGCCGGCCGAACAACAATCTTATCCGAATTGATCACATATTTGCTGTGCAGCCGGTTGCGAATGATCGGTTCCATTATCGGCCACGCGCCGGTGATGTCGCCGCCGATCACGACCGCTTCGGGGAAAATGCCGTGAACCAGATTGCTGATGCCTTCGCCCAAATATTCCGCCGTAAGTTTTAAGGAATCGAGAGCCCTTTCGTCGCCTTTGTTCGCGAGCGAAATTATCTCGGTAAGCCCGACCATCGGCAGGCCTTGTTTTGCGGTCACGCGGTGGTAACGTTCGACCGTCGCGCGCTCCGACGCAAAGGTTTCCCAGCATCCGCGGCGTCCGCACGAACAGAGTTCGCCATTCGGGTCGATGCTCATGTGACCGAAACCGCCCATGCCCAGATTCGAACCTGTGTAAAGTTCGCCGTTTATTATCAAACCGGTTCCGAGGCCTTCGACCACGAGTATGAAAAGCAGCGTCCGAAGTTTCGATTCGGAAACTGGACCGTACCAAAGCTCCGAAAAGGCGGCCGCGTTCGCATCATTTTCGACAAAAACCGGCATTGCCAATTCATTCTCGAGCAATTTTTGCAGTGGAACATTCTGCCATTCGAGATTTGGCGACGTTTCTATCGAACCGCTCTTCCGGTCTATCAGGCCGGGAACGCTTACGCCGGCGGCCGCAAAACGCACGCGCGGAAATTCTTCTTTGATTAGCTTGTTTGCTTTTTCGGCGACCTTTTTGAGAAATTTTTTCGGGTCACCGGTTGTCGGTACGGAATGCGTATGAATGATGCGGCCGTTAAAATCCGCGATCGCCGTTATTGTTTCCAGCACACCGATGTCTATTGCCAAAACGTAATAGCTTTCCGCGTTTATGTAAAGATTCGTCGGACGACGCCCGCCGCTCGACGGGCCTTCGCGGCCTTCGTAAACAAGGTCGTTCTTGATCAGGCGGTTTACGATCGCCGAAACGGTCCCGGCGCGAAGCCCTGTGTATTTCGTGATGTCGGCGCGCGATATAGGCTGCCGTTCTCGGATCAGATGCAGCAATACCGTTTGATTTATATCACGAACATCATGAACATCTATGATCCGAAAACCATTACGCTGATCCTTTTTCATATAGAAGCGGGTCGGCTCGAATTACCGATATTTTACCAGTTTACGCTGCCTTCTTTGGAGGTGTCGATCTGCGTCAGGTTCACTCCTTCGTTGTAGAAGAAGATCTTCATATTGTCGAAAAGAAATTGATGCGAATCCGGATCGGAAACGTCCAAACCGAAATGGTTAATGAGTTGTTTCTGTTTTTGCTGCCATTCGGACCAGCATTCTTTGCACATTTCGGCGCCGATCTTTTGACCGAGTTCCGTAGGTATCGGCGTAAAACCTATCGGCTCGTTCGCTTTGCCGCAGCGTCCGCATTTGAATTTGTCGTTTGAAAAAATGCCCATTGCTAAACTCCGTTTCTTCATTATATACAAAGCCGGTGGTTATCGCCGAATAGCGGAGCGAACTTTTCCATCATCGCGGAAAAACATTTCGGATCAACCAGCTTTTGAAATAGCATCCAGGACATCTTCGTCCGCCGGACGAAAAAGACTCAACGCCTGCGCTTTGCTGTAAGCGATCTTGCCGTTCTTATCGATAACGACAACACCGCGGGCCGAACGGCCGGGAAGCCAGGACTTCATTCCGTACGCCGTCGATACTTTTCGGTCCGCGTCTGACAAAAGCCTCAGCGGCAGGTCTTTCTTTTCGGCGAAATCTTTGTGCGATTCGACGCTGTCGGTCGAAATGCCTACGACCTCCGCGCCCGTCGCCTGATATTCCGACCAATGATCGCGAACCGAACAAAGCTGAGCCGTACACACCGGCGTATTATCGCCCGGATAGAACAACAACACGACCGTTTTGCCGCGGTGCTCACTCAACGTCCAATCGTTGCCGTTGCCGTCTTTCAGCGTAAAATCAGGAGCTGTATCACCTTGTTTCAT
>CBFGSN010000042.1:0-17610 GCA_965651435.1 uncultured bacterium | reverse complement strand
TATGACAAAGCGAATTGCGATAGCGGCGGACCACGCGGGTTTTGCGGAGAAGGAACGGATGAAGCAGACGCTAGATGAGATCGGCGTGGAGTATCAGGACTTTGGGACGGATTCGGCGGAATCGGTCGATTATCCGGATTTTGCCGAACGTTTGGGCAAAGCCGTCGCGAAAGGCGATTTTGACGAAGGAATTCTCTTTTGCGGATCGGGAACGGGCATGGCGATCGCCGCGAACAAGATCCACGGCGTCCGCGCGGCCGTTGCCTGGAACGAAGAGATCGCAAAGCTTTCGCGCGAACATAATAACGCGAACGTTCTGGCATTGCCCGCACGCTTTATTAGCGACGAAGACGCCGCAAAGATAGTCAAAGCATGGCTCGCGGCTCCTTTCGACGGCGGACGCCACGCCCGCCGCGTCGATAAGATATCCGCCATCGAAGACGAAGAACGCCCCGCCGGCTGAACTACTTGAACACCGAATAGCCGACAAAGAACATATTCACGTTATAGCCCGGATTGAAGTTGAACAGATACAGATTCGATAGATGATAATATCGGTAACCGAAGTTCAGGGCTTTTTTCTCTTTCAGCATATACTGGCCGCCGATCTGGAAATCCGCCTGAAAATTGAACTTGGTTCCTTCGACCGTCGGCACGCGTTTTAAATGCTGCACGATGCCGAATCCCGCGCCCAACATCGGCCGCAGGCGATACTGCGGAAAGAAGATAAAGCGAAAACTTGCCGGGTTGATACCGACGCCGTATGTCGCTTCATAGTCTCGCCGCGGCTCGCCGACCGAACCGGCCAGGTAACGCGGATTATCAACTTCGTTTCCGAACGCGATGTTTATCGGCTGAATTTCGATCGCCCAACTGTAGGTGACGAACGCCCGTGTGCCGAGTATCTTTCCCCAACGGACCGAACCGAGCAGATGCTGGCGGTCGGACGTATCGTAATACTTCGGGCCGCTCATCCACGTGGCGACCTGCGGTGCAAAGCCGAATTCGACGCCGTATTCGGTCGCTCCGTCCGGAATTACCCAACGGCCGGAACTTCGTTTTGGAGCATATGATGACGGAGGTTTGACGATGTCGTTAATGTCCGTGCCGATCTTGGGTGCGTTCTCCGGCAAAGGCTGATACGCATCGGCGATCGGTTCGGATGCTTCGGGCTGAAAAGACTTCGCCAGCGTATCTTCCTTTTGCTTCGGAACAAAATAGTGTGGTTTTGACAGCGTTACGTCCGCGACGGATATCGTAGGTTGTATTTCTGACGACGGATCTTGAGTTACATTTTCGATCGGCGATTGCGCGAATGAATTTGCTGCAGTAAATAAAGCGAAGGCGAATAGAACGGCCGCACCGCGCGACCGATAAATTTTTGTTAAATTCATGAAAATATAAAAGCATCGTAAAATTAGTCCAACAAATAGTATCTTAATTACGCATAACCGGGCAAGATTTATGCGGACAAGCGACGGCGCCGGAACCAGCCGTTTGGTATTCGAAAAGTTCGGGATTAAAATGTTCTCAGGTCGGGAAAGGAGAACTTGCTATGCAAAACTGCGAACATTTGACCGAAATACGCCCGGTAACGCCAAGCGCCGAAGGCTGTGAAGACTGTTTAAAAATGGGCACGCGTTGGGTCCATCTGCGTTTGTGCCGCATCTGCGGACACGTGGGCTGTTGTGACAGTTCGCGGATGAAACACGCCACGGCCCACTTCGCAGAAACCGGCCACCCGATCATAAGTTCGTTCGAACCGGGAGAAGAATGGGGCTTCTGCTATCCGGACGAATTGTTCTTCGAATCGCTTCCGGAGGAGGCATAGATGGCCGGCCCGACAAAAATACTGCTTCAAACGACGATACCTTTTACCGAAGACGATTGGCATATCGGACGTTTTTCGCACCTTGCGGAATATTTGGGCTCGCTGACCGATGCGAACGGCGAAAGGCTTTACGACGTAACGTCGCGTGACCGCGAAAACGATGCTTCGGGCAATGACGCGGTGCTTAGCCGGTTGGACGAAACCGACTTCGATCAGCTGTGGCTGTTCGCGGTCGATGTCGGCGACGGACTCACGCCCGATGATTGTGCGGGCATTACGCGGTTTCATCGACGCGGCGGCGGGATCTTGTCCGCACGCGACCACAACGACCTCGGTTCATCGATCTGTACGATCGGCGGCATCGGCGCGGCACATTATTTTCATTCGAAACAGCCCGACCCGGACGAAACACGAAACCGCCGCGACGATAATATAACTTTGAACATCAATTATCCGAATTATCATTCCGGTTCGAACGGAGATTTTCAGGAAGTCGCGGCAGAGCCGCATCCGCTGATGGCACGTGCCGACGGTTCGCTGATAGAATATTTTCCGGCTCACCCGCACGAAGGCGGCATCGGAGCGCCGAACGATCGATTTACCGTTGTCGCACGCGGAAAAAGCCGCGTTACCGGACGCGATTTTAACCTCGTCGTTGCTATGAACGGCGGCGACGGCGGCAGGGCCATCGCTGAATCCAGTTTTCATCACTTTGCCGACTATAACTGGGACGTCGGAAGCGGCTGTCCGACCTTTGTCGAAGAATCTCCGGGCAGCGAATGTTTCGACGACGGCGGCAAACTCGATGACGTCAAACAATACGCGGCGAACGCCGCCCGCTGGTTATCAAACCTATGAACGCATTACCCGAAATGCCGCTTGAGAAGTGGCGCCCAACGAAGGACACACTTCATCTGTTTTGCCAGATAGTCGGCAAAATACGTTTGACGCTTCATCCATGGCTTAATCATTGGTGGCACGTTCCGCTTTATGTTACGCCGCTGGGGCTTTCGACGCGGACCATTCCGTACAAGGGCGGAAATTTCGAGATCGAATTTGATCTTACGTCGCACGATCTGGTCGTTCGAACGGATTCGGGGCGAACCGAAGATTTTTCTTTGTATGACGGACTTTCGGTCAGCGATTTTTACAGCAGCCTGATGGCGAATCTCGCCAAGCTCGGGATAAATGTGGAGATCAAGGCGACACCGTACGAAGCTCCTTCGACAACGCCTTTTCCGGACGACACGGAACATTCATCGTACGATAAGGAATATATCGAACGCTTTCATCGGATATTGATATTCGTTGACAACGTGTTCGAAGAATTTCGCGGGCGTTTTTTGGGAAAATCGACACCGGTACATATGTTCTGGCACAGCTTTGACCTTGCGTTGACACGCTTTTCGGGCCGCCGTGCACCGGTTCGCGACGGAGCCGGACGCGTCGAACGTGAGGCATATTCGCATGAGGTGATAAGCTTCGGATTTTGGTTCGGTGACGATAACGTTCCGGCGCCGGCATTCTATTCATATACGGTGCCGGAACCGGAAGGACTCGCGGATGTAACGCTTTCGCCCGATACGGCGTACTGGCAGGAATCGAACGGTTCGCATATGGCTTTGCTAATGTATGAACAGGCGAGAGGTGCGGAAGATCCGCGCGGAACAATTCTCGAATTCCTCGAATCCGCATACGAAGCCGGAGCGAAGAAAGCAGATTGGAATATTGAGGAATTCAGATCGGGACAAAAATAGATGATAGACCTTCGCAGCGATACAGTTACGCGCCCAACCGAAAAAATGCGTGCCGCCATGGCCGCCGCCGATGTCGGCGACGACGTTTACGGCGAAGACCCGACGGTCAACCGGCTTCAGGAACGCGCGGCCGAGATCTTTGAAAAAGAAGCGGCTCTTTTTATGCCGACCGGGTCGATGGGAAATCAGGTCGCCGTAAAACTTCATACTCAGCCGGGCACCGAAGTTATCATCGAAGAACGCGGCCACATTTTCAATTTCGAACTCGGAACACCGGCGGCGGTTTCGGGTGTTATGATGCGGACGGTCAAAAGCGGTGACGGTTCGGGGCACCTAACCTGGGACGAGATCGCCGCGGCAATGCACATCGATCAGCCGTATTATTCTTCGCCAACTTCGCTCATCGCGCTCGAAAATTCGCACAACTTCGCCGGCGGAAGCGTGATGACCGCCGAACACTGCGCCCATCTTTGCGCAGAAGCTCACAAACTTTCGATACCTGTTCATATGGACGGAGCTCGGATCTTCAACGCCGCCGCCGCTCTTGATTCATCAGTCGCGGAACTGACCCGCGGTTGTGATTCGGTTCAGTTTTGTTTGTCCAAAGCGTTAGGAGCACCCGTCGGTTCGATGCTGGTTGGAACAAAGGCCTTCATCGACGAAGCCCGCATTTGGCGAAAACGGCTCGGCGGCGGAATGCGTCAGGTCGGTGTGCTCGCCGCGGCCGGGATCGTTGCTCTTGAAGACACGCCGGCGCGGCTTCCTGAGGACCACGCTAACGCACGTCGGCTTGCGGAAGGCCTGGCGGAGATCTCAGGCATCGCCATCGACCCGGAAACCGTCGTTACGAACATCGTTATATTTGACGTATCGGGCACGGGAAAAACATCTTCGGCGATCTGCGCCGAACTGAAGGAAGAAGGAATTCTGGCAAGCGGTTTCGGAAGCGCGATACGAATGGTCACGCATTATGATGTTTCCCGCGAAAATATTGAAACGACACTCTCTGTATTAAATTCGATCTTGAATCAAAAATGATCATAGCCATTGACGGACCGTCCGGCGCGGGCAAATCCACGCTCGGAAAAATGCTCGCGAAAAAGCTGGGACTTTTATATATCGACACCGGTGCAATGTACCGCGCGGGCGGTCTTGCCGTTCTAGAAAGCGGCGTAAATTCAGATGACACGGATAAGGTCACGGAGGTGATACGCGATTCTGTCATCGAACTTATCGGAACACCCGACTCGCTGAAAGTTCTGTTGAACGGCCGCGACGTTTCCGAGGAAATTCGGACGCAGGCCGTCGCAAATGCGGCGTCGCTTGTTTCAACGATCTCAGAGGTGCGGAAGCTGATGGTCGATCAGCAGCGGCGCATCGGTTCGAACTCGGAACGCGGTGCCGTTCTCGAAGGCCGCGATATCGGAAGCGTAGTTTTCCCGAACGCCGACCATAAATTTTTCCTGACGGCACAACCGGAGGCCCGGGCCCGAAGGCGCTTTGCCGAAGACCGTGCGAAAGGGCGTGTTTCGACGTACGAAGAAACACTTCGCGAGATAAACGAACGCGATGAACGCGACGTTTCACGGGCAGATTCGCCGCTGACGATATCGGAAGATGCGTCGGTCATCGATACAAGCGAACTTGACCTTTCCGAAGTTCTCGAACAAATGCTCGCCGTCATCGATGCCCGTCCGGATAAAGGTTGACTTGGCCTTTGCGCCTTGGCTATTATGTTGAATTGCTTTGTTGCGCTCCCGTAGCTCAGCTGGATAGAGCAACGGCCTTCTAAGCCGTAGGTCGCACGTTCGAACCGTGCCGGGAGTAAGATCCGAGACGAATGCCGCAGTTCGACTTGTTTTTGCCGATCCGTTCGGTATATCATTCAAGTCCTGCGGCGTTTCTCGACGATTCGCCAGAGTTTTACGGCGGCTATAGTTCAGTTGGTTAGAACGCCTGATTGTGGTTCAGGAGGTCGTGGGTTCGAGCCCCACTAGCCGCCCCATCTTATTCGCTCCGTCACTCGCAGATAATTTTGCCTGTAATTTTCAGATCCACCTACGGAGAATTATGAATTTCTTCAGAATTTCAGTATTCGCGATCGTCATTGCGGCGGCCTGCATGCCTTTGGCCGCGCAAAGGAACCTAGAGAATTTTGTTCCCGATGAGGTCCTTGTAAAATTCGCGCCGCAAACCACGAAAGCCAAACGCGAATCGGCGGCCAGAGCAATGCGGACGAAGATGGTCGAACAGCTTGGCGATACCGGTTGGTTCCGCATGACGCTTCCCGCGGGGCTTTCGCCCGAAAACGCGGTTGCCCGTTACGCCGCATTCGATAATGTTATCGCCGTTCAACCCAATTTCTATTATCACCTCGTTGCCACGCCGAACGATCCGGAATTTGACGATCCGGCGATGTACGGTCTTTTGAAGATATCCGCTCCTCAGGCATGGGACATCGAAACGGGGAGTTCTTCGGTAGTTGTCGCAAATATCGATACCGGTATCCGCTATACGCACCAGGACCTTGCGGCCAATATGTGGACGAACGTGGGCGAAACGCCGGACAACGGTATCGATGACGACGGCAACGGGTTCATTGACGATTATTACGGATACGATTTTCGCTACAACGATCCGGACCCTTGGGATCAGCACGGCCACGGAACTCATACAGCCGGAACGATCGGCGCGGTCGGCAACAACGGCCTCGGCGTAGTCGGCGTAAGCTGGAACGTCAAAATAATGGCGATCAAGATCTACAGCGCCGGCGCGGGCGATACTACCTCCGCAATGCTTATCAATGCATATAACTACGTGCGGATGATGAGGGAGCGCGGCGTCAATATCGTCGCGACAAACAATTCATATGGCGGTTGCGAAGAAGCATGCGGTTACGACCAGGCGACCAAGGACGCGATCGATGCCCTGGGCGAAGCCGGCATTCTGAATGTTTTTGCCGCCGGCAATTCGGGTGTGAACGTGGACATCACGCCGGAATATCCCGGCAGCTACGATTCACCAAGCATAATAACGATCGGCGCGTCTAATTCCGATGACATCCGCGTATTCAATTACGGCCCGATCAATGTGGACCTGGCTGCGCCGGGTATCAGTATCAGGAGTACGACTTTTAATTCGGATTCGAGTTACGGAAACAAAAGCGGAACGTCGATGGCGACTCCGCACGTTACGGGTGCTGCGGCTCTCCTCGCGGCACATTACCCAAAAATGTCGGCGGCATCGATCAAAGCGACAATAATGAATTCGGTCGACCACCTGCCGCAATGGAACGGTGTCGTAAAAAGCGGCGGAAGATTGAATGTTTTTCGCGCCCTCGACCAGCCAACCATTTGCGACCTTCAGGTATCTCAAACACAACTGCATCCGAAAACGAAAGGCGGATATTTCACGGTGGACGTGACCGTTCCGGAGAACTGCGATTACGCCGTAAAGAGCGACGTAAATTGGATATACATTGAAAACAGATCACCGCGTAGCGGAAATGCGTCAGTGACCTTTCGTGTTGGATTAAATTCGCGGATCACGCGGACAGGCAGCGTCCATGTCGGCGACCGAACGATCACGGTCACGCAAACGCGTGGAACTTAGGGATAATGCATTTTACGATACCTTAAAAAAGTATTAATATCTTGCATTCACAATAGATTAGGTTGTATATTTAAGGTTCGTTCGTCCTCGCGTCGCGAGCGATCGCGAAACTTCAGAACAGCTTGGACTTTTAAGGACAATCATAATGAGAAAATTTTTTACCGCGGCCGCTTTTTCTGCCGTTCTTGTATTTCTTGCCGCATCCGCAGCCTTTGCCCAACCCGCTTTGCGTAACGCCATGGATACCGATGGCGATGGTAAAGCCGATTTCACGGTTTTTCGTCCTTCCAATAATTATTGGTACACGATGAAATCCGGCGGCGGTTTTAGCTATCAGGCCTTTGGGCTTCCGAACGAAGATTTTATGACGCCGGGCGATTACGACGGCGATGGTAAAGGCGATATCGCGGTTTGGCGCGACACGACCGGTGATTGGTACATTCTTAACAGCTCTGATGCGACGATGACCGTCATGCGTTTCGGCATGACCGGCGATGAACCGATCGCTCGTGATTATGACGGCGATGGCAAAACCGACCTCGGCATCGCACGCCGTTCGAATGGCGTCATTGTATGGTACGTTCTCAAAAGCAGCGACGGTTCCTACTATGGCCTCACGTTCGGTTTTTCGACCGATTTTACGGCGGTCGGCGATTACGACGGCGACGGAAAATTTGATATTGCCGTCCAGCGTCCCGGCGCAACTCCTTCGGCTGCCTGCACTTTTTACATTCAACAAAGCAGCGACGGAGCCGTTACGGCAACAACCTGGGGACTCGGTAACGACCTAGTTGTTCCCGGTGATTACGACGGCGACGGAAAGACGGATGTTGCCGTTCTTCGCGAAGGCCCGACGCCGACCTCGTTGCTTTATTGGTACGCGCTGCGAAGCAGTGACGGCCAACCGTTCATTGTTGGGTTCGGTGTAACGGGCGACGACCTTTCCGCTCAGAACGATTATGACGGCGACGGAAAAACCGACGTCGCCATCTGGCGAAACAGTAATGGACAATTTTGGGTCCGCCATTCGACGGATGGTCTGTATTACGCGACCGCTTGGGGTTCGCCGAACGATTATCCTGTCGCAAGCTACGATACCCATTGACCTTGTACGGAAAAGACAAACCAAATTCGCCGGCGACATTGGGTCTCCGGCGTTTTTGTGTTTTTGCCCGATTTTTAGTAGCTTTTCTTTAACTGAATGAATACGTCGGACCAATACGCTAAAGCCTTTGCCGGAAAAAAGATCGCCATTATCGGCGACCTCGTGGCAGACCAATTTCTGAAAGGAACTATCGCCCGCGTTTCGCGTGAAGCGCCGGTTTTCATTCTTCGACACGAAGAAACGGAAACGCGTTGTGGGGCCGCGGCGAACGCGGCCGCAAATGTAGCGTCGCTCGGCGGCGAACCGCTGCTTGTTGGAACCATCGGAAATGACGCAAACGGAACACTACTTACAAAAGCCCTGGCAGAGAGCGGCATCGCCCGCGATCTGATCGTGGCCGACGATACACTTTTGACGACAACCAAAATACGCGTTCTTGCCGGTCAGCACTACGCCGGAAAGCAGCAGGTGATCCGCATCGATCACGAGAACGACAAACCCATATCGGTGGAAACAACTGCTAGACTTCATGCGAACATTTCTTCGGCATGCGAGACGGCCGACGCGGTAATCATTTCGGATTATAACTACGGCGTTGCAGATCCCGACATCACCGAAGCTGTCCGCAAAATCTGCGAGACGCGGCAAATTCCGCTGGTTATCGATTCGCGATTCCGCCTTGCGTCATTTGCCGGAGCAACATCCGCGACGCCGAACCTGGATGAATTTGAACAGCTCGCCGGGGCTGATCTGAGCGATAAAGAATGCGACGCGGTCCGCGAAAGATTGGGTTTTGCTTCGCTGCTTGTAACCTGCGGAAACGCCGGCGTTCTGCTGCTCGAACGCGGCAAAGAGCCCGTCCGATATAAAGCGGTCGGGCCGCTGGAACCGATCGACGTAACCGGCGCGGGCGACACGGTGATCGCGGCGTATACGATGGCACTTGCATCCGGATCAGCTCCTGCCGAAGCCGCACGTATTGCGAATCACGCGGGTGGCATCGTTGTAATGAAGAAAGGCACCGCAACGGTCGAGATCGAAGAACTCACAGCATCGCTCGGAGCCGAAACTTTTGCCGAAACGGCAGATCAATAAGAGATGACCGAACATTTTGCACCGATCCTCGGTAGAGAAGAGCTGATAAAAGCGGCTGATACTGCTCGTTCATCCGGCCGCCGCATTGTGCTTGCTAATGGCTGCTTTGACCTGATCCACGCCGGGCACGTTCGTTATCTGAACGGCGCAAGTGAACTCGGCGGGTTTCTGGTTGTCGGCATAAATTCGGACAAACAGGTTCGCGAACTGAAAGGCGGTGGACGGCCGTTCATGCCGGAAAATGAGCGGGCAGAGATCATTTCCGCGATGCGTTTTGTTGACGCTGTCACGATATTTGATGAACCGACGGTCGAGGAACTCATCCTCGCGCTGCGGCCGGACATTCATGCCAAAGGAACCGACTACACTGCCGATACGGTCCCCGAACGTGAGATAATAAAAAGTATAGGCGGCCGCGTTGCGATAGTCGGCGATCCGAAAGATCATTCCTCGACAGAGCTGATACAAAAAATGAACGGCCGAGAATAAAATGTGGCGATCGCGTTCGAAAGACGACCTGATATTTGAGGTTTGGGAAAAACTCGACTGCGAGAACGTCGGCCGCGCCGAACTCGAGGCTATAAGCGAGGCGGTCGCCGCGCATTTTGGCGAATCGGCGGTCGATACGCCGATGACGCTTGCGCGAAAGCTTGCGGACGAAGGCGCGGAACTTCGGCATTCCGAAATAATGCAGCTTCATCTCGACCATTTCAGCAATGTCGAATATGAGGCTGTGTTCAGAAACATCGTCGATGTTTCTAATTTTCGGGCGGCCCGGCGAACGCTTCGCGAACTCGAAAATTTGCGGCGTTTATACTCCGCTAACGGCGACCGCACCGGTCAGAGACTTGTCGAAGAATACGGGCGGAAAGCTCGTCAAAATGCGATCGACAATGCAACGCCCGAAGGACGCGAGATCGCCGAATGGTTCGCCATCTGGTTAAATTCGCCGGAGCTTTTCGAAAATTGGATAAAGCTGCGGACGGCTTCGGCAGATTTTAAGACACGATTTCCTGACACAACGATCGATGCATAGATTTTATGTTCCAGAAATAACCGGTGATGCACCATCCGTCCGGATCGGAAAGGACGAAACAAAGCATCTTCGCTCCGTTTTGCGAATGAAGACGGGCGACATGATCTACGTCTTTGACGGGCGCGGAAATGAATTTGAATGCGAACTGACGGAGATCGAAAAGTCCGGTTCGCTTGCGCGTGTGCTGAAACAGGTCGAACCCGCATCCCCGGAATCGCCGCTTGCGATAACGCTCGCCGTCGGTTTGCTGAAAGGCGATAAATACGATCTGGTCGTGCAAAAATCGGTCGAACTCGGCGTGCACAAATTTTTCCCGATGGTCACGCATCGTTCAGAAATGAAGCTCGTAGAAGCTCAAAGAAAGCTTGAACGCTGGCGAAAGATCGCGTTCGAAGCGGCAAAACAATGCGGCCGCGCGAAACTTATGTCGGTCGAAGAGCCGTCGCATTTTTCCGACCTTATCGCAGGCGATCATCCGGGTGCGAAAATCATGTTTGCCGAACAGGGCGGCGGAAAGTTCGATCAACTAGAACCGGCGAATGAAATGTTCGTGATGATCGGCCCAAAAGGCGGCTGGGAACCGGCGGAGATCGACACCGCAGAGGCGAATGGATTCACAGCCGTCACGTTCGGCGGCAGAATTATGCGTGTCGAAACGGCCGCGATAGCTATCTGCGCCATTCTTCAGCATCGATTCGGTGATATGAATTAATCATCGCCCGATCCGCCATTTGCCTTTTCTTTTGGTTTGAAATAAGCATCGCCGCGGTTCTGCAGTCCGGCTTTTTCGCCAAGCGTGCCTATCACCGAATCAAGAAGTTCCTTGTTGTCCAGCTTAAAACTCATTGTGCCGACAATATCGAGTTCCGGATCTTCGAAGCGTATCACCAGATACCGCCGTTTTTCTTTAATAAAGCCGCCGAATATCGAACCGGGCAGCGGGATCGCGCGGACGATGTTGCCGGTGGTTGAGGTCACGGATTGGGATTGCGGATAGATCGTTATGATGGTCGAATAGGCGAGTCCGAAAAGCTCTTTTCCTTCTTCGCCAAAGAAAACTAAGCGTTTGTTCACGTCGTCGAATTTCAGCTTGCCGTCCACCTTGTCGCTATAGCCGAAAAAGCCGCCCTGATATTTTGCTTCGAAGGATTCGGGCGCCGGTTTGTGCTGCGACGCGGCTCGTTCGATCGGCCTTGGTTGGGCGAACACTGCGGCCGCAAAGGCGATGATGAAGATAAGACCGATCAGCAAATTTTTCATAGTGATATTGCGATAGATGCTTTGGACAGTGAGACGGTTGTTAACCGGCCGCCGAAAATTTTTCCGGGTCCTTATATTCTTTCAGCCTTTCTTCGGCGATCTTTATATATTCCGCAGATACTTCCGAACCGAGCCAGCGGCGTTTCAACAAATGGGCGATCTTCGCCGTCGTACCGCTTCCCATAAAGCAATCGTAAACGATATCGCCTTCGTTCGTCCAAGTTTTTATTTGGTCTTCGACGAGCTTTTCCGGAAATATCGCGGGATGCTGGAACGCGATCTTGTCCCGTGATGAAGATGTTCCGACATTGTAAGAAAAAATATTCGTGACCTTCCGTTCGGATTTTATCTCGCGGCCGATGTCTTCGTCAGGCACATTTCCGCGGCCCTTGCCCGTAATCCGAAATGCGGTGATCTTTTGCCCGGCCGATTTTGTCGGCTCCGTTATCGGGTTGAACGTCTTCGGCTTTCCTTTGCTGAAGCAGAACATATATTCGAACGCCTGGCGGTAACGCGGCCCGCAATCGCTCGGGATCGGATTGTTCTTGACATAGATCATCGTGTCGTGGACGCGAAAGCCTGTTTCCTGAAATGTCAGCGCGTGTTTAAAACTCGACAGAGTCTCGTTCCCTTTCACGGTTCGGTCGCCGACGACCCAGATGACGACGCCGCCCTCTTTTGTTTTTTCAAAGAGCCCGGCCGCGATCTCTTCGACCGGAAAATGGTAACCGTTATAATCACGCAGATCGTCATACGGCGGCGACGTTATGGTCATATCCAAAAAGTCGTCGGGCATCCGCTTGAATGTCTCAATACAGTTTTCGTGATGGATCGTGTTTAGTTCTGCCATGAGGTCTAGGTGCGCATCCCGGCCATAGTTCGCTGCCATTTCAGATCGCGGTCGAGAAACTTCAGCCGTTTGCGGTCGGATTCGGAACAATGCGGCAACAACGCGGCGATTATCGTCTCAAGCAGCGGAGCCGCCATATTGCCTGTGTTCGCGATCACCTGCGAATAATAATGCAGGCTGAAACTGCCTTTTTCATCCGTATGAAATTCTTTCAACACATCGGCGTTCATGCTTTCGACCACGCTTCCCGGCGGTATCACGCGCCGCGGAATTCCGTGCCGGGCTTTCCCGTCCGCGTCCATTGAACCGAGCAGAAGTATGCCGATGAGCATTCCCTGTTCACCAATAAAATCAGGGGTAAATGTTTGCGCTGTCGGCGCGGGCGTAAGGCGCGGACCGAAATTGGCGTACTCCGGATTTATCAGCTGTGAATCGTAAATGACACCGACCGCGGTTTCCGCTCCGGTTCGCATTAAAACAAGATCGCCGAAGCCGACATCGTCCGCTTTCGGCGGCGAATCGGTGTCGAACTTATCGATCACACGCGCGACATAATCGATATGCGAATTTGAACCGACGATCTTTGCAAGCTCCATAGAAACTAAATAATCCGGCCGAGTTTCGGCACCGCAAAAAGAAGATACCAGAGAAATATTTGAACGACGCCCAGAACTATCGCGATAGCCAACCCCCGAAGCGGCCGCCGCGTAGGATCGCCGCGGCGTTTGGCCCGCAAAATATCGATCACGCCAAAAATGACCGCGACCGGTGTAAACAAAATTCCGAGATACGGCACGAATGAATATACAAAACCGGCCCAAGCGATATCAGCGACCGGATCGCCCGCCGTTTCAAAAAGCTGTTCCCCCACCATGCGGTGCTCATCTTCGTCTAACTTTACTCGCATCTTTTCGCGAAACCGAAAATCCGTAATCGCCACGCGACGAAAAATCCTGAAGCGCGCGAAAGAAAACATCCCTGTCAGTTCCCGACATCACGGCTGCGTGGTCGGCGGCCTCAAGCGAATATGGATAACCGAGTCCAACGACGCATTCCGCGCGAACTACGTCGATAAGTTCATTCAACAGGCCGCTTTCATATACCCACGAAGGCACATCCAATCTCGCAGGTGTCGAATTTGCCGCGACCGACAGATAACTGAATCCGACAGCGGGTTCGACCGTGGCCGCGCCCGAAAATTCGTCCAGTCCTCTGCGTTTAGAGTAACAGAAACAGGTGCGGTCGCCCCAATTTTTAAGAACGTCGCCGTCGCCGCTTCCGAAAAGTGAACCGTCAAAAAGATTCGCGGGCGTTCGCGCGGCGTGCGGGTCGGCTGCATCAAGCATCGCCAACACATCACGCGAAAAGCTCCGCGCAACGTATCCGACGACCGGCACCTGCGTTTCGGAGGACAGTTTTACCAAATTAACTGTCGCGGCAAGTAAGCTTCGCTGAAGCCCTTTCTGGGAAAAGGGAACAAGCAGCGGATTATCGAAAAAGGCCAGCGGCATTCGAGCGCCGCTTTTTTGCCAGCCGGCGTGTTTTCGCAAAAATTCCGAGATGCGTTCGACCTCACCGATATAACGTCGTTCCTCAACGCGGATGTCCGGATTCATCGGATCGGCATGTGCCGGGATCAGTTCCGCAGGAGTTAAAATTTGAAGCTCCGCATTCTTTTCGAATTTTGCGCCGGCATCATGCGGATTTTCGAACCAACCGATCTGTACCGCCGCGATCGGGACGGTCGTTTCTTTTCCCGCATAGATCTGGCTGCCGTCGGCAGCGAATGTCGTTCGCTTTTCGAGAATTTCGGCGGCCCATTCGCGGGCTCGTTCATGATTCGGCCAACGCATGCCGAATTCAAAAACGAAGCCGTTGCCGATCAATTCGTCAGCAGGAAAAGCTCCAGCTTCGGCGGCACGCAATTTTTGCAGGGCGATCTCAGCATTTTCTGAAAGTTTGCGAAGCGATGCCCGATACGAAGCAAGGTCATCCCGCTGCCGCGATGCGAAATCGTGAAAATCTCCGGCTTTGCGTTCCAATTCTTCCTTAAGTTTTTGAGCATAAAGCATAGATCAATCGTCACGCCATTTTTCAAGGAATTTACGAAGAAATTCGTTCCCCGGTTTTTCCGATTCCGCCTCCAGAAAGATGCGAAAATCTTCCTGTTCGGTGAAATACGCTTCTTCGGAGATTCGTCCGCAAAAATGCACCAGCCGCAGCCAAACCAGATAAGTATTGAGCGTATCAATGCGGTTGTATTCGACGATCTTCGCAAGTTCCTTGTTCAGCCAAAGATCAACGACCTGTTCGCCGTCAATATCCAGCTTTCCGGGAAAGCCGCACAAACGCGCGATCTCATTAAGCCGCGGAGCCATTTTTCCGCGCGAAAAATATGACATCAGGTCGATGTGCCATTCGCTGTTTCGCGCGTCAAAATAATCGCGGCCTTCCCAAGGCTTTCCGGGACGCGAACAAAATTCGGGTGCCGAAACTTCCTTGACCAATCCGCGCTGGATCAGAACCTGAATGTCCGATTCACCCGAATTATAGCCAACCAGCTGCGGCTGGCGTTGGCCGATAAAATAAAGGAAACGTTCGATCAGATGAGCTTCGTCCGGAATCTGTTCGATCGGGAGTTTCGGCAGCGAATTAAGGCTGAATTCGATCGTCCGCTCACCGCCGCGAAAGACCACGCGACGGGACAAAAAGGCGATCGAAACTATCCGCGAGAACAAATATTTCAGGAACGGCCGCGGCACGTCGTCACTATAGCCTGACGAATTTTCCCAGAGCTTTTTCATCGCATCGAGCTCCTCGGTCTCCGGCGGCAGATCGTAAAGAACTTTTGCGGCGTCGGCATCGGGAACCCATTCGAGGTCGAAGAATAATGTGAGTTCGTGCGGGTCGGTTTTCAGCATTTTCAAAAAGATTCTAACATACGCATTGCGCCGATTCGACCTGCCCGCGGACGTTCCCGGCTGTGACAAGACGAAAACGTCTAAACATAGCCGATATCGTATTAGCCGAACGGGTCGAACCGTTCGCGAATTCCGCTAAGTGTTGAAAACACTAGCAATTGCTCGAATGGCACGGGCGTTGCTCTATTAGAGAAGCGTGAGGGCTAGAGGCTTTCAATAAAACGCCCAGAAAAGGAGAACCAAGATGAAAAAATACTTAGCAACATTCTTAATGGTATCAATGGTCGCAGTAATTATACCTTTCATGGCGACATCGGCTGACGCCCAGACTCGAAGATATTCCCGCAATCGGACGAATACGCGTTATAACTATAAGAAGCCGAGCGTTTATGACAAACACCGCAATCTTATCAACATCGGTATCGGTACGGGTGCCGGCGCATTGATCGGAGCTCTGGTAGGCGGTAAGAAAGGTGCACTTATCGGTGCAGCCGCAGGCGCAGGCGGAGGAGCACTTTACACGTACGTATTCAACAAAAAGACCAAAAAATACGAACGCCGCTACTACCGCAGATAAACAACTGACGAACCAAGGGAAGGGTGCCGTGACGGGAAGTTACTCGTCACGGCTTTTTTTGTCATCTGCCGCGTCATCAGACGCAACATCGTTCGCTGCGGCCGCACCTTCCTCGGCTTGAGCGGCAGCGATCATCTTTTCCATCAGGATCATATTGTCGATCAGTAACTCTGAATCTTGTTTTTGCGAACCGGTTTCTGCTGATACGGTTCGTTCGCCTATCAAATACGTGACGGGCTCCTCACCGATGACCCGTGCTGTGTGAAACGTATTCGCGGGCATACGGTCGCGGTCACCGGCAGAAAGCACGTAAGGAATATTGCCGACCGTTATCTCAATGCGGCCGGAAATAACCCAATGTGATTGTTCGGTTTCATGTCTGTGCATTCCATAGGTCGCCTCCGGCATATCGCACCAGCTCATCACGCGAAAGCCTTCTGATTCCATTTCCATCCGAAGCATCGCCGGGTTTGGCGAATACGGACGATTCCATTTTTCAACGCGGTAGCCGTTTGCCATAAAAATTCGTCAGAAACAATAGGTATTTGCTTCGATAACCTTATCGGCGATACGCCGGCGAGCGGCGATCGTATCGATAGGCGCATTGTTCTTTGTAAATCGTTTCAGCGCCATCAAAAGCATTCGAGATTCATCGCCTTCGGCAATGGCGGCGATCGTGTTTTTCGCCTTAGCTTCGACACGCTGGATCGCATCGTTACAGTAAACCGCGGCCATCGCAGCAAAGATCTCGTCGCCGGCCTCGCCGTTCTTTTTAACGATCTTTTTCGCACGCATAACGGCCGATTCCATCTGATAAGCTTCGATAATTATATCGGCCGTTTGCAGCAAAACTTCCTGTTCCTCGGCGAGTTTTTCGTTGAATTTCTGCGCGGCGGTTCCCAGAACCATTAGCGCCGTTTTCTTTGCGTTTTGTGCAAGGCGCGATTCGCGAGCGAGCGGCGATGTATCTTCGTCGAACGACATCGGCGGTTCCAATATCTCGTTTTGCAGGGCTTTCGCCGCAGCAATAAGCGGCAATCTTCCCTTCATCGCGCGTTTCATCAGCTGGCCGGGAATGAGCATCCGATTTATCTCGTTCGTGCCTTCGAAAATACGGTTGATGCGCGAATCGCGGTATGCCTTTTCGGCAGGATAATCCGCAGAGTAACCATAGCCGCCGTATATCTGAACCATTTCATCGACGACATGATCGAGCGCTTCGCTGCACGCGACCTTGTTTATAGAAGATTCGACCGCGTATTCTTCGATCGAACGAAGCTTGCGTTCATTATCCGCGCCGTCGCCGATCAGGGCATCGATCATCCCGACGGTTCGGTACACGATCGATTCGGCAACCCATGTCCGTATCGCCATTTCGGCGAGCTTGTGTTTGATCGCTCCGAATGACGAGATCTTTCGACCGAACTGCTCCCGTTCGTTGGCGTATCTAACAGCGTCGTGGATCGCGAGTTTCGCTCCGCCGGTGACGGATGCACCTAGCTTGAACCGGCCGACGTTCAGAATATTGAAGGCGATCTTCGCGCCGTCGCCGATGCCGCCAAGCAT
>CBFGSN010000041.1:0-18063 GCA_965651435.1 uncultured bacterium | reverse complement strand
GAATGAAGATCGAAACCGACACCGTCGAATTTCTTTCCGGAGTTCGCGACGCAAAAACCCTCGGTTCGCCGATCGCACTGCTCATCGAAAACAAAGATTTCGTCCATTGGAAAGAAATTATGTCCGCGGAAAAATTGGCGGATAACATTAAAAACAAACGCACCGTCACGCGGCCGCGGCCGGGTCACGCGGACCTTGCTGGCGGACAAAAATTCGGTGCACGCGACCTGCGAAATATCTTGGAACGGGCGTCGGCACGCGAAACGGCGGCACGCGTCGCATGCGGTGCATTGGCAAAGCAACTTTTAGCTCATTTCGGTGTCGAAATAAAGAGTCACGTCATCAAGCTCGGTTCGATTCCGGAAGTTCCGCTGGAAAAAACATGGGATGAGATCGCCGCGATCCCGAATTCCAGAAAACTGAACTGCGCCGACGCGTCCATCGATGAACAGATGGCGGCTCTCATCGATCAGGCAAAAGAAAGCGGCGATACGCTCGGCGGAATTTTTGAGGTCGCTGCAAAAGGCGTTGTTCCGGGGATCGGTTCGCATACATCGTGGAGCGAAAAACTCGATGGCCGCATCGGGCAGGCTTTTATGTCGATACAAGCTGTGAAAGCTGTCGAGATCGGAACTGCGGTTGCGAACGCCACGAGGTTCGGCTCCGAAGTTCATGACGAAATATTTCCCGGTGACGACGAAAGTTTTATGCGCAAAACGAACCGCGCCGGCGGACTCGAAGGCGGCATCACGAACGGCGAGGAAATTCGCGTCCGCGGCTATCTGAAGCCTATATCGACGCTTCGCAAACCGCTTCGCTCGGTCGATATCGGAACAAAAAAAGAGGACATCGCGGCGTTCGAAAGATCGGATATAACCGCAGTGCCCGCGGCCGGCGTCATTGGCGAAGCGATGCTCGCGATTGTTCTTGCGAATTCGTTTCGCGAAAAATTTGGCGGCGATTCGATCGCCGAAATGCAGGACAATTTCGAACGGTATCGCGCCGCGATCGAGAAATATTGACCCGACGGGCGATGCAGAATAATTTTGTCCGGACGCGCCTTGGTGCTATCGTTTTCGTGTTTCGTGCATCAAAGCCAACAAGCAGTACCCATTTTTTACACTTCGGAGAATCCACTATATGAAAAAGCCGTTGCTCTTCTTGGCGATACTAATTTTGTCGTCCTTTGCCGCAAATGCACAGAAGATATCAAAACCGACACTCGATCCCGCCCCTGATACCGATGGACGTAAGGCCGAGATCTACGAGGGGGTCAAGCTTCATGACGCGAAACGTTACGACGAGGCGGTCGCGAAATACAAGTCGGTCCTCGCCGAAAATCCGGATTCGGTAACCGCGATATACGAGCTCGCGATGACCTATTACACCAAGGGCGATCAACGAAATGCGATGGAAACCGCCGTTCGCGGTTCCAGGTATAAGTCGGATTCCCTGCCGCTGTTCTACGGGATCATGGCGAGTATTTTGGACGATCTCAAAAAACCGGAGGAGGCTCTGATCATCTATAAGGACGCTTTGAAGATACTCGACGGCGATCCGGAATTCCGCGCTCATATCGCCGGGCTTCATTTCAATATGGGAGTTACATACGCCCGAATGAAACGCAGTGCCGATGCCCGCAGCGAACTAAAAAAAGCCATCGAGCTGGACTATCCGAGCCCGTCGGCACATTATGTGTTGGCGGAGGTGTTCTACGCTTCGCAGTACAAAGTTCCTGCATTAACGGCGGCATTGCGGTTTGCAACACTCGAATTCAACACCGGCCGTTCACAGCGTGCCGCCGCCATCGTGATGCTGGTTATGAGCCCATCGGAAAAGAACGAAAAGGGCGATATCGTCATCAATTTGAATCTGGATGCGCCGAAAGACGAAGGTGACTTCGGGATGTACGATCTTTTGCTCGGAACACTCGGAATGGTGGAAGATAAAAAGGACGAAACACCGAAAACCGATGCGCAGAAATTTATTGGTTCGCTGTCATCGGCGATCAGCCTTCTTGGCGATGACAAAGGCATTCGGAAAACGTTCACCGGTAAAGAATACGTGCCATTTCTAGTTGCTTTGAAGAACGCAGGCCATCTGGAAGCTCTGGCACACGTCATTCGTCTGCAAAGCGGAGCCGGAGACAACGAAACGACCGAATGGATAAAAGCTCACGAGGACGCGATCATAAAAATGCATCAGTGGGCGAAAACATATAAGCCGTGATAAAATATCTGCCGATATTATTGCTCTGCGTTCTGCTCGTCGCGTGCGGCGGTGGGGCGAATAATACAGCAAGCAATTCGGCGGGCTCCGACCGGACAAACGCCGGAGCGAAAAAATACGGCCGGATCATAAAACAGCTCGAGCCTTTCTTTAAGCCTATGGGAAAGCCCGGCAAATACGATTGGCTTGCGACATTTCAGGAGAGCGGCCAAACGTTCGACGAATATCGGGATGCCAAACCCAATATTCCAAGAGGAAAGCGCAGAACGATATATGTCCAGCCGCTGGGCCGCTTTACGCCATCACAGCAAAAGGCAGTTTCGGCGGCCGCCGATTATTTGCACGTCTTTTATCAGCTTCCGGTAAAGGTTCTTTCGACAAAGCAGTTTCCGACATTAAGCAAAGCCGATTTTCGAATGCGCGGTTACCCGAGCAAACGGCAGATCCGCACCGGATTCATTCTCGACAAAATGCTGAAGCCGGCTTTGCCGGCAGATGCCGCGGCACTCGTCGCTTTTATGAACGAAGACCTTTATCCCTCGGACACGATGAGTTTCGTTTTCGGCCAGGCGAGTTTGGACGACCGCGTCGGAGTTTGGTCTGTTCTGCGGTTGGAGCGGAATGGGTCGGCCGAACAATTTCTGACGCGTACGCTAAAGATCGCGGCTCACGAAACCGGCCATATGTTCTCCATGCGGCACTGCATAAAATACGAATGTTTGATGAGCGGCACGAACAACATTGCCGAAACGGATTCGCGGCCGATAGACGCTTGCCCGGAATGCACCGCGAAAGTATTGTATCTGTCGCACGCGGACGCGGAAAAACGCTTTCGCGAGCTCGCCGAATTTGCACGCAGCCACGGATTAAAAGCCGACGCGGCCGAATTCGAGAAAAAAGCGGCGGCCGTCAGGTGATCTATTTTCCGATATCGCGGCGATACTGCATTCCGCTCCACGATATCTTTTCGGCCGCGGCATACGCCTTTGCAAGCGCATCGCCGAGAGTTTCCGCCGTCGCCGTCACGCCTAGCACGCGGCCGCCCGCGGTTATGAATTCACCGCTTTCGTTACGCGCCGTCCCGGCGTGAAATATCGAAATATCGGGCATCGCCTCCGCTTCGTCTATTCCCGAAATGACATCGCCTTTGCGCGGGCTTGCGGGATAATTCTCCGACGCGAGAACGATCGTTGCCGAACTTCCCTTTCGCCATTCGATAGCCACGTCACCGAGCTTCCCTTCGGTCAGCGCGATGCATATATCGACAAGATCCGTTTCGAGCCGCACAAGTATCGACTGCGTTTCCGGATCGCCGAAACGCACGTTGTATTCGAGTACTTTCGCTCCATCGTCCGTCATCATCAGGCCCAGGAACATTATTCCGCGAAAAGGAAATCCTTCGTCCGCACAGCCTTTTAGTGTCGGTTTTACGATCGATTCGACGATCGCATTTTTCGTCTCTTCGCTCAGCAGCGCATCGTCCGTAAAAGTTCCCATGCCGCCGGTATTCGGGCCGGTGTCGCCTTCGCCGATGCGTTTGTGATCACGCGTCGGCGGCATCAATGCGAAATTCTCACCATCCGAAAAAAGTATCAGCGAAAGTTCCTTTCCGTACAGGCATTCTTCCAAAACAATTGTCGCGGCGGCAGTTTCGCCGACCAGCGATCCGAGGTCGTTTATCGCGGACGCGGCGGCAGCTCGATTCGCCGCAACAACGACACCTTTTCCCGCTGCGAGCCCGTCGGCCTTTACGACGACCGCCGCATCCTCGCCGCCGAAATAGCCGGAATCGAGTATGGCGACAGCTTCGTCCGGCGAGTGAGCCGTCTTGTACTTCGCCGTCGGGATATTGTGCCTCCGCATCAGATCTTTTGCGAAAGATTTGCTGGATTCAAGCCGTGCGGCCGCTTCGGAAACGCCGACGATGCGAAGCCCACGCGCCGCAAATTCGTCCGCAATGCCGAGAGCCAACGGTGATTCCCCGCCGACGAATGTGAGGTCGATGCGGTTGGTTTCGGCGAACGCGGCCAGTGCATTTATGTCATCGGCGGGAATGTTTATGCATTCCGCCGCGTCCGCGATACCTGCATTACCAGGCGCGCAAAAGATCTGCGGCGAATGTTCGCTGCGTGAGAACGCGGCGGCGATGGCATGTTCCCTGCCTCCCGAACCAATTACCAGAACCTTCATAATTTTTTATATCTGTCGAAATTTTTGTTATACGATTTTACGTTACGCGCGCTTGACAGGCAAAACGAGTAAATATACATTCATTGTGTTTCAAACATATTAAGTTTTTTTCAACTATTAATTTTTTTTCGGATCCGCATTTTTCTCCTGGAATAGTTTTATTATTCGGTTTTAGTTCTTTTAGGTTTTCGTTATTCGTTCCAGTGTTGGACCGGTTGTGTTTTAGGCCGGTTCGTTTTCGTGATGATGGAAGGACAAGCTGCAGAAAAATCTCCTTTGGATGAAAATCCGGAATTTTCAGATATATCGATAGTCTGCATTGACTGCGACTCCGAATTTATTTGGACGTCGGGCGAACAGGCATTCTTTCGCGATAAGAATCTTCAAAACCCGCCGAAACGATGTAAGAACTGCAAAAAAGCAAAGAACGAACGAATTGCAGCCCTTGCCAGAGCCCAGATCTCGGGAGTAAAAGAAAAGATAGAGGTTTCGGTGAAGTGCGCAAAGTGCGAAACCGCGACGACCGTCCCGTTTTACCCTTCGCAGGGCCGCCCGGTTTACTGCCGCTCATGTTTCCTGGAAATGAATAGCTGACGGTTAACCGCCGACGTGAACGCTGGGACGAAGTTCCGGGTCTTCTTCCGCCTGACGTAGGATCTCGCGCGTAACGGGAGCCGTGTCGCCTTCGCCAAAAAGAATATACCTAGCCAGATACATCAAGGGGTTTCCCTCGCTCCAGCCAAAATATACGTGCGGGATCTTGCCGGTCTCATCGCGTAGATACAGCAGCAATGCGGCGATAGCGTTCGGCACCGCAGGCGATTCCGTCCTCAGGATGCGGTAGCCTTCGACCTCAACGCCGCGTATCACTAAACCGCCGACAAACTCCGACGCATCACCCAATGTCACCTCGTAAAACAATATCGGATCGGTCGCCGGAATGTGGTTATCGACGCGTTTTTCATGTTCCTTGAACCGATATTCAGCAACGTTCCCGATCTCACGCCGGTTCGCGACGATGCGTATCTCGCCGTCGGACATCTCATCGATGAACTCGCGGGCCTTGGCATCGAATTCGATCTTATCGATGCGAACCTCGGTCGTCCGCATGGCACGGGACACGAACGAAGCAAAAATTATCGCAAGGATGAAAAGCGATGCGATCTTCAGCCCGCTCGGCTGTTCCATTATGTTGACAGCGGTCGTGTATGTGAAAACGATCGTTATCAGCAGGAAAAGTATCCAGATCTTCTCGCGTTTCTTTCTGGCGGAGATCGTCACCGCAACGGACGCGGACATCATCAGAACCAGAACACCGGTCGCATACGCGCCGCCCTGCGATGCAACATCGGCTTCGAACAGTACCGTTACGACAAAGCAGATCAGCGTAAACACCAATACCAGCGGACGGCTCGCACGGGCCCAATCCGGAGCCATACCGTACCGCGGAAGATAACGCGGAACTACATTAAGCAGACCGGCCATTGCAGACGCACCGGCGAACCATAAGATCATGATCGTCGAAATGTCATAGACAGTTCCAAAACCGTGGCCGAGCAGTTCGTGGCTCAGGTATGAGATCGCACGGCCGTAAGCTTCACCGCCCTCATATATTTCGGCCTGCGGAACGAGCACCGTCGTTACGATGCTTGAACCGATCAGGTAAACGCTCATTATCAAGGCCGCCGTGGTAAGCAGTTTCTTTCCGTTCGCGATACGGCCTTCGATATACTCTTTCGACGCGGTTTTGTGATATGAACGCGCGCCGTTCCGCGGCTGTTCACCTTGGTCGCTTTTGATCAAAGGCATTACGACAACGCCAGTTTCAAATCCCGAAAGCCCAAGCGCGAGTTTCGGGAACATCAGCAGCGCAGCCACCAACAGCAGCGGCAAGCTGCCCCGAACGTCCTGGTGACTCCAAACAAGCGATTCCCAGTTAATGAACGCCTGCTGTTCGTAAAACGCGATGTGATAAAAACCCGTGACGATAGTCACCAGGTTCAGAACCAAAAAGATACCGACGACGACGACCGCGATACCTATTACCTCGTTGAATCCGCGCAGGAACACGGCTCCCAACAGCGACAACAGCACAAGCGTGATCAGAATTCGGTGTTCAAGGAATGGGAAATGCTCCTCGATGAAAGGATTTTCGATGATATGAGCCGTTGCGTCCGCGGCGGAAAGCGTGATCGTAATGACAAAGCTCGTCGCAACGAACCCCAGCAGGATCAGCACGAACATCTTTCCTTTCCACCGGGAAAGGAGGCGTTCGAGCATCGATATCGAACCATCGCCGTGAGGGCTTTCCTCGGCCACACGGCGGTACATCGGCAATGCTCCGAACAGCGTCAGCAGCACCAGAACAAGCGTTGCAAAAGGAGAGATCGAACCCGCGGCGAGAAGAGCAATGCCCGGCTGGTAACCCAGCGTCGAAAAATAATCGACACCCGTCAGACACATAACCTGCCACCAGGAGTGCTGCGGATGACCGCCCGAATGTTCCCCCTCGCCGGACCCGCTTTCGTTAAAAAGCCATTTCTTGAACCAGCTCTTCTCTGTTTCCTTCATAGAAAGCATAAAAAGCCTTCGGGCAAATATCGCTGTCGACGGCCTTCTATCAAAAACGAATCTTTAGAAAGTATCAGCAATTCGGCTCTGCCGCAAGTTCGGCTGCCGCCGTGCGTGCAAAAGATAAGGGGCGACGTCTCCCACACCGTCGCCCCGTGGCCATAAGTCCTCACTACTCACGGCCGAGTGTTCACCGGGGAGGTGAACACTCTGATTATGCATAAAGTCGCCCAAAATGCAACAAATGTTTTTATCTTGAGTATGAATTGATATGGCCCCAGGGATCGGGGAAGGATTCCACGGAAAGAGATGCGGGCAGGAAGTACCTGCTGCCTTTTCCGTTTTCTAGAAAGACGCTGTAAAGACCCGTCGGTGCATCCGCGTTGATGTGTATCTCAACGCTTACGACATTCACATCCTTTCCGTAATCGTGCAGGACACGCGACCCGGGTTCGACCGAAAAGTACGGCGAATCGATGCCGACCTGTATGTCGTCGTCATCAAAGCCGATTCCGCCGACATAGATCCGGTAATCACGTCCCGCGGTCAGCGAAAGCGATTGTGCCGCCAGTTCACCGTTCAGGCCAATGTAGCCGACCGCGGCTTTTCTTTCCGATGGGTTCGGTTCCGCCAACTTGATCTTGGCCGAACTTGTCGTCCCGATATCGATCATTTCGAATTCCGCCGGAGCATTGTCCGGTTGAGAGTACAAACGGTATTCGACATCCGAAAGGGCACCGAGGTCGATCGCCGAAGATCCGTCAAAACGCGAACCGCGAACAAGCCTTCCGGTTTCGGCGTCTTCGAGCCAAACAGTTCCTCGCGAATCGGCAGTAATATCCGCCGTGAGCGATGAACAGCAGTTATCCTCGAAATTCACCGCTCCGTAGAGAGCCGCGACTGCCGCAATATCGAGCGTCGAAAGCGTTCGCGCGCCAAAGTTCGCCATGCCGAACATACCGTTGCGTCCGTAATTTTCGAACATCGTCGAACCCGGAAAGCTTGAGTGCGAAAGACCCAGCAAATGCCCGATCTCGTGTGTCAGCGTCGATTCCAGGTCGTAAGTGCCGAACGTTCCGTCGGTCGAAAACTGTTGGTACGGATTAAGGACAATATCCGCTTCTGTTATGTGATGCCGGCGATAGAAAACACGCGTGGTCGCGGAAATAGCATCCGGATCGCGTGAAAAAAGAAGGATGTTGTCAGGAGCCGGAGCGATCGTGATCAGATTCACACCGTCGCCGCGCACTCCGGACGGACTTACCGTCAATCTATCTGAATCAACAACGCGGAAACGAACATCGGCGGCCGATTCCCATGTGGCCAGGCTGCGAAGGATCGCGCCCTTAACATCACTGCCGCGGGTAATGTTCGGCGACGACGCCGTCATTGACGAAGAAACAGCAATGGTTATTACTTTCGCATTCCATTTAAGCCTGGCCGGAACCTTGTCGCCGGAATCGAGGTGCGCCGAAGCGAACACCGATGCCGTCAGAAAACCGGCCAAAGCCAAAATCGAGATTGCACGAAAGATCTTTCCCATCAAAAATATCAGCCTTCGTGGTGCGCGTCGTCGCGTGCGACGGCTTCGAGGTCCGAAAAACTCACGATCAGCAAAAGAGCGACTAACGCGACCGTGGCCAAAACGTATAGGATCGCGATCTGTTCAAGATAGATCAGAACGCCGATAACAACAGCAACTGTGCCGAGCGAAAGCAAAATGCTCGTTCGGCGGCTCATTTTTTTATTCTCTGCCATAAAAGATAATTTCCGTACTAAAAGACAAACTTAAGTTTTAAACTTTTCGACGAAAATGTCCAATTTTAATTGCTCAATCCACGGTGCGAACCGGTATCGGCGCGGCTTCCGGCCCGCCGCCGATCGAGCCGGCCGACACGGGAAAGCGTCTTTCACCCGAACCGCGTTCGATCACCTCCACGATGTCAAAAGGCTTCAAAGCAATGGCGGACTCCGTATCGCCGACCGGCGAAATGTCCGTTTCGATCGTTTCCTGCAAGCCGGTTTCCGATCTTCGGTAGATCTTTGCCTTTCCGGTGATCTTTTTCCTCACGACTCCGCCGGATATCGCCACGGCGCGGTCCAGGGTCAGGCCCGAACTAAATTTTATCTGTCCCGGATTCGTCACACCGCCGATCACGTAAACCGGTTCCGCCGCCAGAACGTTTATCAGATCGCCCGGAACAATGAACGGATTCGCATTCTCGTTTCCGGCCAAAAGGTTTTGAACTGAGATGTTGACGCGTTCTTTACCGTTGCTTTGCGAAGGGTCGACAGGACAGTTCGCATCCGCCGAACGGTATATTTCGATCACGCCGCTGGAATTATCGGTGATTCCACCCGAAAGCGCGATCAGCTCATTTAATTTGATCTCGCGGTTCAGTCGAAATCTATACGGGTTTCGCACAGCGCCCAAAAGCATCGCGAACGGACGCCTTGAACGATCGACTATATGCACGGAAACCTCCGGTTCGCGCAATATTACCCGCAGCGAATCCGCTATCGAGTTCGCCACCTGCTCTTCCGTACGACATGCCGCCGGTATCTGATCGGCGATCTTGTCGTAACCATCCAAAAAGCCTTCGGGTGTGATGCCGCCGCGCCAATCGAACTCGAAACTTCCTATGACATCCACATCCAAAATGTCGCCGCGCTGGATCAGGTTCGGATCGACCGCGATCAGTTTTTCCTGCGCGAACAGGAAATTGGCGCACACGAAAATGAATGCGAACGCGATGGCTGACTTCGAAAATGGAACGTTCACGAATAGATAGGACAAAACGTAAAGCCGTCAGCTTACGCTGCTCTTTTTCTTTCTTTTAGGCTTGTTCGTAACGGTGCCGGGAACGGCGAAACCCCAAAACTCCAGGTTACACGCATCGCACAAAAGGTTGTAGCGAAACAATATTTTTGACCAGAGCGGCGTGTGCCGGTAGCCGCGGCGAACTCTCGAGCTGCTGCATTTTGGACAATTCTGCGAAATCACTCGTGTATAAAATTTCCCTTATGATATTTTTTCGCCTCCTAAAGTTCTAACCTTATGTAATGCCTCGGCTACCTTATCGGCGATGGCGGCACGGTTCGCGTCCGCACCTTCTAAGCCCTCGATCAGATCGAGTGCCTTCTCGTAATTTTCCGCCGCGGCATCGATGTCACCGCCTTCGGCCGCGGCTTCGGCATTTTCAACCAGCCGCGATATTTCCAGCGACCGTTCCGAAGCGATGAGCGCCCGTTTTGATTCGAGAAGGTCTTTTTCCGTCGGATAGGCTTCGAGAGCCGTTTCAACGACGGTCAGCGTTTGTTTAAGACGCTCCAGCTTGTCTTCAATTCTATCACGTCCGACGGCGATTTGCGTAAATTCCTGCGTTTCTAATTCGGCCCATTTCATTAAATGATAGAAATGGAGTTTCGACGCCGTTTCGCGGCCGCGGACGAAACTTGCTATCCGCGGCGAACCGACGCCGACATGCTGCAGCTCGCGGTGGTTCATCGCCAGATATTCCGAGCACATCGCGACGACCTCTTTATGGCCCGCAGCCAACCCCGACAAGACCTTTGCGGCTTCGGATTTCTTTCGCAGCTCGCGGAGTATGAACTCGTTCTGTTCGACGGAAACCTTGTCTTTCTGGTTCGCTCTTTCCTGGCGGCGATGAAACCCGGCGATGTTCTTGTCCAGCAGGCGCTGGTCGCGATAGAGCTTTCGCCGCGCTCCGCGTAATACGATCTCGCGCAAAATTATCGCAAAACCAATGACGGCAAGCCCCGCGATCAGGCCGAAAACCTGAGTGTTTTCTCCGCCACGTCCTTCCTGTCCTACGTACCAGATGGCGATATACACGATCGCCGCCGCGACGAAAGCCAACAAATAATAATTTATTATCGGCAGCCGGAACGGTACCGCGCCTTTGCGGTCATCGTAACGCGGTCGGTTCAACCTGGCTGTCGGGCCGTAACGATCTGACAAGATATCTCCTTATATTCGGTTGTGCGAGTTTCGCGGGCGGAACAACCCTTTGGCGTTAATATTGTCGTTAAACGAGGGGCGTTGTCAATTCGCGAATGTTATGCGGCTTTTTGATATAATTTTAGGACGATGCCGAAAAAGAAGAAAAAAGACGACGAAAAGATGCCGGTTTTCGATTCGATAAGAAAACCGACCGCTCCGCCGTCCCAAAGATTCGGCCGCGAAAAGCCCGAGGAAAAAGTTCATCCGGCACGCAGAAAGACGAAACACAAAAAGCCCGAGATCACCGACGAATAGTTCAAATATGTTCAAAAAAGAACGACAGCCCGCATCGAAAAAGAATGTCTGGGCTCGGCCTGAAATGCAGGTTACTTTCCGGGCAGAGATAATGCCCGGCCGATCGCGCGAAGAACGAACGTTTCGCATAGCGACCGTTAAAAGCAACGGCCGCGTCATCCTGCACGGCTTCGAGGGCGAACACCGCGAAGCTGCTTTTGAACCCGTCAGATTCGCTGCAAAAAAGTGAACCTATATGTCGTAAACTTTCCCGACTTCTAGGATCGAAAGATTCGAAATGCCTAGCACCGCTACTTCCCTTTCAATGATATCGCGGTACATCGGTTTCAGGTTGATGAGGTAGATCGGACGGTCGCCCACCGGAAATTTTTCTATCTCTCTGATAAGAGTTTTCGGCGTCAGATGATGTGAGATAGCCGCAAGTTCAGCCATCTCGTTCGGAAACGCACATTCGATGAAGATCGCGGAAAGGTCGCCGGCCGAATCGGCACCCGGCCAAAATCCACTCGTTTCCGCCGTGTCGCCCGTCAAAGCTATCGTGCTTTTGCCGTCGGCGATCAGAAATCCGTTCGTTGGAACTTTGTGGTTTACCGCAAGCGGCGTCACACGCAAATGGCGAACATCAAAGGTTTTCCCCGGTTCGAAAGTCCGAAATTCCAGCACATTTCCGTGATCGTTCTTTAACTCGGAAAAATTCGGGTAAACGTCCCAATTGAAAATATCGCGTTCAAGAATTTCGATAACTTCGGACGACGAATGAATGACGATCGGCGAAGTGAGCGTAGCGAAGAGGTCGTCGACAAAAAGCGGCAGACCGGCGATGTGGTCGAGATGGGCGTGTGTCAAAACGACATCGCGAATTTTCTCCCGTTGCCGTTCTGACGCGGACATCGCCAGACTGCCTGCATCGAACGCAACAACATCGTCGACAACAAAACATGTTAGATGCTGACGAGCCGAAGCTCGTCCGTTTTCGTCAAATGTGCTTGGCAGCAATTGAAACTTCATCGGATCTTTAACGCAAACACGTCTGTGCCCGTCCGCCGTCAATTTCGTACGTTACGCCGGTTATCCATCCGGCTTTGTCGGACGCGAGAAAATAAATAAGCTCCGCGACCTCTTCGGGTTTTCCCGCTCGGCCGAGCGGATGCGTTTTCGCCGAATGTTCAAGAAATCCGGCGTAATCTTCTTCGGACATTCCGCTGCGTTTGTGCAGATTCGTCATGACAACTCCGGGATTTACGGCATTAACGCGAACGCCCTTTTCCGCAAGCTCAAGCGCCGCGCAATGCGTAAGCTGATCCACGCCCGCCTTCGAAACGCAGTACGCCAGAACATTGGGAAACGAACGGTTTCCGGTGACGCTTGAAACATTCACGATGTTCCCTTTTGTTTTGACCAAATGCGGCAGGCATTTTTGCATAAGAAGGAACATGGACCGAAGATTTATATTCATCATCTTGTCCCATTCGTCCGCGGTCGTCGTCTCGATGGTTCCGCTTTTGATGATACCGGCGGCATTCACCAGAACATCGATCCCACCGAAATGCTCGACGGTATCGGTCACCACGCGGGCGGTCTGCGATTCGTTCGTCACATCCGCAAGATGTATCTTTATCGAACCCTCGCTCTCGTGCGCCGCGTCGCGCAGCGCGTTCAACTCCGCCTCGTTGCGTCCGACCGCGATCACCGTCATTCCGTTTTGAGCGAATAACATTGATGTCGCCCGGCCGATACCGCTGCTGGCACCGGTGACGATGGCTACTTTGTCTTTCATAGATTTTCGAAAAGTGAACTATTTCGCACTAGAATAACAGCCGAATGATGATATTAACAACAGAAAAACGACCCAAAGCGGGCCGTTTTATGGATAATTACAAAAAAAGTATTGTTTGCCGAGTTGCCTTTAACCAAGGTGTATCGAATTATTACGTTTCGCTCGGCTGAGGTGTCCCGAAAAGAGTTTTAAAGGCCGTTTTCGTTTCACTCCGTTTTCGGTGTTGAAATTCATTCACCCACGAGCTAACGGTCGAAACCATTTCCCGTGCAGCTTTTTGCTTATTGGGCTTCACAGACTTAACCGTTTGTTTTTCAACGGCTTTAGCGTCTTTCTTAATTATTTTGACCTTATTCATCCGTATCTTCCTCCTTTATTAATTTACTTACCGTGCTTGTATAAAATCCGTTCGAACGATCGTCCGAGGGGCGTTTTTATGTATAGAATGCAATTTAAGTGCCACCAAGAGACGAATGCCGTCACCACTTTTTGCAGAACGGATCTTCAAGATTTGCAATTTGCAAAAGATAAAGACGTGAGTTTTGCATCTTGCTAAATCTATTTAACGAAATCGTAAAGTGTTTAGTTCCAAAAATCTACAAACGGTTCGTTTCATTAGGTTTACGAGATACCTTAGATCCGGGTGCGAGTGGTACATATATTGCGAAATAGCTTTTCGATGACGTTTCTCGACATCACCATCATTTATCTTGCGATCGGAGCCCCGTTCGGCGTTCATCATTTTTTTAAACTGCGCGGCCGCCCGATGGCGGAACGGATCTTCGGAGGTTTGCTTCATTTCGTGTTATGGGTACCGTTTTCCGTCACGATTCTCGTGTCGCTGTTGAAGCGCGGACCGGACGATGAGCGACGTCCCCGCGAACTTCTCGAACTTCAAACTCAGATCGAATCCGCATGCAGAGACCGCGTTCCCGTTTTCGAGGCCCGCCGCGTTCTGGAGCGCTACATCGGCCTTCGATCGTTGTCGATGCCGCGCAGCGGTGAACCGTCGAAAGACATCACGATATTCGACCTTTCCGGCCATCCGAACACGACGCTTGCCGAGATCTGCATAAACAGACGCAACCGCGAACGCATTTCCCTTCATCAAACCAATGCGGCACAAGATATCGTCTCCCTGAAAAACAGACTCGTTCATGCGAACGATGATGGTGAAAATGTGGTTCGAATATTTGCTCGGATCGCCGAACTGCTGGACGACGGCGAAATTATTTTCGACCTCCGCGATCCCGGACGAGTTAAAGACCCGGAGAGTGAGAATACGCAATGGAAAGAAGTACCAACATCCAAACCGAACTCTCAGGTTACTACCGATTTGCGGATCCGCTAGATCTGAATGATCCGGAATTTTACGGTCAACCCGTGCAATATGACTCTACTGCTTTCCGTCCACCGGAAAGCGGAACCATCGAAATAGAGCCACCGACAATATCGCATCCGATCGATACCGAACATGCAATGGCGTTTTTCGGCGCCGTCTTAGGATTTTTCGGGCCGCTTACGCTTCTGATCAAACTGTTCATGCTCGAGGGTTCATCGCCGATCGCGATCGTCGCCGCGATCTTCGCTGCGTCGGTCATTGCCGTCACGGCGGTCACCGGATATTTTAGCGGTAAGGCTGTCGGACGGATCGTCCGGAGAACAGAAGAGGTTCCATTGCCGTTGATGATCTTCGTTGCGTTGATGATCGGGTTGTATTGGGGAGTTTTCACGGGAGCCGTCGGCGGTATTCTCATATTGGTTTACGGGGCGATCTGGGGAGGCCTTGTCGGTGGTTTTGCCGGCGCATTGGCGGTTCCGCCTTTCATTCTACTTCACCGCTACCTCAGAACCGGCGACCATATCGAACGCGGGAAACTCATTCCTATCATCGTTGGGATAATCGGCTCGCTGTGTGCATTCGTCCTCGGAGCATAACGCAAATTTCCATTTCAGGATCAGAGAAAAATCACTTAGAATCTGTAGTTTCTTATGCGAATTTATATTATATCTGCGCTCATCGCCGTAACATTCATTTTCCTTCCACAGATCGTTTCGGCTCAGGCTCCGACCGGCGATAACGATTTTCAGGTTTGGACGGAAACTACCCTAGTCGTACCGGTCATAAAGGAAACCGACGAAAACAATGTCACAACGACAAAATTTTCGGTTTTCGTGAATGGCGTGCTTCGCTTCGGACAAGATCGCCTTGCATTCGTTGACGAACGCATCGGCGGCGGCTTTAACTGGCATATCCGCAAAGGCCTGACGTATTCCACATCCTATTTCTACAGGGCATCACAGCCCGTTCGCGGCAGAAAAGATTTCGAAAATGTCATAAGGTTCGATCTATCGGCTGAAAAGAAATGGAAAAATTTATCGCTCAAAGACCGCAACCGCGTCGAATATCGAATTCGCAACAGTAAAGAAGATTCGGCCCGCTACAGAAATAAACTCACGGCAAAGTTCCCTGTCCGACGCGAAGGAAAAGAAATATTCGCTCCGTTCGTGGCGACCGAACCTTTTATCGAATTTTCAGACGGCAGTTTTTCGAGCAACGAATTTTCGGCCGGTGTCAGCAAGAAATTTTCCAACGGCCTTTCCGCAGATCTTTTTTACATCAACAAATACAATCGCACCGGCACGCCGAAATACATAAACGGCGTCGGAATGAGTTTAACGATAACGCTTCAATAAGCTCCACCGCTTTTTTATATCGCCGGGTTAAAGTTATGATTTAGCCGATGCTGCTGCTTTCACATTTGTTCGCGGTATTTCTGCTTGTGCTGCTCGGCTTTTACGTCTTCGTGGCCGACCCGCGGCGGCGCGCGCACCAAACCTTTGCGGCATTCATCGCGTTCCTCGCCGTATGGACGATCAACGACTTGGTCTTCTGGAACTTCCCGGAGTTTCGCGACTACGCCGGCACCTGGGCGGCGGCGAGTTTTGCCAACGCTCTGGTAATGCAGTGGTCGCTAGCAGTTTTTGCCTGGGTATTTCCCGAAAATGCCCGAACGCCGAAACGAAAAGCGGCGGTGCTTTTTGCACCGGGCATCGTCCTTGTACCGGCCGCTGTTTTTGGGCTTTTATGGCATGACATCGGGTTTCGCGACGGCGATTTTTTCATCGAACTCACGCCGCTGGCATATGCTTTTGTCGCATATGTTGTTTTCGTGTTCTGCTTCGGTGCGTTCGTCCTGCTCAAAAAATATCAAAAATTCCACGGCACGCAGGAGGGCCAGCAGGTCGGTGCTATCCTTTGGGGTTTGATAATCACCGGCATTCTCGAACTCATTACGATCCTCATACTTCCTTTTTTCGGCAATTATGCATTCCTGCCGCTAAGCACGCTTTTCGTTCTGCCGGGAGTTTTCATTTACGCATACGCGATCTCGAACTTCAAACTCTTTTCGCTTCAAACGGCCCTGAACCAATTTCGCCTTTTCCCTATCACGTTCAAGGTCGCGGTCAGCATCGCTTCGGTCGCGGTCGCAAGCTTCGTCCTTTTTCAGATACCGATCGTTTGGTGGGCATTTCGTGACGGAGCCGACGCGAATGCATGGCGGCGTTATCTCGTTTTCAGCCTTATCTCGGCTCTTGTGCCGAATCTATTATTGGTGCTGCTGGTCGTGCGGGCAATATCGCGGCCGCTTCAGCGAATAACCGTCGCCGCGATCGAGGTCGCGAACGGTTCTTACGGAACCGAGGTCGATCTGCGGAAAAGCAATGATGAGATCGGTGTTCTGGCCAGGTCGTTCAATGAGATGAGCCGCAAGATGGCTGCCGACATCGAGCTTTTGAAACAACTGAACGAACAGCTGGTCCGCACCGAAAAGCTCGCCTCAATGGGTGTTTTGGCCGCCGGCGTCGCACACGAAGTGAACAATCCGCTCGCGTCGATATCGTCTTTGATACAGATGATGCAGGCGAAATCGAACATCGATCCGGAAATATCCGAACGCCTCGGCCTGATCTCCGAACAGATAAACCGCATAACTCAGGTAACAAAAGGCATGACGGATTTTGCGCGTTCGCGGTCGTCCGAGAAAAAATTCGCCGATATAAATAGAATTATTGAAGCAAGTCTTCGCCTAGCCGGTTACGACCGGTCGTTTCAGGGATTGGAGATCACGACCGAGCTTTCCCCGCATATACCAGAACTTCTCGTGAACGAAGACCAGATGCAGCAGGTCTTCCTGAATCTGCTATTGAACGCGCGCGATGCAATGCCCGAAGGCGGCGAGATATTGATAACTTCTTTCGCCGACGCACGTACCGCGCGAATCGAGATCAGCGACACCGGCCGCGGCATCGACCGTGCGATCCTCAAAAATGTGTTCGATCCGTTCTTCACCACAAAACCCGCGGGCAGCGGAACGGGCCTGGGCCTTTCAGTATGCTACGGTATCGTCACCGCTCACGGCGGCGACATCGACGTAAAAGACGCCCCGGCGGGCGGAACATCTTTTATTATTACGATCCCGCTCGACCCTGCAGAACAATCAATAAATTAGATGTTTAAGCTTCTAGCCGGAGCTAAAAGCTTACAGCTAAAAGCTAATAACTGTTTTCCTCAAAGCGTCGGCAGAACGAACGCACCGATATGCGGTGTGTCGGTATTAGCACACGTTCGAAGTGCGAGCATCAGCGCATTTCTTACGTTCTCGGGCGTTACGATCGCATCCAAAAGCCCGCGTGCGGCGGCGTGTTTTGCGTCGAGTTCGCGGTCGTATGTTTCGCGAACCTTTTCCATTGCGGCAAGCATTTCGGCGTCGGGCTCCTTGCCCTGCGCTTTCAACTTTTCGATCTGCGTGCCGTAGATCGCGACGGCGGCGCTGTCGCCTTCCATAACGCCCATGCGTCCGGTCGGGAGCGAGAATATAAAATCCGGATCAAAACCCTGTCCGGCCATCGCGTAATAACCGGCGCCGGACGCGTGATTGATCGTCAGTACGATCTTTGGAACCTTCGCCGTCGCCATTGCCTCGACAAACCGGGCACCGGCTCTGATAATACC
>CBFGSN010000040.1:0-19113 GCA_965651435.1 uncultured bacterium | reverse complement strand
AACGGCCCGAATTCGTGAACGCGGCCGAGATGTATTCGGCCAGCCTGGCGGCGTCACTGCACCTTTGGAACGAGGTTTACGAACACGACCTGATCGGCGCGTTTCGACGGCTACAGGACGAAGGCGTTCTGGAAATAATCACATGCGGAGCGACGCATGGCTTTCTGCCGCTTATCTCGACTAAAGAGGCACGACGCGCGCAGATCCGCATCGCCGTAAATAATTACCGCAAACATTTCGGCCGCCGCCCGCGCGGCATCTGGCTGCCGGAATGCGCATACGAACCCGGCGTCGAAGAACTTCTGAAAGCCGAGGGCATCGAATATTTCGTCGGCGATACGCACGCTATACTTTACGGCGAACCGCGGCCGCGTTTCGGCGTTCACGCACCGGTTCTGTGCCCCAACGGCGTTGCCGTTTTTGCACGCGATCTGGAAACGAGCCAACAGGTCTGGAGCGCCGAGGTCGGCTATCCGGGCAATCCCGTCTACCGCGAGTTTTACCGTGACATCGGTTGGGATCTGCCGCTCGATTATCTGAAACCGTATCTGCACGAAGACGGCAACCGCCGCCATCTCGGATTAAAATATTACCGCATCAGCGGCCGCGACGTTCCGCAAAACAAAAAGCTGCCGTATGAACCTTCGCTTGCCCGCGAACAGGCCGCGCACGATGCCGGTGATTTTATTCGCGAAAGGATCGATCAAGCAAAGAAGCTTAGGAAAACATTCGACGGGGATCCGCCGCTGGTCGTATCGCCGTATGACGCCGAACTCTACGGCCACTGGTGGTTCGAAGGCCCGCAGTTCATCGATTTCTTTTTTCGCAAACTTCATTTCGATCATCCGGAGATCGCACCCGTTTCGCCCGGCGATTTTCTCGATTCCGGCATCCCGATACAGGTCCAGCAGCCGTCGGCTTCGTCGTGGGGCGAAAATGGTTATTACAAGGTTTGGCTGAACGACGCGAATTCATGGATGTATCCGTTCCAGCACGACGCCGAAAGAAAAATGACCGAACTTGCCGACCGGTTCGCGTCACCGGACGAAACGCAGCGGCGCATTTTGAACCAGCTCGCCCGCGAACTCTTGCTTGCCGAATCCAGCGATTGGGCGTTTCAGATATATCAGGGAACGACCGTCGAATATTCGTCGCGGCGATTTCGTTCGCACGTTCAGAGGTTCGCTTTGCTTACGGAAATGCTCGAAACAGGCGAGGTTGACGAAGAGCTTTTGACCGAGATCGAAAGCCGCGACAACATCTTTGCCGAGATAGATTTCGCCATATATCGAACCGCCGAATGAACGTAGCCGTATGTCCGCGTTTGCCTATACGTATTCCGAGCGATAAAATTTTCCTTGGACCTTTCGGAGAAAATAATGTCAACCAATGAGATCGAGGTAGCTCCCGCAGATGGGAAGCTCGGAATTCTTCTTGTCGGACTCGGCGCGGTCGCGACAACACTCGTCGCCGGTGTCGAAGCCGTCCGACGCGGACTTCAGGAACCGATCGGCAGCCTTACGCAAATGGGCACGATCAGGCTCGGCAAACGAACGGACGGGCGTTCGCCGAAGATAAAAGATTTCGTGCCGCTTGCCGACCTGAACGACGTCGTTTTCGGTGCGTGGGATATCTTTGCCGATAATGCATACGACGCCGCGATGAACGCCGGCGTTCTTGAAAAAGACCTTTTGAATCAGCTTTCGGAACCGCTCGCATCGCTGAAACCGATGCCCGCGGTGTTCGAACAGAACTATGTAAAACGCCTGCACGGGGAAAATATCAAACAAGGCAAGAATAAAATGGAGCTTGCCGAACAGCTCATTCAGGACATCGCCGCTTTCAAAACAAAGCACGACTGTTCGCGGCTTGTGATGGTCTGGGCCGCATCGACCGAGATCTATTTAGAAGAATCCGACGTGCACCGTTCGATCGAATCCTTCGAAAAAGGCTTGTACGACAACGACCCGGCGATCGCTCCGTCGATGATATACGCATACGCCGCGATCCGTTCCGGCGTTCCGTTCGCGAACGGCGCGCCGAACCTGACGGCCGATATTCCGGCTCTGGTTTCATTCGCCGAAAAGAACGGCGTTCCCGTTTGCGGCAAGGATTTCAAAACCGGCCAAACCCTGATGAAAACGATCATCGCACCGGGTTTGAAAGCCCGTATGCTCGGGCTGGACGGCTGGTATTCGACGAACATTCTCGGCAACCGCGACGGCGAAGTGCTCGACGACCCGGAAAATTTCAAAACGAAAGAAGAATCGAAACTTTCCGTGCTGGAACACATTCTGCAGCCCGAAAATTATCCGAAACTCTACAAGGATTTCTCGCACGTCGTCCGCATCAATTATTATCCGCCGCGCGGCGATAACAAAGAAGGCTGGGACAACATCGACATCAAAGGCTGGCTCGGCTATCCGATGCAGATAAAGATCGATTTCCTTTGCCGCGATTCGATCCTGGCGGCGCCGCTCGCACTCGATCTGGCTTTGTTCATGGATCTTGCGCATCGTGCGAAAATGAAAGGCATACAGGAATGGCTGTCGTTCTATTTCAAAGCTCCGCAAACCGCGCCGGGGCTTTATCCCGAACATGATCTGTTCATTCAGCTGATGAAACTGAAAAATACTTTGCGGCATATGATGGGCCAGGACCTGATCACGCACCTCGGCCGCGAATATTACGATTGATGTTCAATTTCCAAAAAATATCGCAAATTGCTTGCATTGAATTTAATTTTTGTGTTAAACCTAAAATTGACAAAGGGTTTTTGTTCGGACGCAAAAACCCGGTAACCTCTGGACGACTCATTCCAAAAGCTAAAGTCCAGCCAACGCATAATCAATTGAAATCATCATTATTACGACGGAACGGTCAGCAAAATCACCCGTAAACTATCCGTCAAGATGTTGCCGAAGTACCTGGCACCCGGAAAAATGCTCGGCGAAGGAGAAGACAAAATGCGAAACGAATCGGCCAAAAAGATGCCCACCGGCAAAGATGTGATCTTGCTCGACCCGGACAGAAAAAGTCCGCGGGCCAAGGAATTCGAAGACAAAGTATCCGCCCTGATCGTAGGACAGGAACGCGCTGTACGCCGGCTTAGCGGTCTATTCCAGATCTATCTGGCGGGCATGAATAATCCGGTCCGCCCGATCGGCACGATGCTTTTCCTGGGCCCGACGGGTTCGGGAAAAACGCGCGTCGTTGAGGCTGCGTCCGAGGTTCTTTTCGGCGATGCCCAATCGGTCGTAAAAATAGACTGCGCCGAATTTCAGCATTCGCATGAGATCGCAAAACTCATCGGTTCGCCTCCGGGATATCTCGGCCACCGCGAAACGTCGCCGATGCTGACGCAGGAAAATCTGGATAAAGCACACACGGACGACACAAAACTTACTTTCGTCCTTTTCGATGAGATCGAAAAAGCCTCCGATTCGCTTTGGCAGCTTCTGCTCGGTATTTTGGATAAAGCGACGCTGACGCTTGGTGATAACCGCCGCGTCGATTTTTCAAAAACGATCGTCATAATGACATCGAACCTGGGCGCACGCGAAATGTCCGATATGATCTCCGGCGGCATCGGGTTTGCCCCGACAAAGACCGGATCGTCCGCGGACGATGACGAAGTGGATACGAAAATTTACCGAACGGCGCTTGAGGCGGCAAAGCGTAAATTCTCGCCCGAATTTATGAACCGCATCGACAAGGTCGTCGTTTTCCGCAGCCTGAAGGAACATCACCTGCGGCAGATACTCGACATCGAACTCGGCTTGGTCCAGGACCGCATTACAGAATCGGCCGGAACGAAGTTCGCTTTCGAATGCTCCGACGCGGCGAAAACCTTCCTGCTTAACGAGGGCATCGACCTGAAATACGGCGCACGCCACCTGAAACGCGCGATCGAACGGTTCCTTGTTTATCCGCTTTCGAATCTGGTTGCCACCGAACAGGTCGAAACCGGCGATCTCGTCATCGTGGACTTTAACGAAGGCAGCGAATCGCTTACTTTCGCAAAGCAATCAGGCAAGATGATCGTCAGCGAAATGCCCGAGGAAAAACCCGACGACGAACCGCTGAAAAAATCCGACGCCGTTGGAATGCCTCTGCCGATGGCCGAAGCGTCCACCGGTATGAGCAGATCCAAAGGCGAAAACAACGAAGCGTAACTTTCACGTTCTTGTAAAAAGAAAAGACGGCTCACGGGCCGTCTTTTTTGTGCTCGATCACACTCCGGTCAACAAACGCTTCCCGCACAGCACGTCTGGGACTTTTCGGATCCGCCGTCCGTATCAGCCAGAACCGTAAAAACTTCCCAGCTGTTTCCATCCGGGTCCTGAACCCAGGTTTTGTCCTGCAGAGCATAACAACAATCGGTCTTCATTTCTTCGCTTGTCAACAGTCCGGCCGTATTCCAGCGTTCCGTGATCCGCAGAACATCTTCGGTCGAATCTACCTGAAGCCCCAGATGCGATACTGAGCCGCCGCGTTCAAAGTTGTGTGCGTTCAGCGAAAAATTAAGCGGCGGTTCGGCAATGTCGAATTTTGCATAATCCGCGCGAACCTTTGCCGGTTCCGTCCCGAACATTCGGGTGTAAAATCGGACACTGCTTTCAAGGTCCGCAACGTTTATCGAAATGTGTGTTTTCATTTGATCTCTCCAAATATTATTCATATATGCTTTTACATATATGTTAAACCGAATATATTCCCTGATCCGATCGAATGTCAAGACAAAATGTTCGAATAATGCTAGACTCCTATTATGGACGAAATCGCTTTGACATATATGGAAACATTCTTTATGGCATTGGCGGACAAAACGCGGCTGCGGTTGCTGAACCTAATGCGCGACCGTGAAATATGCGTTTGTTTTTTTACGGATGTTCTGGGCGAAAGTCAGCCGAAGGTTTCGCGTCATCTGGCGTATCTGCGGAACGCCGGATTGGTCGATACGCGGCGTGACGGAAAGTGGATCCATTACCGCATCGCCTGGCCGGAGGACCCGCGGGAACGAACAGTTCTTGAGAAGGTTTTTGAATGGCTCGGGTCGCGAAAAGATATGACGGCGGACCGGGAACTTTATAGCCGGATATGCGGCCCGGCGAACGCTCCGATCCGGATCGAACGTCGCTCGGTTTCGGTTCGCCCCGCATCGGAGATCGAACCGGCCGCGGCATATCAGGCTCATAACGAACTCGAAGAATTTTTGCTCTGATCTGCCTTGTCGTATGGACAATTGCGGCAGCCGTTGCCGCAGCAATAGCCGCGCTTTCGCAAATATTCGGCGGTCATTACAAGCAGCCCGCCGTCGAAATAATAATCAACGCCTTCGACAAATTTCGGTTTGTCGTCGTTCCTATTTTCCGCCTTTTTCGAATTCATAACACGACAGGAATTCCCTGTTTCCCTTTTGCCCGAGTATCGGCGAATCGATCGTTCCGATGCACCGAAGCCCGCGGCTTTCCGCAAATGCATTGACGTCATTGACGATCTGCCGCTGTTGCTCCGCGTCGCGGATTATCCCGCCTTCGCCGACCTCGCCGCGGCCGGCTTCGAACTGAGGTTTTATCAGAACGACCATTTTGCCGTCCGGTTTCATCAGCGGAACAAGCACCGGAATTATCTTCGTCGCCGATATGAACGACACGTCCATTACGATCAGGTCCATCAGCGATGGAAGATCTTCGGGGCGAAGCTCGCGTGCGTTCGTCTGCTCGCGAAGATCGACTCGCTCATCGTTCCGCAACCGCCAGATCATCTGGTTCGTTCCCGAATCGACGGCGTAAACCTTTGCCGCTCCATTCTGCAGCAGGCAATCGGTAAAACCGCCCGTTGACGAACCGATATCCAGACATACACATTCGCTTACACGTATATGGAAATAGGAAAGTGCCGCTGAAAGCTTTTCACCGGCGCGGCTTGCGAATTTCTGCGTCGCGACGCTGTCTTTTATTCGTATCGCAGCGGCCGGATCGACCGTTTCCGCCGGCTTGTCAATGCGGCGTTCATTTGCAAGCACGACGCCCGCCATCACCATCGCCCCCGCAGCGGCCCGCGTTTCGGCAAGGCCGTTATTTACCAACAGTTCGTCGATGCGGATCTTTTTCATAGGTCGGCGGCGGGCCGTGACGCTTTAACACTTTGCCCCGCAAGTGGTATTTTAACTTAAAGGTACCGATACTGAAATGACCTCGACCACTCCAATTTCCGGCTTTGCGAAATACGCATGGTTCACGCTTTTTTATAATATCGTCGTCATTCTCTGGGGCGTTTTTCTGCGAGCGAGCTATTCGGGCGACGGATGCGGACAGCATTGGATAACCTGCGGCGGCGAAGCGATCCCGTCCGCGCCTCAGCTAAAAACACTTATCGAATTTTCGCACCGCGTGACGACGGCTCTCGCCGGCATCATCGTGGTAATACTTGCGGCGTGGGCGCTTATTTCGTGGGCAAGGCGGCGTTTTCCGAAAGGCGAAAAAGAATGGAAATTCGCGCTTCTCTCGCTAGTTTTCATTATTAGCGAAGGCGCGATCGGCGCGGGACTCGTCCTGACCGGAAATACCGCGGCGAATTGGACGCCTACGCGGCCGCTTTGGACGATCGGACATTTGATAAACACATTCATTCTTGTCGCTTTTCTTTCGCTCACGGCATGGACGGCAAGTGGGGCCGGTCTTCGAAAACGAAAAATAGATAACCGCGTGAAGCTGGTTTTGCTTATCAGCCTGGCGGCGATAATTTTCTCCGCGGTCAGCGGTTCGATGGCGGCTTTGACAAATATGCTTTTCCCGTCGGCGTCCGTTGCCGAAGGCCTTGCGAAAGATTTCGCCGAAAGTTCGCATTACCTTCTGCGGCTCCGCATTCTGCATCCGATCTCGTCGATCCTCACCGGCGTGCTGCTTTTCTTCGTCGCCGGATGGATGAAAAAGAAATTTGCCGAGGAAAAGAACGTCCAAAAATGGGCCGGATATCTTGCGATACTCGTTCTGGCTCAGATCGCATTCGGCGGTGCGACGCTTCTTATGCTGGCTCCGATCGTCATGCAGCTCGGTCACCTTTTACTTGCCGATCTGTTGTGGATCTCGTTCATTCTGATGACCGCGTCGGCCTTTTACGACCGCTCTGACCTGCCGGTAGCCGAACTCGAAGCCGCTGAACCGGCCGCCAAATCATAATTCCGAAGTCGCGGCAGCGGCGTTTTCTTTTATATAATAAAAGTGCCGCTCCGAATGCGTCTTATTTGCAACAACCGGCGAATAATTTCGTAAATCAAACTAGCGGTTCCGGTTATGCAAAGACGGATTCTTTTCATTGACGACAACGACGACCTGGCGACCTCGCTCGCCGAGGTTTTTGTTCATGTCGGCCACGAAGCGAAGGTCGTGGAAACACGTGACGAAGCGTTGAAAATAAAAGACATCGATGATTACGATCTGGTAGTAACGGACCTCGATGTCAATCCGGCAGCCGAACCCGTTCGGTCGGATGAACTTTCGCCATGTCTGCCGCAGGCATTCGCATCCGAAGGCGGCGAAAGGCTGAAAGCTTTTAAGCTGTGCGCTTCCAATTTCGATCGCGAAGATTTTGACGAAGAAGAGTTGCGGCAGATAGTCGCGACCGTACTTGATTACAAGATCCGCTATGTTGACCGCGAAGAAGACGTCCGGGATCTGAAAGAAAGCATTGAATTCGAATTGCCGAGCGCGATATCGCTGATGCATATCGTCCTGGAATACCTGCTGAAACGCGTCGAAAAGCTCGGCGCGATCAATCCGGAACAGTCGAATCTTTTCGTCGCTCTCGACGAAGCTTTCGTCAACGCCGTAAAGCACGGCAATAAATTCGACGCCGAAAAACTCGTCCGCATTACCGCAAATATCTCAAAGCGCGAAGCCCGCTTTACCGTCGAAGACGAAGGCGAAGGCTTTGACGTAAACAGCATTCCCGATCCGCTTGACCCCGAAAATCTTTTCAAAACCTCCGGCCGCGGCGTCCTGTTCATCTATAACATAATGGACGAGGTCATCTACAACGAACGCGGCAATCGCCTGACAATGGTGAAAAAAGCGGTGGAACCCAATCAATCCTGAAAATCAGGAGCGTCGCTCAATTGTGACAAATTCTAGCTATTTGTCACAAATATGTTAAAATGCCATTGGAGGAATGTGTGTCTTTATGAACACGGCGACTAAAACTAACAGTAAGACAGTCAGAACAAAAGTCACTCAAGGCGGAAGGGTCGTTATCCCTGCAGATATGCGGCGGAAACTCGGTATCGAGATCGGATCGGACGTCAATCTGACGCTCGACGGTAATTCGGTCAGAATTCTTACACAAAAAGAATCGATACGCAGAGCCCAAGCATTGTTCCGCGAATTGGTTCCTGAAGGAACGTCACTGGCCGACGAACTTATAGCCGAGCGGCGTCGCGAGGCGGCGAATGAGTAACTATATTCTGGACGCCTCGACCGTTCTGATCGTTCTTCAGGAAGAAGATGGCGCGGAGGACGCAATGGAATATTTCGCCGGCGCGTCCATCTCAACAGTCAATATGGCTGAGGTGCTCACAAAACTCATCGAAAAGGGTCGCGATCCGGTCAAAGCACTTGAGGTTTTTGAGTTACTCCAACTCAATGTGATCGATTTCGATCAGGAATATGCAAGAAGGGCGGCCGAACTCAGGCCGCTGACCAAACACCTTGGTCTTTCTCTCGGCGACCGGAGCTGTCTGGCTCTGGCGATGCAGATGGACGCAACGGCCGTCACCGCGGACCGACAATGGAAGAAGATAAAATTTTGCAGCGTCGAGGTAATTCGAGAATGAAAACTCTCCTTTTTGCCGTTCTTTTTATGACCGTACTGATCGGTTTACCTTGTTATGCGGCGGCGCAAGCCTATACGGCAAAGCAAGATTATGCTGCGAAGATCGAGATCAGTATCACAAGATCGTCCGTAAGGGTCACAGGCACTGTTCAATACCCGGCAACTAAAGCAGCCGTCGCGGCACTAGTCGAAAAAGTTCTCGGCCGGCCCGCAGATGTTTCTCAATTAGAGATCAGCGAATTGATACCGCCTTTTCATCCGGATTGGCAAGACGACCTCGAACGAACATTAACCGATTTTGGAAAACACAAATTTGGAATACTGACATTCGCAAGGAAAGATGTTGCGGAAAACGGATACTATCCGCCACTTCCGGATGCGATCGCGGATTCGGAGATAAAGCTTCTAGATTCGCGAACGATCAAAATAGGTGAGATACCGCAGAGAAATATCGTCATCGTCCTAGGAGCAAGTTGGGCCACGCCTTTCAGAGAGGTCATTCCCTACCTTAATCAACTTCATAAAGAATATTCCGATCAGCGACTTCGGATCCTTTTGATCGCGATCGACGAGGACGGAGTCAAAAGGTACTCCCAATTTGTTAAGCAAAGCGGCATTAGCTTCGACGCCGGATGGCCGACTGAAGATCTCGGTAAAATGTTCTTCGACCTGTCAGGAAATCATGGGATTCCACAAGTGTTCGTGATCAGCGACGGAAAGATCCGCGGCATATTCCTCGGTGCTTCCCAAAGTGCGAACAATAAGATGAAACGCTTGGTCCGCGAACTGGAGACAGGTGAAAAATAAATGAAAGTCACCATCGCACAGATAGACCCGACGAACGGCGACATCGCGGGCAATGTCAAAAAGATCATTGCCGCCGTCGAAAAGGCTCGCGGCGACGGGTCGGACATGGTCGTGTTTCCGGAGGTCGCGGTGCACGGATACACGTCGCAGGATTGGTTTCAGGACGGTGACATCATCGCCGCGGCGACGGCTCCGCTTGCCGAAATAATTCCGCATACAAAAGGCATAACGGCGATCGTAGGCACGATCCGCCCGAACGAAGACGGTGACGGACGCAGGCTTTTTAATTCGGCTGCGGTCATTCACGACGGCGAACTCATTGGCTTTGCCGACAAATTCCTGTTGCCGGAATACGACGTTTTCGACGACCCGCGATATTTCGAACCGGGCGATGAGCGGCGGATATTCGAGATAGGCGGATGCAAGATCGGCGTCGTCGTGTGCGAAGATTTTTGGAATGACAAAACGTTTTGGCGCGAACGGCTTTACGATCAGGACCCGACCGACGAGGTCATCGAAATGGGCGCCGATGTCGTCGTCGCGATAAACGCGTCGCCGTATAACAAAGGCAAGATCAAAACTCGCTGCGACATGGTCGCGCACCGCGCAAAGGCGAACAAAGTTCCGATCGTTTTTGTGAATCAGGTCGGCGGCAACGACGGCATTATCTTTGACGGATCGAGCCTGATCGCCGACGAAGAAGGCGACATTATTCTGCAGGCAGCATCGTTCGAAGAATTTGTCGAAACCGTCGAACTCGACGTGCGAAAGCCGGACGCGCGCGGCATTACGGGCGACGAATTGGAATCCATCCGCCGCGCGCTGGTGCTCGGCATACGCGATTACGCGGCGAAGAACGGTTTTGCAAAAGCCGTGCTGGGACTTTCGGGCGGAATGGATTCGGCGATGGTCGCGGCACTTGCGGCTGAGGCGATCGGCCCCGAAAATCTTTTATGCGTGATGATGCCGTCGCCGTTCTCATCGGCGGGCAGCGTCACCGATTCCGAACATCTCATAAAAAATCTCGGCTGCGAAAGCCGGATCGAACCGATCTCGGCTCCGTATGAAACGCTGATCGATCAACTTCACCTAAAAAATCCGACGCGCGGCGGCGAAAGCCTTGCGGCGGAAAATATGCAGTCTCGCCTTCGCGGGCTTATTCTCATGGCGATCTCAAATTCCGAAGACCGCCTGCTGCTTTCGACCGGTAACAAAAGCGAACTCGCCGTTGGTTACTGCACGCTGTACGGCGACACGAACGGCGGGCTTTCCGTGCTCGGTGACGTACTGAAAACGGAGGTCTGGGCACTCGCGCGGCATATCAACAAAGCCGCCGGACGCGAGGTGATACCGAATGCGATCATCGAAAAGAAACCGTCGGCCGAACTTGCTCCGAACCAGTTCGACCAGGACAGCCTGCCGCCTTATGAAGCGATGGATCCGATCCTGAAAATGTATTTCGAACAAAAAGCCTCGCCAACTCAGATCGTTGCCGCGGGCCATGACGCCGCGCTCGTTTATCAGGTCCTGAACAAGGTCGAACACCCGGCGAACGAATTCAAACGCCGCCAGCTTCCGCCGACTCTCATCATCTCAAAAAACGCCATCGGCATCGGCCGCCGCCGTCCGGTCACGCATAAATATAAACGTTTACCGCCGCGATAGATCGATTATCTGTTCGGCGAAATATTTACATTGCCGCAAAAAAACGCCACAATAGGGTGAATCCGTCACCCAAAAAAGGACCCAAAGATGCGAAAGATATTCCTGACGACAATGCTCGGCGCTTTTTTGATTCCGTTTTTCACGGCCCACGCCATAGCTCAGACCACCGAGAAAATTTCGCCCGTAACGTTCGACAAGGCGATCGGGTTCGCGAACGGCGAAGACAAGATCGAGTCCTATTTGTTCTTTGATTCGGGGAGAAAAGTCGTCCTCTTTGGCAAAAAGCAGCTCCAGATCTGGGACATCGGCGAAGGCAAGCTGATCAATTCGACACCACATAACATCGATCGCTTTGCTCCGGTCGGCATTTTAGAAGGCCTCGTAAAAATGTGGGTGATGGATTGGGCTCCGATGCTTATCGATCCGAATGGAAAGTGGCTAATGACACTCGAAAAGCAGAAAGGTTCGAAGATCCGGACGGGCGTTTTTCGTTCGCTTTCTGATGCAAAAGAGGTCGCACGGATCGAAACGCCGAATATGTCCATCGACCGGGCGTCTTTCAGCGAAGATAAAACCGAGATCAAAACCTACGGAAAATCGGATGATGTCGCGGTTTTTGCCGTGTGGGACGCGAACGACCTTTCGCTAAAACGGAGTATTACCATAAAGGATTACGACTGGCACCGGGACATCAGCGGCCTTAGGATGATCGTTGGCGACGGCGGCACGAATTCCATTTGGTTTTGGAGCAAACAGGGCAACAGGCTTACCTTGCGCGATGCGCGGACCGGCGCGATAGAAAGAACATACTCGGCCCAAGGCATCGACCCGAAAAGTTCGTATTACAATACGACCGTAAGTTCCGACGAACGCTTTTTACTTTCGGTTCGCGACGGCAGGGTCCTTGTTTGGGAGGTCGCAGGTGACGGCAAGCCAATTTACGAGGTCGCGGAAAATAAAGAAACCGGACTGAATTTTTTGCGGACCATCGGGAGCGATCATTTTGCGATGATGCAGGGAAAATCGCTGCAGATATATGCGATCGCCGGTGACGGCAAACCTCTTTATACTCTTTCTTCCGATGATCCGAACGATACCACGGAGGTCGCCGACGTAACGGAAATCGGCGAGTACATCGCCGTCGTGGACGATACCAGCGTTGCGCTCATCAAAACAGATAGCGCCGGAACCCCCATACTCAAGATAAACCATACGAATTCGAACGAACGCTTTAGGCCCGTCGGCTTTGTGAAAAATGACGGATTTCTGGTCGTCGGCCGCCACAACCGCACGGACAAATGGCCGGCAAAAACGCAGATCTACGGGCTCGACGGAAAGCTTGTATATGATCTCGAATTCCTCATCGACGGCAAAGTAATGCTTTCACCGGACGAGAAATATCTGTATGCGGAATACCTCGGCGCAAGCGCCGCCATGAATATTCCCGAAAATAAGAGCCTCTACATTCCCGTTGACACGGTCACGCCGTCAAGTACGGACTCCGAGGGTGTAACGACCTACGGAGACCAAGAGAATGTCGAATGGACGACGCCGGAGCCTTCGCTTCGATTCATACTGAAACATCGCGGCGATGTTACGGCGGTCTATGATGCCGACGCCGGAAAAGAGGTGCAGGTGCTTTTCGACCCGGCCAGGGTAAAATATGACAAGAACCACAAGGTAAAGAAAAGCCGTTTGGACGACGCATTCTGGGCGGAAGATCACAGCTATATTTACGCGCTCGATGACAAACGAAACAAGATGATGTTCTGGACCGTCCAGGAATAATTTCAACACGCCCATTGTGACACTTTTAAAAAGTGTCACATTCACCGACTTTTCCCTGATTCATACGGGATACAATTCCCGTTGTGAAAACCTCCGTCATAATTCTCATTGTCCTGCTGCTATCGTTCGGTGCGGCCGCCCGGCAAAACCCGCCATTTGAGCTTAAATTCCGGCTCGGATCGGACGATCCGCGGAACACCTTTGCCTTTTACAGCGTTGTTAGCGGCGGCAGTGAGCTGCTGGTCTTCGGACGAAAAACGATGGACCGATGGGACCTGGCGAGCGGAAAGCTCATTTCTTCAAAAACGACGCCGACGCCGGAACTAGCAAATTTCGATACGGTCGCCAGATTCGATCCGAAAGGACGCTTTGCGCTTATCGCCGACAGTTTTTCATGGCGTTTGATCCGAAAGGAAAAGAAGGTCACGGCAAAGATCATAGATCTGCGGACCGGTGAAGTCCATAAAATATTGGAACGCCCGGACGAATCCATTCGCTATGGCAAATGGAGCAAGAACGGCGATGTGCTCATTACCCTAAGCGGAACCCATAACGACAAAAGAACCGAGGTGTGTTTTTGGGACGGACGGACATTCGCCCTGCGCGGGTGCAACTTGTTGGCGGGCGGTTTACGGATGAACAGGCTTAGCGATGACGGAAAATGGTTCATCTATTCCCGGGAACTGATCCAGACCTGTCTTTTCTGTTCTCTTTTCGGAGAGCTCGGAACCGGAATTATCGATACTTCGAACGGACGGATCGTTCGGCAACTCACACTGGACGGACGACAGGTGTCGATCTATTCCACCTTCACCTTGCAGGACGAGGACAGCAACTATATTTTTCGCGATAATGAAAAAGGTATCGCCGTCTGGGACACGAACATAGGGGGCGACCCGATACGCACGATCCGAGCGGCCAACAAAAAGCGAACGATCTATTTTAGGGCGTATGATCCGGACCTGCGAAGCGTTTTGGCGTGGGACGGAAAGCTTTTGGAAAGCTATGACATCGACACCGGAAGGCTAAACTTCTCCGTTCCGATTGGTATCGGCCGCGGCGAAGGTGTTCCGACAGTACGCGTGCGGAATGATATGATCATCGCCGACAACTGTGACAATGCCGGCGTTTTTGATCGGCGGAGCGGCAAACGCCTCTACGGCCTGAAACTAGTCTGCAAGACGGAATTCGATATGGTGTCGACAAGCTACAGAGATTTCGACGTATTGCGTTTTAACGAAACAGGCCGATATTTGCTTACTTCAAGCGATAAAACGGTCCGAATCTGGGATGGGAAGAACGGATCCTTCCTTCAGGCCATCGCAACCCCCGAACAAGCGGAAAAAAAGAAGAAAGATCCGAACAAAGACGACGGCCTGACCGGAGCCTTCTGGGCGGAGAATGGCAAAACCATCGTCGCTGTCGGCGCCGACAGCCGAACATTTTATGTATGGAAAACCTTCGGGAGATAAATTTTTTGCAAGAAGCTTCGCGGCCTTCGTTCTGAATACGGAACGGAGGTTTTTTATATGGCGAAGATCGATAATCCTTTGAGCAATGTGAAAATAGCGAGTCCGTGTTCGGCGGATTGGAACCGGATGGCGGGCGACGAGCGGAAGCGTTTCTGCGGTGACTGTAAGATGAACGTTTACAACCTTTCGGGAATGACAAAATACGACGCCGAAAATCTTTTGAAGAACGCCGAGGGCCGTTTGTGCGTGCGGTATTTTCAGCGTGCGGACGGAACGATTATGACGAAAGATTGTCCCGTCGGCTGGGCAAAGGTAAAAGGCCGGATGACGGCTTTTGCGACGGCGGTTTTTGCGGTGCTCGTGACCATCGCGGGCGGGCTGGGCTTTTTGGCGATCTGTGCGAAACGTGAGACGGAACCGGTGATGGGCGAAATGGTTCCCGTCAACATCGAACGCCACAAACCTAACGATCGTTTTGTAATGGGCAACGTCGCGGTGCCGAAACATCTCTCGCGTGATCGATCAAACTAAAAGCTGAGGACTGATTAGCCTATAGCCACCTGAAGGTGGAACTCCAAACAGCGAGCCACCTGAAGGTGGAACTCCGAACAGGATCCATAAGCTCCTAGTTTTTCACATAATAGCCGTCGCGGGCCCGGACGCGGCTTGTTCCCGGCGAACGCAGTCCGACATCAAGCCGGACGTATTTGCCGTTGGGAAACTCGCCTTCGGAGTAATATTGAACAAGGTACTGCGCCCGAAGTTCGTTCGTAAGCTGATTAAAGATCTGCTCGAGCGTCGCTTTGTTCTTTCGCATATTTGCCGAATTCTGCAGGTCGTCTTTTGTATCGATCGGAACGAATTTCGGCAGGTAAGCCGACCCGCCGGTTTCGTCGGCGAATTTCTGCATATTCTCCTGGCCGAAAACGCTGATCTTGTTTAGCTGATACGAACTTCCCGCCGGATTTATCGAATAAAAAACAGTGTCGGCGTCCTGCAGAGCCTTCGACACGCGTACGCGTTCGCGGGCGCTTGCCGTGTCGCGGGCCGTAACCGTGTACTGAAGAAGTTTCTTGTTGTCGAGCGAATTTATCTTATCGCCCATTTTCTCGTAACCGTCTTGGATGGCTTTCGCGATGCGAACACTGTTCGTGTCTTCGCCGTCCGATATCACGAGAATGACGCGGCGCGTGCCCGCCGGAGCTTCCCTGATGAGGTTTTCCGCAGCAAGAGAAACCGTGTCGTAAAACGCCGTAAATTGCTTTGTCGGCTGGATGGACCTAACGGCGGCGACCGCTTCGGCGGCGGTTGCGCGTTCCTTTACAAGTATCGGCGAAGCACCGATCGTATAAACCGTCGCACGGTCCGCGTCCTTCATCACGTTCATCAAAAACGCAGCGGCCGTTTCCTGCTGAAAGCGGAACATCGGGCTCGTCGTCGCCGAAATATCGAAAAGCAGAGCAAATTCCAGCGGTACTGTTTCGGCATTTCCGACCGTTTCGATGACCTGTGGCTGTCCGTTTTCCGCAACCTTGAAATCTTCGGCAGTAAGACCCAAAACCGGATCGCCGGCGGGCGTCGTAACCGAAACCGGGATCACGACAAGCCGCGATTCGACGCGGATCACCTCGCCGCCGTCATCGGGCGGAGGCGGCGTTGATGCCGGCGTTTGTCCTAAAACTGCCGCCGCAAATGCCAAAGCCGCAAAAACATTAAGCGCGAAGAAACGGGAAAAACTGCGTGAAGTCATTATTGTTACCTCTGGGAAAAGTGCGGCCGGTGAAAAATACTGTCGGGTCGAAGGTCGCTAAAAGATTAGAGGGCAAAAGTGCAAAAAAGGTTTTCGGTCTTTTTTGCATCGGTTGCCCTCCGTCAAAAAGGTCAGTGATCGTGAATGATCATTAGTTGCCGCTGCCGCTGTCAGTGTCCATTGCAGGTTCCGCGGTTCGAACTTCTACGTTCTGATTGACACCGCGGCTGACGAGGAGTTTGACCTCGACGCGTCTGTTCGCTTCACGGCCCTCGCGGGTCGAATTATCGGCGATCGCCTGAAGTTCGCCAAAGCCGTACGAATTACCGATCCGGCGGAGCGGTATGTTGTGCGTTTCGACGAGGTAATCGATGACCGACTGTGCACGCCGCTGGCTGAGAACTTTGTTCCTCGCCGCACTGCCGTCGGACGATGCGAAACCGGTTACTTCGATGACATAGCCTCTCATCGTGGTCGCAACCGAAGCAACTTCGTCAAGCGACGCTTTTGCTTCCGGCGAAAGTACCGCACTGTTGACGCGGAAATTCACCGTCGCGGTCGATTGAACGACATAATCGTCAAGAGCCGAGATGCGTTCGTTCGTTGCATTAACGCCGGCGATCGCGGCATCGGCCGAATCCTGGGCTGCCTTCGCACCACCGCGTGCGGCGTTCGAAATGGCCATCAGCTCATCGATCTGTCCCGAAACGCGCTGTGCGTTCTGTTCGGCCTGCGTCAGACGCTCTTCGGCGGGCGAAACGCGTGCATCGATCGATTGGGCAACTTCCAGATTGCTCTTGTCAAAGCGGACCTTGGTCGCGGAAAGTGCGCCGCCGTTGTCGCCTACGCCTTCGACCTTAACGTTAAGGCCGCGAACGAGCGACTGTACCGGATAGCGGTCACCGCTGCCCCAAAAACTGTTGTTTTTGATGCTCGCATTCGGAGCAACTACAACGCGTGTGTCAACACCTACAGAATCGCGAATGATGAAATCATTTTCGCCGTCCTGGGAAACGATGACGCCTTCGATCTCATATTTTTGTCCCGCAGTCAGGGTTCTCGTATTATCGCTTTGAGCAAAAACGCCAACCGCTAAAAGCGACAGCGTGAAAAACATTACAGAGATTCTTTTTAACATAACTTACTTATCCTCTCAGTCAATTTAATTTCCTGGAAAACCGTGGTCTTTATTGCTACGCGTTTTTCGCATCAGATCCATATCAGGGAAGATTGCCAAAACTCGTCCGTTTCCGAGTACATATACATAGATCTTAACAAGAACCGGCCTTTCCGGGCGTGTCCCAGACGGTAGTTATCAATTCTCGTGCCATTAGCCGGCTTCGGTCATATTAGGCATTTATTTAGTGGATATTTCGTGATTTTAGGGCTAAAAGCCTTTGTTTTCGTGAATTTCGCGACGTAGGGAATATGTCCAAAAAGTATGTAATAAATTGATGCATTTGCCACGATTTGGTAGATATGTACGAAATCAGGACAGACGTTCTTACCAAACAGAATACACGATTTTTCACAAATGTCCAGAGCTATTTAATGAGGACTTCTGATGCCATTTGAGAGCAGAGATCACAGGAATGGCTACAGGATCGAAACGACAGGCCAGAACCGGAAACTAGTGACCGGTTCTTATTCCGTTCGTTCTTCTCCGTCCGTATGCGCTCCGTTGAACCACGGATCAAGAAAATGAAGACGATAAGAAAGATAATAGGGCCTTGCTCGCGTTCACTTGCTCGGCCCTATACCGCAGATCACGTTAATAGGAAAACGTATTCGTTTCAAGGAATTCCTTCATATGAGCAAGGAACTTCTCCGCGTCGGCGCCGTCCACAATGCGGTGGTCGTACGTCAACGCAAAATAAGCCATATGACGGATCGCGATGTAATCGTCGCCTTCGGGCGATGTGAATACCTTCGGTCGTTTTTCGATCGTACCAACGCAAAGTATCGCCACCTGCGGCTGATTGATGATCGGTGTGCCGAACAGTCCGCCGAAAACGCCCGGATTCGTGATCGTGAATGTTCCGCCGTTCACCTCGTCCGGATTAAGCTTTTTCGTGCGGGCACGGTCAGCAAGGTCGTTTGCCGCGAGGGCAAGCCCCGAAAGCGACAGCGTGTCGGCCTTTTTTATCACGGGAACGATCAATCCCCAATCAAGCGCGACGGCCATTCCCAGATTGATGTCGCCTTTGTAAATGATGTCTTCGCCCGAAACTTGCGAATTAACGATCGGAAACGTGCGGATCGCATTCGTGACCGCCTGGAAAATGAACGGCATGAACGTAAGTTTCGTTCCGTAACGCGACGCGAAATCGTCTTTGTGCTTGTTGCGGAATTTCGCGACGTTCGTCATATCGATCTCGTAAACGCTTGTAACGTGCGCCGAGGTTTGTTTCGAGAACGTCATATGTTCCGCGATCTTTTTGCGCATCACGGACATCTTTTCCACTCGGTCGCCGACCGACGCGGCCGGAACCGCCGGCGCGGCAGCAGGAGCCGCGGCGGAAACAGCAGAAACCGGAGCAGCCTTTCCGGGAACCAACAGGTCTTCGGGACGTAATGCGGCACCGCTTTCGATGAACGAAACGATGTCGTTTTTCGTGACGCGGCCGCTCATACCCGAACCGGGAATGCGGGTTATATCAATTCCGTGTTCTTTCGCAATATTGCGGACAAGCGGACTGCTCTTCGTACGCCGAAGCTCATCGACCGATGCATTGCCGTTTGACGCCGCCGAAACAGCGGGTGCCGAAATCGGAGCCGAAACAGGGGCAGCGACAGGAG
>CBFGSN010000039.1:0-19447 GCA_965651435.1 uncultured bacterium | reverse complement strand
GGGAAAGTTATTTCGTTTTGCTGCGGCTGCCGGAACCCGAACCGGTGTCCATTCCCGAACGGTCGCCGGAACCGAGGCTCTTTCCGCTGCCGCCGCCCAGAGCTTTTTCGTCCGGAGAATATCCTGTCTTTCCGCCTTTCGGCAGAACGCGTTCGACCTCGCCGTGCGGACGCGGAATGACGTGAACGCTGATCAATTCGCCGACGCGCCGTGCCGCCGCCGCACCGGCATCGGTCGCCGCTTTTACGGCACCGACGTCGCCTCTTACAAAGATGGTCACGTAACCGGCCCCGATGTATTCCTTGCCCACGAGCTGGACGTTAGCCGCTTTGACCATTGCATCGGCCGCCTCGACCGCGCCCACAAATCCCTTGGTTTCCACCATTCCGAGTGCTTCTAAACTCATATTGTTATTATTCTCCGAACCGCTTTGTTCAAGAATTGAAAAGACTTGAATTAGCCTAAAATTATCACGTCACAGCACTTTGAATCAAGTTCGTTCGCCCTTTAGAAAGAATCGCTTAATTGACATCGACCGCCGCCGACAGCTATATTCAAAGATTAAGAATCTTTTCGTTACGAGCCTTGTTACAAGGCTGAACGATAATAAACAATGGCAGAAACTTTAGGTGAAAAATTACGGCAAGCCCGTGAAGAACGCGGCGTTTCGATCAGCGAAGTCGCGGAGCAGACGCGCATTTCGCCATTATACCTGGATTCGATCGAAAAGAATGATTTCAAAACGCTGCCCGGCGGTATATTCAACAAGGGGTTCATAAAATCCTACGCAAAATTCATCGGTTATGACGAACACCAGGCTCTGGCCGAATATCAAAAGGCCATCGCCGCCGCCGAGGAAACATCCGAACCCGATCTGAAAGTTTACCGCCCGGAAGTTTTGACCGACGACCGAAGTGCCGCGTCGATGGCTCCGACAATAATCTTTGCCGTGATAATTCTCGGGCTGGTTTCCGCCGGAATTCTCTTTTTGGTAAATTACGTCCAGAACCGCGGCGAAACACCTATCGCGGCGAACACGGCGAACCTGAATTCGAACGCCAACGGAAATACGAATTCACCTCAGCCGACGGAAAACGTCGGAGCCGTGCCTTCGATGCAGGATCTGAAGGTTGAGTTTTCGACCATAAGCGACGACGTTTCCGTGACCGCGGTCGCCGATGGAAGATCGTCCAGCATTTTGGTGTCGAAAGAAAAGCCGGCTTCCTTTACCGCAAAAGAGAACCTGAAGATAAGTTATTCGAAATCGCTCATCGATTCGGCGCGGCTGAAGATCAACGGCCGCGATATCGAACTTCCCCGCGAACCGGAAAATCCGCGTCGGGCTGCTATAGAATTTACAATCAATAAAGACAATTTAGCGACTATCTGGCAACGAGGCAGAATTAGTTTTGGCGAAGAAACACCGACTCCGACGCCGACGCCGCAGGCGACCGTCGAACTATCAACGCCCGATGAAACGCCGGCTCCGACTACGGAACCTGTTCAAACTCCGCGTTCGACGCCGCGGCCGCGTGCCACGCCAACGCGAACGCCGACACCGAGATCGACGCCGAAACCGTCGCCTTCGCGGCAGGTCATTGTGGTCGGCGAACCGACACCAAGGAGAACGCCGTGATCGGTCAATACAGAATGATCAAGTTCAAATATCGTGACGCTCTCGACGAGCGCATATGAACGGATGAACCGTGCCCGCCTGAGAACGCGGGCTTTTTTGTAAAAAAATATGAGATTAGAAGAGATCAAAGAAGGCCTCACTTTCGACGATGTCCTTTTGGTTCCCGCGTATTCCGACGTACTGCCGGGCGAGGTTCAAACGCGAACGAATTTTTCGCGCAACATACAGCTTTATATTCCGCTGTGTTCTTCGGCCATGGACACGGTCACCGAAGCCGGGCTTGCCATAGCGCTTGCGCAGCAGGGCGGCATCGGCATCATTCACAAGAATTTTTCGGTCGAGCAGCAGGCCGAAGAGGTCGATAAAGTGAAACGGAGCGAATCAGGCATGATCGTCGATCCGGTCACGATATCGCGGACGGCTCAGGTTTCGGAGGCACTGAAGATAATGGAACGCTTTTCGATCAGCGGCGTTCCCGTGATCGACGAAGCCGGACTGCTCGCCGGCATCATCACGAACCGCGACCTTCGTTTCGAAACCCGCACGGATATACCCGTTTCCGAGGTCATGACGCCGCAGCCCCTCGTAACCGTTCCGGTCGGAACAACGCTTGAGGAAGCAAAAGTTCGGCTGCAGAAACACCGCATCGAAAAGCTTCTCGTCGTCGATGAGAACGGCCATCTGAAAGGCCTTATCACGGTCAAGGATATCCAAAAAGCAACGACATTTCCGAATGCGTCGAAAGACGAACTCGGCCGGCTGCGGTGCGCGGCGGCGATCGGCGCGACCGGCGATTTTCTGGAACGCGCCGCTGCCCTGATCGAAGCACGTGTCGACGCGATCGTCATCGACACCGCTCACGGCCACAGCTCCCGCGTTATCGAAGCGATCAAGGCCGTAAAGTCACGCTTCCCGGAGGTCGAACTTGTTGCCGGAAACGTCGCAACGGCCGAAGGAACAAAGGCATTGATCTCCGCGGGTGTCGATGCGGTAAAGGTCGGCATCGGCCCGGGTTCGATCTGCACGACGCGTGTCGTCACCGGTGCGGGCGTTCCGCAGATAACGGCCATCAACGAATGTGTCGCCGCGGCCGAAGGTTCCGGCGTTCCGGTCATCGCTGACGGCGGCGTGAAATTTTCGGGCGACGTTGCAAAAGCGATCGCCTCAGGTGCGAACTGTGTGATGATCGGTTCGCTTTTCGCAGGAACCGAAGAAGCTCCGGGCGAAGTGATTCTTTATCAGGGACGAAGTTTCAAAACATATCGCGGCATGGGTTCGATCGGTGCGATGAAAAAAGGTTCGAGCGACCGATATTCGCAGGAAGGCACAACGCTCGAATCGAAGTTCGTACCGGAAGGCATCGAGGGCCGCGTCGCGTACAAAGGCTCTGTGGCGGAGATGGTCACGCAGCTCGTCGGCGGCCTGCGTGCGGGCATGGGCTACACGGGCTGCCGGACGATAGACGAACTTCGTACAAAAGCGAAATTCGTCCGGATCACAAGCGCGGGGCTTCGCGAATCGCACGTTCACGATGTGATAATCACGAAAGAAGCTCCGAATTACCGTTCGGAATCATGATCAATTGAGCTGAGCGTCGGCAGTTTCCCATTCGGCATAAAGTTCCTTAATGCGGGCTTCGGTTCGGGAAAGCTGCTCGGTGAGTTCGTTCAGTTTCGGAAAATCGCCTGCCGTCGCCGGATCGGACATTTGTTCCGTGAACGCGGCGGCTTTTGCTTCGAGTTCCGGAAGCTCGTTTTCAATATCAGCAATGCGTTTGGCGAGCTTGTCGCGTTCGTTCTTGCTCAAAGAGGAACCGTTCTTCGCCGGCGTCGGCGCCGCAGCCGCGGCCTTTTGCGGTTCCGGATCGTTCGGGCGTTCCGGCGGCTTCCGATCATCCGCGGCCGCACGCCAATCGTGATATTCCGTGTAATTTCCGTTATAGCTTTCGACGGTTCCGTCCGCGTCGAACGCCAATATCTGATTAGCGATCTTATCTAAAAAGAAGCGGTCGTGGCTGACCGTTACGATCGTTCCCGGATATTCGATGAGCGCATTTTCCAAGGCTTCGCGCGACGGAATATCGAGGTGGTTCGTCGGTTCATCGAGGATCAGGACATTCTTTTCCGAATAGATAAGCTTCGCCAGCGCAAGTCTGCCTTTTTCACCGCCCGACAAAGCCGAAACCGGTTTGAAAACATCATCGCCAAAGAAAAGAAAATTAGCCAGGAACGAGCGCAGCTGGCCGGTGTCCGCAAGCGGAGCGACGCGGCGAAGTTCCATAATGACCTCGTTGCGCGGTTCGAGGTCGTCCAGGTTCTGGGAATAATATCCGATGTTCGTTTTCGTGCCCCAGTGAAATTCTCCGCTAAGTTCGCGAAGCGATCCGGAAAGCGTTTTCAGCAGCGTGGTCTTCCCTGTTCCGTTCGCGCCGATAATGCCGAGCACATCGCCGCGAAACATCGAAAAATGGATATTTTCCGCAAGCGTTTTCCCGGGATAACCGATCGAAAGTTCATCGACCGTCAGCACGTTGTTGCCGGTTCGTTCGACCTTTTTCAGGACAAAATTGCCGCCCGCCTTTTCGGGAACGACATTCTCTATCCGCTCCATTCGTTCGAGCATATTGCGGCGCGATTTGGCCTGCTTGGTTTTCTGGCCTTCCAGATTTCGGCGAATGAATTCCTTTGTTTTGTTGATGTATGCCTGTTGATTCTCGTATTCGCGGATCTGCTGCTCGCGGCGGAGTTCCCGTTCCGTCAGGAACTTTGAATAATTTCCCTTATAGGAAACCGCTTTTCCGTTTTCTACCTCGATAATGCGGTTCGTCGTGCGGTCCAGAAAATACCGGTCATGGCTGATAACAACGTAGGTTTTGTCGCAATTGCTCAGGAAATCTTCGAGCCATTCGACGGCCGCAACATCCAGATGATTGGTCGGTTCGTCCAAAAGCAGAACGTCGGCCGCCGACAACAAAAGCCTCGCCATTCCGAGGCGGTTCTTTTGTCCGCCGGAAAGTTCGCTTGTCCGCATCGACCATTTTTCCGGCGGAAAACCGATACCGACGAGGATCGCTTCGGCACGCGCGGCGTATGTGAAACCGTCGGCTTGTTCGTACGCGATCTGCAGATCGGCGTAGCGGTCAAGTATTTCCTGCGAATGATCCGTCGCCATCTGCTGTTCCAGCAAGCGCATCTCGGCTTCGATGTCGTGGATCTCCTTGAATGCGGAAAGAGCCGCCGTGTGAACGGTTTCGTCCGACCCGAAATCCACGTGTTGTTCGAGCAGCCCGAGCTTCAGGCCGTTTATCTTTACGACCTCGCCCGAATCGGGATCCTCCGCTCCGGTTATCATTCGAAAGATCGTCGTTTTTCCGGCACCGTTCCGGCCGACAAGCCCGACCTTTTCGCCCGGATTTATCTGGAACGAAACACCCTTTAGAACGTCGTCACCGCCGTAAGATCTGGTAATGTCCTGTAAACGAAAAAGCATAAAAATGAGTAGCCGACATTTTGCTGCCGGCTACTACGTGTGTGCTTTGTCAAAGCAAAGCATTCTGGTTTTCCCGAGGCCGGCTTATTTGGCGGCGTTCGTGTTCGTATTCCCGTTCGCGTTAGTCGCGGCCGACGTGTTCGTATTCGCGTTCGAAGCCGTGTTGGACGCGGCATTCGAATTTGCATTCGTATTCGTATTCGAATTCGAATTCGAATTCGTGTCCGTATTCGCGTTAGCGTCCGTTTCAGTTACGGCCCCGGCGGGACGGGCACCACTCAGCTCATTCGGATTCGCAACGATCTTCGCAGCCAACAGATTTTCGACCTTTGCTTCGGTGATCGCGCTTGCGGCATATGATTGCCATAAAAGCGCCTTTCGGGCATTCGTCAAAAGCTCCGTTACCTGCTGACGAACACCGGGGCTGTCGAGCGTAAGATCTTCGTCGGTTTCCTGCTTGCGCTGAAGCTTTACGACAAGAATACGTCCCTGCAGCGGCAAAATGCCCGGGAAGATCTGTCCGTTCTCCATCTTTGTCATGATGTAATCGGCAGCCTGGTCGCCAAAGGTCTGTTTCAGCTCGTCCTCGGTGAAATACCGCCAATCGCCGCCGCTTGCCCGCGTGTTAAGGTCTTCGCTGAACTCGCGTGCGAGCGTAGCGAAATCGCTGCCGTTCACCGCACGGTTGCCAACCTCGGCCGCGCGTATTCTGGCTTCGGTCTCGTTCGTCGTGGTGTCGCCCTGGCCCGAATTCGACGGATCAATGACGATGGCGCCGAGCTGAGCTCCGCGTTTGTTCTTGAACTGAGCTTTGTTCGTATTATAAAAATCCTGGATCTCGCTGTCTTTCGGAGCATCAACCCGCGAGGCGATCTTTTCCTGAAGTTTCTGGAGCGCCATTTCTTTCTTGACGTTCTCGCGCCACGATTGTTCCGTTTCACCGGCTTCTTTCATTTGGCGGTCGAATTCTTCGACAGAAACCTTGCTCGCCGTTTTGCGGTTGTTCATTTCGGCCGTGACCTCTTCGTCAGTCGGCACGGTCTGCTCGGCTTGGGCCTTCTGGTACATGACTTCCGCCTGAACCAGCTGACTAAGCACGGTCATTCGGGCAGAGGCGAGTTCCAGCGGCGAAAGAGTTGCGATCTCGCCTCCGCCCTGTGCCTTAACGGCCTTATCAACCTCTTCCATACGGATCTCTTTGCCGTTGACGCGTGCCGCGATCTCGTTCGGATCGGACGTTGTTCCGCCGTTATTCGGTGTGCCGGCTCCGCCGCCGCATGCACTTAAAAATATGGCGAATATCGCCAACGCCGCCGTATAAAAAGCGGTTGTTCTATGTTTTTGCACTGTAGCTTCTGCTCCTTTCAAAATATCTTCCGTCGTCATTACTTGACTTACTATCGGTTAATTTGGTATAAAATCTGTTTTTGAGTTTTACAAAACTCTATATATCCTCTCAATTTTTTCGGAGGCTTTTTATTATGGCAAAACGATGTGATGTATGCGGCAAAGGGCCGCAATTCGGAAATAACGTATCCCACGCAAACAACAAGACCCGTCGCCGGTTCAACCCGAATCTGCAGCCGGTCCGTGTTCAACTTCCGGGCGGCGGCAACGGCCGTATGAAAGTCTGCACGCGGTGCATTAAATCCGGAAAAATTATCAAAGCTGCGTAATTCCTTTTGGAATCAACAATTCGCGATTTGGTTGCCAAATGCCCTTTTGGGCGTTTGGCTTTTTCTATTGCCCTAGTTCGGCAGAACCGCTATACATTCGATCTCGACACGTGCGTCACGCGGCAGCCGAGCAGCCTGAACCGTCGCACGGGCCGGTTTGTCATCACCAAAATACTTTGCGTAAACTTCGTTCATCGCCCCGAAATCATTCATATCAGCGAGAAAAACCGTCGTTTTAACAACATTCGCGATGCCTGCCCCGGCGGCTTCGAGAACCGCTTTAAGATTGCGCAGAACCTGCTCCGTTTGTTCGACAACTCCGCCTTCGACAAATTCACCGGTCGCTGTGTCTATCGGGATCTGGCCCGAACAGAACAGCATTCCGCCGGCCTTTATCGCCTGCGAATAAGGGCCGATGGCACCCGGTGCATTTTCGGTTGAAATGATCTCTTTCATAAAAATTCTCCGAACCAAGCAAAAGGCAAATCCTAACAAAAAACAGCGGAAAAGTGAAGTGTCGCTTATTGTTTTTGTCACGGATCAACGTCGTTCGGTATCGATGACACCGGGCACGCGCGATATGGCGGACATTACGCGGTCGAGGTGTTTTTTATCGAAAACTTCGACCGTGACCTCGATCTGGCCGCGGCCGTCGCGGCCCACGCTGGCACGCGCGTCGCGAATGGCGGTCTTTATTTCGGCGATGGCGTTTGTTATTCCGGCGAGCATTCCGGTCCGGTCTTCGGTTTTAACAAGAATGCTGACGGATTGGATCTCGTCCTTTTCGGACCGCGCCCATTCGACGTCAACGATGCGGTCTTTGTTGATCATCAATTGCTTTGCATTTTTACAGCGGCGGTTATGGACGACGATGCCTTTGCCAAGCGAAATGTAGCCGATGATGTCTTCACCGCGGAGCGGATTGCAGCAGCGGGCACGCGTGACGAGCAGATTATCGACGCCTTTGACGACGATGGCGTCTTCGCCAAGCCCGATGAATTTCTTGACGGCTTTGACGCCGCTTTCGATGCGCGTTTCGGTGCGTTTTTCGGGGTCGAGATCGGCAAATTTCTCAGGGCCGAGGTATTTTGCGATAACGTTCCGCGGCAATGTTTTGCCGTAGCCGATCGACGCCAGCAGATCTTCGGGACGGCCGAGCCCGTATTCATTCGCGATGCGCTTCATTTCGGCGTCATCACCGATCAGTTTCTTCGGTGCGATGCGGAAACGGTCGGCCTCTTTTTCGAGCAGCTTACGCCCGATCTCGATCGATTCCGTCCGCTGCTGTTCGGAAATGAAATGGCGGATCCGGTTCCGGGCCTTTGACGTGATGACATGGTTCAGCCAATCACGCGATGGTTTCGAATTCTGCGTCGTCATTATTTCGACGACGTCGCCGTTCTGAATTTCGCTTTTTATCGGCACGATCCGGCCGTTGATCTTCGCTCCGGTACACGTATCGCCGATGTCCGTATGGATCGCGTAAGCGAAATCGATCGGCGTCGAACCCCGCGGAAGCTGTATTACCTTTCCCATCGGCGTGAACGCGTAAACGTCTTTTGGATAAAGATCGAGTTTCAGGCTTTCGAGAAAATCTTCGGAATCTTCGTCTTCGCCCGTGCCTTCGACCAACGGCAGCAAAAGCTTTTCGACCGTTCGGCGGAGCTCGTCGATGTTCTCATCATCCTGTTTGCCGAGCCTATTCTGTTTGTAACGCCAGTGAGCGGCCACGCCTTCTTCGGCAATGCGGTGCATTTCCTCCGTGCGGATCTGCACCTCGAACGGCTGGCCTGTGTCGCTGATAACGGACGTATGCAGGGACTGATACAAATTGTCGCGCGGAATGGCTATCCAGTCCTTAAAACGTTCGGGAACGGGCGTCCAGATATTGTGTATGACGCTGAGCGCGAGATAGCAGTTCTTGCGGTCGTTTTCGGTGATGATCCGAGCGGCGATCAGGTCATAAACCTGGTCGATCGTTATCTTCTGCTTCTTGAGCTTCTTCCAAAGCGAATAGAGGCGCTTTACGCGTCCTTCGATCTTAACGAATGGCACGCCGTTCTCGTTCAGATTGCGTTCGATGGTCGCGGTGATCCGGGCAAGCGTGGCTTCGAGTTCGGGACGCCGGGCATCGACCGTTTCCGCAAGCCGTTTGTATTCTTCGGGATGCAGGTTCTGAAACGAAAGATCTTCGAGTTCGGAACGGACCTTACCCATTCCGAGTCGGTGGGCGATCGGTGCGTATATATCCAGTGTTTCCTGTGATATGCGGGCGCGTTTCTCGGGCTTTAGAAACTGCATCGTCCGCATGTTGTGAAGCCGGTCGGCGAGTTTGATCAGAACGACGCGAACATCCGTCGTCATGGCCAGCACCATTTTGCGGACATTTTCGGCCTGCTGTTTTTCCTTCGAAAGATTGCTGATATGCGCGATCTTCGTCAGGCTGTCCACAAGCCGGGCGATCTCATCGCCGAAATACGACCGGATCGTATCGAGATCGACAAGCGTATCTTCGACCACGTCATGCAAAAGTCCGGTCGCGACGCTCGCTTCGTCCAGACGCATATCTGCGAGCATATACGAAACCTCCAGCGGATGTATCAGATACGGTTCGCCGGAAGCACGCTTTTGGCCTTTGTGATGGAGCGCGGAAAAAAGATACGCCTTTCGGATAAGTTCGATATCCGGATCGGGGCGATTCTCCTCCACCTTCTCGATGACGTCTTCGATTCGGATCATAAATGCTGCCGATAAACATATTAACGAGAATATGTTTATAAAGCCATTATTTCGTTGAGTTTTGTAAGATGCCCTCGAAGAGAAAACAGCGGTGCCGCGTTCTGATACACGCGCACCGCTGTCATAAATATCGCCGTTAGGCGGATCTTCTATTCATTTGCCGGAGCGGCATTGCCATTCGCCTCGGCGTTCGCATTGGCCTGAGCAACCCTCGCGTCCCTTTCGGCCTGAAGCTTGCCTGAAAGAGTACTTAGTTCGACAAACGCCTCACGGGCAGCGTCGGCATCGTTCCGAAGTTTTTCCGCGCCGGCTTCGTCACCGTCCATTTCGGCGACACGGCTTGCCTGGATAAGCATGCTCGCTTTATATGAGCGTGCCGATTCGAACGATTTAACAAGGTCCTGAAGGTCGACGAGCTGAGCATCGGTCAATGTTTTCACATCGACATTCTTCGCGTTCCTGACCTCGTCAGTTTCTAGCTGAAGAGCCTGATCGACGAGCTTGGTGCCCTGTTCGACACACGCTTTCAGCTTATCGAATTCGGCCGGATCTTCCGGTTTGGTGTAGAGGAAAACATCCTTACCGTCGCGCTGGCCCGGTTTCTTGGTTGCGTCCGTGTCAGATATTTCGTTCGCACACGTATTCTGCTTTGCCGCAAGAGCAACGAACGCATCGGCCCGGTACTGCGGTTTGATGCCTTCGTTAACGGAACGCTCGGTTACCCAGCGCTGCCATTCGTCCGTCTTTCCGAGATTTTCGTAAAGTCCTGCCACGGCCTTATACGATGTCTGGTCGTTGGGGTCGAATGAGATCGCCTTTTTGTAAGCTTCGATCGCCGCTTCCGCGAGTGACGTCTCTTGCCGGTTGCCAACATACTCGGAATGCAGTGTGCGCGCCAGGAATATCTGGGCCATTCTGCCCTCAAGCGTTTTGCCTTCCGGATCGCGCTCGGTCGCACGGCGGAAAAGTTCTTCGGCTTCGGCGAACTTGCGGCCTTTGTAGGCCTCCGAACCGTCAACAAGATTTTTTCTTGAGGCGACACGGTTATATATCGAACAGTTCGTCGCCGTAAAAACTGCCGCAAGTAATAAAACAAAAATCCCTAAACGAGAAAAACTCATTTTCGACTCCATTTAAGACATTGTTCCGGCGGGCCGCAGCCGAAACTCGGCCCGTACCGGTATCTGTCCTCGAATTATTCTGTTAGATCGTCGATCTGCAAACCAACGGGTTGAGCTCCGGCCATTTTCGCGGCGTCGATCACTTTTACAACATCGCCGTATTTAACGGATGTCGGCGCTTTGATGAAAACGGTCTTCTCGATCTCGTTGGGGTTACTGTCCTTAACGACCCGATTTGTTTCGCGAACCTTAAAGATATCGGTTAATCGGGCGGTTAAAGCTTCCGTGTTGCTGACATCACCGGTCGATTCGTTGTTCAGGCTGATACCGCCGGTTGCGCGATTGATACTTATGACGAGCGTCAACGGATTAGGCTTTACGTCAACGTTCTGAGTATCTTTCGGTTCAGCGGGAACCTTCGCCTCGAAACGGCTCGGTTTTACCGGCGTGATGACCATAAAGATGATCAGCAGCACCAGCAATACGTCGATCAACGGTGTAACATTGATATTCGGGGTTGCTTCATCTGAGGAACCACCTGTTGACATTCCCATAATTCAATAACTCCTGAGCTCCGCAGAGCTTCGGCTGTTCTATTGCTCCTCGGCCTGTCCGGTGCCTTTCTTTTTGTCGGCAACCAGGCCGATCTTGTCAATATCCTGTTTTCGGATAATATCGATCGCCTGAACAACACGTCCGTAATCCACCTCGACACCGCTCTTGATATAGACGATGCGTTTGTCCGGAGCCTTATCCTTCATCATCGAACTGATCTTTTCGCCCAGTGCGTCGATCGGATATTGATCCTTTCCGATATAGAAAGTGTTGTTGTCAGGAATTGATATGACCACGGACGTGTCCTTGGTTATATCGGCATCTTCCACAGGAGCATTCAGTTCTCTCGGAATATTAACGGTCACACCGGATTGCAGCAGCGGTGTAACGATCATAAAGATGATCAGCAACACCAACATGATGTCCACCATGGGCGTGACGTTGATCTCCGAATTATATTCATCGGATCCACCGATCTTTCCAGCCATTGAAATACTCTCCCTTGGTTAAACTTAAACCAGTAAAATCAACCGCGGAGCGCTTTTGTCCGCTGTTTGATGAAGTAATCCACCAATTCCGAGGCCGAATTCTCCATTTCAACGCCGAAGCTCGTGACTTTGTTCGTGAAATAGTTGAACAACCAAACTGCGGGAACCGCGACGGCGATACCGAAAGCAGTTGCAACAAGAGCCTCAGCGATAGCTCCGCCGACCGCCGCGATACCGGCATTTTCTGCCTGAGCGAGTCCGACGAACGCACCGATGATACCAACGACCGTTCCGAAAAGACCTACGAACGGAGCGGTCGAACCGACCGTTGCGAGTCCCGAAAGGCCGCGTTTGAGTTCAGCGGTTTTAACGGCAATGGCACGGTCAAGGGCACGCTTCGATGCTTCCATTTCGTCTGCCGAGATCTCGGTGTTGCCCTGATGTGCGGCAAATTCCTTGAGGCCGGACGAAACAACCATCGCGAGGTGCGAATCTTTGTGCTTGTCGCCGATATTGATGGCTTCGTCAATATTGTTGTTCTTCAAAGCCTGGGCAACTTTCGGGGCGTACTGCCGCGATTGTGCTTTCGCTTTGTTGTAGGTAAGCAGGCGTTCGATGCCGACCGCGATCAAGTACACCGACATCAACAAAAGGATGATGATGACGGCCCAGCCCGGTATGGTCAAGCTTTTAGCGATGTCATACAGGCCGAATGAGATCTTCGTACCGCCTTCGGCAAACATGTAAAGTGAGCCATGAAGGCTGCTAAGAAATGTCATGGTTTTTCCTCCAAAGAAAATCAGAAAAATATTTTTTTAATATTGCAAGAGGTCTAAAATCAAAGTTCGTGCGGGCGACCGCTGACCGCCCGCGACGAAGCCGTTACGCCGATCACGGCGCGAAATTGTACCTGATCACGCCCGAAACCTTCACCGGCTGTCCCGAAAGTTTCGTCGGGCTGAATTTCGCCCGGCGTGCGGCGGAAACCGCAGCGGCTTTGAGCAGCGGATGGCCGCTGGCCGCGCTGGCGGATACGACGTTGCCGTTCTCGTCGATCAGAACCTGGACAACGACGGTTCCGGAGATCCGCATTGAACGTGCCGCCGACGGATACGCCGGTGTCGGAAGGCTGATCGCCTTACCGTTCAGCACACCGCCTGAGATCTGTTTTGGCGGCGGTTTCGGTTTTGGTGCGGGCGGCGGAGCTGCTGCCGGCGGACCATCACCCGACCCGCCACTGCCGACAGGGTTCGGGTTACTTCCCGTACCCGTACTGATCGGGCCTTTGTAATCCGGCGGCGGAGCGTTTTCCACGCTGACGTTTCGGTCGCCCTTGATAGTAAATTTATTGGGGTCGCGCGGTGGTATCGTGTTCTTCGCAACGCTGATCTCTTTCGGCGGTTTCGGAGATTCCATCATGCTCTGGATGATCTCCGTGCGAACATCAACGTTCGGAGCTTTCTGCTCCGGCTGTTTTTCCGGCTCCGGTTCCGGGGCTTCGTCAACGACCGGCGGCGCAACAAGCGTCGTCAGTTCGAGATCGGAGCTGCCCATGGTGTAGTCTTTCGCGAAAAGGCTGTAGGTCAATGCGCTCAGCATCGTCGCGACGATTATGATCAGCGTCGTGAGCAGAAAGCCCATTTTCCTTTTGTTTTCGCCAGACGTATTTCTGGATTCAACTAATTGATCTAACATCTTCCATTCCTCCCATCTTACCGGTGCCAAACGCGGTCGAGAGTTAAAGACCGTTCATCTTTTCGATGAAAATAAAGATACACGCGTTGCAGCTGTTGTGAAAGCGCCGGTACGGCTCAACCGCGGGTGCATATATCTATCCAATAAAAATTAATTTCGCTTCATCAAATGCGGGGCATTTATTTTGATCCTGCCGGCAACCTGATGATACACCGTCACGCAACCCGTACTATGAAGCTCTTACGGCTCACGGGCGGTGCGAAATATTTAATTGACCAGCAACGTAAAAAAGTCTAATTTTTTCGATTGCGAAAGTCAAGAATAATGTAAAAGTTTTAGAAATATTTTTGTTGGTCGCGGCGTCCGCAAACTTAATTAACATAAAAAGTTATCGCGTTGTTCCTGCGGATGCCTCACGAGGCCTCTTGGTTGATTCCCGGAAAAGGATCGGCACGCTATAAAATATTTCTGTTGAAATTTCAAAAAATAATAACGTATCTAATACGCACGGCGCAAACTTTGGTTTCACTCAAGACAAAGTTTTTTTCTTATTTTGTCACCGGACGGCGCGTAACCGAACGTCGTGACGCCGATGCGAGCCTGTCGCCGCCGCCGGAAACCGACGCCGTAGTACGTTTTTTCTCTTCGGGAGCTCCGGCAAGGCCGATCTTGTTCTGCCACCAGATGGCGATCGGGCTTGCGATGGCGATCGTCGAATAAGTACCCGCGATACTTCCGACGAATAATGCCAGTGAAAATCCGCGCAGAACTTCCCCGCCGAACAGAACCAGTGCGAGAACCGACAGGAACACGAGTCCGTTGGTTACGATCGTGCGCGACATCGTTTGGTTGATCGAATCGTTGGTCAGCGAATAAAGCGGCTGCGAGCGATGCAGCGTTAAATTCTCGCGTATTCGGTCAAAGATAACGATCGAGTCGTTAACCGAAAAACCGACGAGCGTAAGGAAGGCCGCAAGTACCGTCAGGCTGACTTCCCACTGGAACACGGAAAAGAACGCAAGCGTCACAAGTACGTCGTGGAACACCGCGATGATGGCGCCGGCGGCGTATGTCCAGTCGTATCTGAAAGCGATGTACAGCAGAATTCCCGCCATGCCGAGCAGAGTCGCGATGATCGCGGAATTGCGAAGCTGGGCTCCGGCGACCGGGCCGACAGAATCGGTACCGACGATCTTGTACGCCGCATCCGCGTCTTCCTGAAGCGATCTGTCGCCCGCGGCTTCCCTGCCGAAAGTATCAAGAGCTTGTTTGACCATTGCGCGGCCCGGATCGACCTGCGTCGCCGGAGCGGCCGCCGTCGTGTTCGCCGCCGAAGCCGCCGGATCCTGCGATGCGGCGGCATTGGAGTTAGCAGCATTCGCATCAGCCGTATTTGCAGCCGTGTTCGCGGCCGTATTCGCGTCAGTTCCCGCCGGAGCGGCCTCGGTCTGTTCTTCCTGATCGGCCATCAGCGGAACCTTGATCAGAACCTCGTCGGTCTTGTCGGTCGATTCCTGAATGATCGGTTCGGTGAACCCGACGTTGTTCAGCGCCGTGCGAAGGTCTTCGTTGGACGGTTTGTTCTTGAATTTCGCCGTGATGACAGTTCCGCCCTGGAAATCGACACCGAGGTTAAATGCGTCAGTACCGCCCGGCATGAACTGCCGTCCGACGGCGGAGCAAAGTCCGGCGATAAGAATGACGATCGAAACCGCGACGAGCGGTTTGCGCCATCCCATCCAATCTACGTTTATGTTCTTGAATATTTCAACCATTTCTTTCAATAAAGCTTCCGGCCCAAAATGCCAAAGGAAGCCCGTGCCGCGAACGGTCCGCGGCAAAGAAACCTAATCTTAGATACTTACCTTCTTCATATCCGGATTTCGTTCCAACAGCCACATAAAGATGGTGCGTGATACGAAAACGGCCGAGAAAAGGTTAACGATCAAACCGAGCGTAAGCGTAACGGCAAAGCCGCGTATCGGGCCGGAGCCGTACATATACAGGATGGCGGCGGATATGATCGTTGTTACGTGCGTATCGATGATCGTAATGAACGCCTTGTCAAAACCGACCTTCACGGCGTCCACCACGGAATGCCCGGCTTTTAATTCCTCGCGCATTCGCTCAAAGATAAGCACGTTCGAATCCACGGCCATGCCGACGCCCAAAATGAACCCGGCAATGCCCGGCAGCGTCAGTGTCGAATCCATCAATATCAGAGCGGCAAGCGTCAAAAGCATGTTCAGCAACAGCGCGATAACGGCGTTTATGCCGGAGCCGCGATAATAGAACAGCATAAAGATAATGATGAACACGAGTCCTGCGACGGACGCTTCGACGCCGGCGGCGATCGAATCGGCACCGAGACTCGGGCCGACGGTCCTTTCTTCCTGATAAACTATGCGCGCCGGAAGTGCGCCCGAACGAAGCGTCAGAGCGAGGTCTTCCGCGTCGGTCTGCGTAAATTTACCGGAAATTTCACCCTGGTCGAAGATCTGCGATCTGATGAACGCGATCGATTTGACCTCGTTGTTCAGGACAACGCCCATGTAGTTTCCGATGTTTTTTCCTGTCCATTCGCCGAACTTCTGTGCGCCGGACGGTTTGAACGAAAACCCGATCTGATAATCGTTAATATTTCCCGTTTGTGAGCGGGCGTCGGCTCCGCGGAGCTCGCTGCCGTCAACGACCGCCGGATACTCAACAACGACGAACTGCGGCGGTGGCGGCTGTCCGTCCGGCGTCGGCGGCTGGTTGCGTTCGGTGTACGGAAGTATGCGGCGGTTCGGCGGAACGGCACCGCCAAGCGATTGCCGCGCGGCTTCTTCTGTCGGATATGTCTGTACGGGCTGCGGGTTCGGCGGCGAAACGACCTTCATTAATTCAAGGTGCGATTCGGCTCCGATCAGCTCCTTTACGCGTTCCGGATCGTCAACGCCCGGCATCTGCAAAAGGATCTGGCCCGATGATTCGGCACCGTGTTTCTGGAGCGTCGGTTCTTTGACGCCGAAAGCGTTGATGCGGCTTTCGATGATCTTCAGAGCCTGGTCCGCGGCCTGTGATTTTCTTAAATTTTGCTGAGTTGTGGAAAGCGACCATGTGACGCTGTTCCCGCTCGTGGATTCACTCCAATCGAGGAAATCGACCTTCTTCTTTGCGGCGTCAATAACCGCCTGAAGCTTATCGGGTTCGGAAACCTCAAGCGTGATCGAATACGTGCCGTTCTCCGCAACGACCGTGCTGCCGGTTACCGGCAAGCCTTCGTCCGTGGCGGCGGTCATCGCGGCCTGGCCGCTGTTTTCGGTCAGCGTTTTCAGGTATTCGTCGGTTTCGACCTGCATTACCAGATGCGAACCGCCTTTCAGGTCAAGCCCGAGGCTAATGTTTTCCGCAAGGTTCGCCTTGATCCCCGACCACGTAAGATCCGCGGCAACAGGTGCCCTGCGCGGGCCGAAAACTATATATAGTCCGCCCAGCGTGACTAGAATAATGACCAAGGTCCTTATCAGCAAAGTTTTGTTCTTCATATCGTACAAATGACCGGCCTGCCGATCCGAACGCGGTCCCGCGCCCGATCTTCCGACAAATAATGTCGAAACGGCCTACGAATCCATTTCAGCTTTCTTTCCGACAACGGCCGCTTTTCCTATTTCGATAAGGGATTTATCAGCGCTCAGGATGACAAAGCTCGTGTCGCGGATCTCTTTTACCTTTCCGATAATGCCGCCGTTGGTGACGATCTCGTCATTGATCTTGAGCACGGCGATCATGTCCGCCAGTTTTTGCTTCTGCTTTTTCTGCGGAAGAATTACAAGAAAATAGAAGATCGCGAAAATGAAGACGAAAGGAAGCAGCGACCAGATCAAGCTGCCGCCGCCCGCATCCTGAAATAACAAAAGGGTAATATTCATCGGAAATTAAAGCCAAATTTGAAAACTAAACTATATACACTCAGCGCGCATTTATCAAACGCTTTGCACCTCGTTTTCCTTTAATTGTTTAAGAAAATCGTTCTTGAAGCGCGAGAAATCGCCGAATTTGATAGCTTGCCTAATTCGAGCCATTGTGTCAAGGAAGAACGCGAGATTATGGTGCGACAACAGCGTTGCGGCGTTCATTTCACCGGCCTGATACAAATGGCGAAGGTAGGCGCGTGAATATCGTTTGCATACCGAACACGAGCAGTTCGGGTCGATCGGCGTTTCGTCTTTTGTGAAACGTGCGTTTCGGATGTTCAATTTTCCGTATGACGTGAACGCCGTTCCGGTGCGGCCGTTTCGCGTCGGTATCACACAATCGAACATATCAACGCCGCTTGCGACGCCTTCCAAAAGGTCTTCGGGTGTGCCGACGCCCATCAGATAACGCGGCTTGTCGACGGGCATTTTCGGCGTTATAAAATCGAGCACCGAATACATCACGCTTTTTTCTTCGCCGACACTCAAACCGCCGATGGCATATCCGTCGAAGCCGATATCGACCGTCCGCGCGAGACTTTCGGCGCGAAGTTCGTTGTGACCCGCGCCTTGAATTATCCCGAACAGAGCCTGATCACCCGACAGTCCGTCGGCATCAATGTGCCCGGTGTCCATTCCTGTTCGCTGCAGTTCGTCGAATCGAACACGCGAACGCGCGGCCCAACGAGCCGTAAGCTCCAGGCTCTGCTTCGTCGCTTCGAAACCGGCGTCGCCGGGCGGGCATTCGTCGAATGCCATCACGATATCCGAACCTAACGCCGCCTGGATCTCCATCGAAACTTCGGGCGAAAGGAATTTTTTGCTGCCGTCCAGATGCGAACGAAATTCGACGCCTTCTTCCGTGAGCTTTCGCAGATCGGTCAGCGAAAATACCTGAAAGCCGCCCGAATCTGTCAGCAACGAACGGTTCCACGTGGAAAATTTATGCAGACCGCCGAGTTCGCGGATCGTCTCCGGTCCCGGACGCAGGAAAAGATGATACGTATTCGCGAGAATTATCCGCGCGTCAAATTCATCTTCGAGCCATTCGAAACGCACGCCTTTCATCGCCGCCTGCGTTCCGACCGGCATAAATACCGGCGTTTCGATAACCGAACGGCGCGTCCGCAGTTCACCCGCGCGAGCCTCGCCGTCCGTCGCCAATACCTTCCAATCAATGGGCTTCATATCAATACTTCTTGTTTACGAGCGCCCAGATATAAGGTGCGCCGGTCGCGGCTTCTGAAATTATCACTCCGTTTTCGTCGATCAGCACCGCCGAAGGCGTTCCGAACATTCCCAGCTTTATCGCGGTTTTATAATCTTTCTCCAAAACTATCGGCGACGCGATGCCGAGTTCGCGGTGGTCCGCTTCGTCGCCTTCGGAAAAAATTATCAACTGCGGATCTTCGGGCAGGCGTTCGCGGTCGTATCGAACCATCGACGGAACGAGTTCGCGGCAGAACGGACACGACGTGCTCCAAAATATCGCAAGCGTTCGTTTTCCTTTGAACGCGTCGTGCGTCAGTTCGCCGCCGTCGAGCGTTTTCAGCCGCATTTCGGGCACGGGCTTGCCGATCTTTATGCGGTCCGCCTTTTTATTGTTCGCGGCGAAATAGACATTGTCTTTGTGAATATCGGTTGCGGCGAATTTCTGCATCAGATTGCGGATCGCCTGATCGCCGACCATTGTTTGGCTCGCGATAATTCCGTCCGGCCGAACCATTATCGCCGTCGGCGTCCATTTTGCATTCACCTCCATCGCAAGGTCGCGCGAATCCTGTAAAAGGACCGCGTCAGCTTTGACGTCGCCGAATTTTTCCAGGTTTTCTTCACTCTTGCCGTGGCTGACGATCACGACGCGAAGGTCGTTCGGATATTTTGCTGCGAATTCCGCTATCTCGGCCGCCATCGCGCGGCACGCCCGGCACGACAGTCCAAAGAAAAGGAACAGCGTATATTTGTTGCCGCTCAGAATGTCGCTTCGCCGGACAACGCCGCCATTCGCGTCCTGGATAACAAAATCCGGAAACGGCGAACCGATCGGCGGCGTATCGTTCGGATTTCCGGCGCTTTGGCGTTCGACCTG
>CBFGSN010000038.1:0-19681 GCA_965651435.1 uncultured bacterium | reverse complement strand
GGCCGCGAGGTATTCGTATTCGCACAGGATTTCACGGTCTTTGGCGGTTCCCTTTCGGAAACGCACGCCGAAAAGATCTGCAAGATAATGGATCTGGCGATGAAGACCGGTTCGCCCGTCGTCGGGCTGAACGATTCGGGCGGAGCACGTATTCAGGAAGGCGTCGTCAGTCTCGGCGGTTATGCGGACATCTTTCTGCGAAATACTCTGGCCAGTGGCGTAGTTCCGCAGATCAGCTGCATAATGGGGCCGTGTGCGGGCGGCGCGGTATATTCACCGGCGATCACGGATTTTAACATTATGGTCAAAGATTCGTCCTATATGTTCATAACCGGGCCGGACGTTATAAAAACCGTCACACACGAAACGGTCACGAAGGATGAACTCGGCGGAGCGATGACGCACAATTCGCGTTCCGGCGTCGCGCATTTTGCGGCAGATTCGGACGAACACGCACTGCAGATCACGCGCGAACTTCTTTCTTTCATTCCGTCGAACAATATGGACGACCCACCGTTCGCCGCGACCGAAGATCCGGAAACACGCACGGACGCAAAGCTGAATTCGATCGTCCCGGAATCTTCGAACCAGCCTTACGATATTCGCGACATTATCAATTCTGTTGTTGACGAGAACTATTTTTTTGAAGTTCAGGAACATTTTGCACCAAATATCGTCATCGGTTTTGCTCGGCTCGGCGGAATGTCCGTAGGCATAGTGGCGAATCAGCCCGCGTTCCTTGCAGGCGTTCTGGACATCGATGCATCCGTAAAAGCGGCCCGTTTCGTGCGATTTTGTGATTGTTTCAACCTTCCACTTATTACGTTCGAGGACGTTCCGGGCTTTCTGCCCGGCGTGAATCAGGAGCATTACGGCATTATCCGTCACGGTGCAAAGCTTCTGTTCGCCTTTGCCGAAGCGACCGTGCCGAAGATAACCGTTATCACGCGAAAGGCTTACGGCGGTGCGTATTGCGTTATGGCGTCAAAACACATTCGCACTGACATTAACTTTGCGTATCCGACCGCGGAGATCGCCGTGATGGGAGCCGAAGGGGCGGTCGGGCTTCTCTATCGAAAAGAGCTCGCCGATGCAACCAACGCCGACGCCGTACGCGCCGAAAAGGTAGCCGAGCTGACCGATAAGTTCGCAAATCCATATATCGCGGCAGAGCGCGGATTTATTGACGAGGTTATCGAGCCGGCACAGACGCGGCCAAAGCTTATTCGAGCTCTTTCGCTGCTTCGGAACAAGCGGGATACAAATCCGCCGAAAAAACACGGCAATATTCCGCTTTAAGTTTAACTTTAACTGTCGGGCGGCCGACATCTCACGTAGTTTCTAGGCTTTTCGGCGGACATAAAGCGATACTTAAAGAACGACTTCAACCGCAAAATGAGCGATTCCGGGCACCAACAATTCGCCACGACCGTCAATATAGATACGGACGCGCTCGCTTTTAACTTTCACTCAGCAAAAAGATTCATCGGCGATGACATAAGCTACATGGCGGTCGTCAAAGGAAACGCTTATGGCCACTCGGCCGTCGAATGTTCCCGCCGACTCGAAGCCGAGGGCATCGACTGGTTGGCCGTCGCACTTCCCGAGGAAGGCTTCGCCCTTCGCAGAGCCGGGATCAACGTCCCGATTCTTTGCCTCCGCGGGGCGAACGGCACGCACCCCGAAAGGCTCATAACCGAACGCATAACGCCCGTTCTTTTCCAACGCGAAACTATCCGTGATCTTAATGCTGCCGCCCAAAATCTTGGTGTCACAGCCAATATTCATATAAAAATAGACACGGGCATGGGACGCGTCGGCGTGCGTTTCGATGAGGTTGACGCCGTGATCGCAGAGCTCGGCCGCTGCGGATCGCTGAGCGTTGGCGGCCTAATGACGCATTTTGCCGCGGCCGACGGAACAGACGCGGCATCGCTAGATCATACAGCCCTGCAGCGAAAGCGTTTCTATGAATGCATCGAAAAATTTGCCGCGGCCGGCATCAAACCGGACTTTATCGACCTCGCAAATTCCCCGGCGGCGGTGTCGCACCCGGAAACTCGCGGCAATATGGTCCGACTCGGTGGCCTGCTTTACGGCTTGATCGACGATGTTCTTCCACCGGATCTGCCGCGGCCTGAAACGCGGCCGGTGATGTCCCTCCGCACCTACGTTTCAATGATCAAAACGATTCGTCCGGGCGACAGCATCGGCTACGGACGCACCTTCATCGCGGCGGAAGAAGCACGGGTCGCGACCGTTCCGATCGGTTATGCCGACGGCCTTATGCGGACGCTTTCCAATAAAGGTGCGGCGATCGTCGCCGGCGATCGGGCGCCGATCATCGGTCGCGTGTCGATGGATTGGACCACTCTCGACGTAACAGGCATCGAAAATGTTAAGATAGGAACGCCGGTGACGTTCATCGGCAGCGAAGCGGGCTTGCGTATTTCGGCCGAAGAAATGGCCGCCCAAGCCGGAACTATCTCTTACGAAGTTACCTGCGGCATCAGCCCGCGTGTTCATCGGACGTTTTTGCCGGAACCTTGAATGAATATGAAATTTCCGCTCTCCTTTAATTTCAAGATAATCGCACTTGGAAACCGCATCTTTGCACGCGACGCCGACGGCCAACTGATCGGATTCGCCAGTCAGAAACTTTTTAAGCTGAAAGAAGACATCGGTATATTTGCGGACGAATCGAAAACTCAGCTCGTTTATAATATAAAAGCTGACCGCATCATCGACTTTTCGGCTCGATATACGTTCTACGACGGAGCGGGCCGCGAACTCGGAGCGATAAAACGCCAGGGAATGCGTTCGATCTGGAAAGCGGAATACGAACTTTACGACGCCGCAGGCTCGTTCGTTATGAAGATAAACGAAGAGAACGCGTGGAGAAAGGTCGGCGATTATTTCCTTTCAGAGATTCCGCTGGTCGGATTTTTTACGGGCTATTTCTTGAACCCGAGTTATATTGTCTCACGCGGCAGCGGCGAGGCCATCGCCCGGCTTGCCAAACAGCCTGCGATGTTCGAAAGCAAATTCGAACTTTCGACGAGAGCTCCGCTCAGTGAGAACGAAGAGACGCTGCTGTTTTTAGGAACGCTGATGATGGCGATATTGGAGCGAGCCCGGGGATAATATTATTTAATGAGCCGCCTGCTTTCATTTCCGTGGAAAAAGTTTTTCGGAAAACTTTATGAACGGATATTCGAAGCGGAACTTTTTGCGCGTTCGGCTCAGGTGGCGTTCTATTTCTCGTTTTCGATCTTTCCTCTTTTGTTCTTTTTGGTCAGTCTTTTCGGGCTTGTGCTCGATTCGACCGCAAAGCTCGAACGCGAAATGTATTCGTATCTCGGCCAGATAATGCCGCGAAGCGCCTATCACCTGGTTCAAAGAACCGTGCAGGAGATCGTCGAAAACAGTTCGGCGCGTAAAGCTACGTTAGGACTTGCCGTAACGCTGTGGTCGGCGTCCGCCGGCATCGACGGCATCCGCTCCGCGCTCAATGCTGCTTACGGCCTGCGTGAAAGCCGTTCGTGGTGGCGGACGAAGTTCCAATCGCTTTACCTAACGCTTTTATTTATTCTGTTGGTTGCACTCGTTCTGACGATCGTCTTTTATGGCTGGCAGATCTTTCAGATGCTTCTCGCTTTGGCGGGATTTGAAATAACCTCGCCGCTTGTGCTGGTTTCTATCCAGTGGATCTCTACGCTAATTGTGATGCTTTTCGCGTTCGAGATACTATATAATATTATTCCGGATTACGGCCGTTCACAATGGGAATGGATCAATCCGGGATCGTTCATCGCGATAGCGTTATGGCTTCTTTCGACGTCCGGATTCCGGCTGTACCTGTCGTATTTCAATAGCTACAACCGAACCTACGGCTCGCTCGGAGCCGTTATCATATTAATGCTTTGGCTATACATTTCGGCCGTTGTTATTACATTTGGCGGAGCTATAAACGCTGTGTTGCGTGAACTTAGGTCGGAAGACTTAAGGTCATCCACGAATGCTGATAAAGTTTTACCTGATAATAGTTAAACTATTACATGAAGAATAAGGCACTAAATTATAGAAATATATGTCGATAATGCTCGACGAGATCGGCGAACAGCCTGCCGCTCTTGAGAAAACCATTAATGAAGAACATGAAACTGCCACGCGGATCGGCGATCTTATACGCAGCCGCGACATCGACGTCATCGTCCTCGTCGCCCGTGGCAGTTCGGACAACGCCGCTCTTTTCGGCCGGTACCTCTTAGAGGTAACGACCGGCATTCCCGTTTCCCTTTCGGCGCCGTCGATCTTCACACTCTATAATGCGAAGCTTCGGCTCAGCCGTGCGCTCGTCATCGGTGTTTCGCAGTCGGGCGAAGGCGATGATATAAATTTCGTTCTCGAACGCGCGAAGGCATCCGGTGCGTTCACGGTCGCGGTCACGAACGAACCGGATTCCACGATGGCGAATCTCGCCGACGAAACGCTTCGGATACACGCCGGCCGCGAACGTTCTGTCGCGGCGACGAAAACGTACACGGGCCAGATGCTGCTTTTCTATATGCTGGCGGCGGCGATCGGCGATGCACGCATCGATCACCGCAGAATCCCCGAATACACCGCCGAAGCCCTTAAACTCGCGCCTGACGTAAAAGAAGCCGCCGAACGCTATGCATTTATGGAGAACTGCGTCGTTGTCGGACGCGGTTATAATTACGGCAATGCTTATGAGCTCGCGCTGAAACTGATGGAAACATGTTACGTCGTGGCGGAACGTTTCTCGTCGGCGGATTTTTTCCACGGCCCGCTGGCGATCATCGAACGTCGTTTTCCCGTCATACATTTCGGCCCGAAAGGAGCGACCCGGCAAGGCAGTCTAGAGCTGATGCAGCGGCTCGAATCGCTGAACGCCGACCGGTTTTCGATCACGAATGACGCAGAAATAGCAAAACTTTCTACGCGGTCGATAATGCTTCCCGAAACCATCGAAGAGATCCTTTCGCCGATCCCGTTCATCGTGCCTGCACAGATGCTTGCCGCTTATCTTGCCGAAGCAAAAGGTATCGATGCGGACGCCCCGCGGTCGCTATCGAAAGTGACGAAAACTCTTTAGAAGATTCGGCCGCAAAATATTGACTTTTACCTTGATTAGCAATAAATTAACCGGTTACGAATGTTGCACTTTATATTGGAGGAATTTGTGAATAAAAAGATCTTTGCCGGAATCGCGGCGGCCGTCGTTTTGGCGGCGGGACTTTATATATATTTCGGGCAGCGGGCCTCGGCGGAAACTTCAATGAGCTGGGTGACGGTCGATGCGGCGGAACTCGAAACCGTTCGCGAATCTTTTGCAAAGAAAGGCGGTGTGCTGCCGTATCGCGTGGTCGAAAATAAAAGCGGCGTCGCCATTCTGCACATGAACGACGAGTATCTCGGTTCGTTGTCAGAGCAAATGCACGACGTATTTCATAAATGCGCCGGCTTTTCGTCACACCGTACTTACGAAGAAGCCGTCAAATTTGCGGAAAACGACCTTCGGGCGGATCCGAATACGCAGAATATAGTTTATACGCTCGACAACGCGGCCGCGGTTAACGCGTTGATGCCGGAAACGAGCGAACCTTATACGCGTTCGGTCATCGAAGATCTTTCCGCATTCCACACCCGCCGATTCAATCAGCCGACCGGGCTCGAATCCGCGGCTTGGATCAAAAACACCTGGACGGCTCTTGCGGCAGACAGGTCTGATATCACGGTCCAATATTTTAACCATGAAACAGACGTGTCGCCGCAGCCTTCGGTAATACTCACGATCACGGGCAAAACTACGCCGGCCGAGATCGTCGTGCTTGGCGGCCATCAAGATTCGATCAATCTTAGCGGACCAACACAGCGGTCTCCCGGAGCGGATGACGACGCATCGGGTATCGCGTCCCTGACCGATATGATCCGTGTTATCACAAGCACGGGTTTCCGCCCGGACCGTACGGTCCAATTCATGGCATATGCCGCAGAAGAGGTCGGTCTTCGCGGTTCGAACGACATTGCAACGGTTTACGCGAATTCACAAACGAACGTCGTCGGCGTAATGCAGCTTGATATGACGAACTATCGCGACCCGGCTTCGCCGTATGACATGGTTCTGATCACGGACAGAACGAACGCGGCTCAGAATCAGTTCCTTCGCGATATTCTTTCTACCTATCTTCCGACATACAATGTCGGTTCATCGACCTGTAACTACGGCTGTTCCGACCATTCGTCATGGAACAACCAGGGCTACGCTGCGTCCTTCCCTTTCGAGGCTCCGTTCAATCCGCCGCCCTCGCTGGATAATCCCTGGATCCATACGGCGAACGACACGCTGGATAAAAGCGGCGGAAACGCGGTAATGGCGGATAAATTCACCAAGCTTGGGCTCGCTTATATTGCGGAACTCGCCAAAGGTTCGATCGAAACGTCCATTTCGGTACCGGCAAAATTCGACTATGACGGCGACGGCCGCTCCGACGTTTCGGTATATCGTCCATCGGAAGGAACCTGGTATATAAATGCTTCGGGTTACGGATTTTACGGCTTCCCGTTCGGTCTGCCGACGGATGTCATTACACCTGGCGATTATGACGGTGATCAGAAAACGGACGCGGCCGTTTTCCGCAACGGCACGTGGCATTTGCTGCGTTCGACCGACGGTTACGGCACCATCTTGCTCGGAGCCGCCGGCGACATTCCGCAGCCCGGAGATTTTGACGGTGACGGTACCGACGACCCGGCGGTTTTCCGTCCGGCGAACGGTATATGGTACATCAACGGAAGCACTACCGGTTATTCGACTATTCGGTTCGGCATGTCCGGCGACCGTCCCATCGCTGCTGACTTCGACGGCGACGGCAAGGTCGATCCGGCGATCTACCGCGGCGGTCAATGGCACATTTTAGGTTCGCAGAACGGCTATTCGGTCATTACGTTCGGCATCGATTCGGACACGCCCGTCCCCGGAGATTTTGACGGCGACGGAAAAACGGACGTGGCTGTTTATCGTGACGGCTATTGGTTCGAATTCCTTTCCGGCAGCGGAACGGTCAGCATATTCCAGTTCGGACTGCCGACAGACATTCCGACCGTTGGAGATTTTGACGGCGACGGAAAAGCCGATGCGGCGATCTACCGAAACGGAGAATGGTGGGTTCGATATACGGCGAGCGGTTCGTTTTACGCAGAGGTTTTCGGCGTAAGCACGGACATTCCAACTGAATCGGCGTTCAATCAATAAGCGCGACCGCATTTAATGATAATGCCCTCGGGAAGAAAGACCTTTCCGAGGGCATATTTTTCTTCAGGTTTTGATGATCAATTGAATTCCGCGGCAGCGCGCAAAAGGGCTTCGCGCATCTCGCCGGCGGAACGCCAGCGGAGTTCGACCTGTTTTGCAAGGGCCGTTTCGAAAACCGCCGAAATGCGGATCGGAACTTCGGGAACGCGCTTGGCGATAGGAATGATCGGTTTTTCGAAGATCGCCTTCACGGTTTCGGAAATACCCGCGTTCGGGCTGATATCTAGCGCGTGTGCTCCGGTCAAAAGGCTGTACGCCGTCATGCCGACGCCGTAAATATCGGACGGCGGACGAACTTCCTTAAAATCGCGGACCTGTTCGGGCGGCATATAAGCGATCGTTCCGGCAACATCGCCGACCATCGTAACGCCGCTCATACCGGTCTGCTTATAGCTTTTCGAAAGGCCGAAATCCGTGAGCTTCGCCTGATACCGCGGAAATGTTCCGTCAACCAGGATGTTCTGTTCTTTGATGTCGCGGTGAACAAAGCCGAGGTTATGCGCAAAATCGAGTGCGGCCAGCGTCTGTTCGATTATCTTCACGACCTCCTGATAGCTGAGCTTTCCGCCGCGGGTTTTCGCAAGTTTTGCTGCATCCATTCCCGCAACGTATTCCGTAACGAGATAAACGATGCCGTTATGTGTTCCGTGTTCGATGTAGCTGACTATGTTCGGGTGCTGCAGAGCAGATGCGACCTCGATCTCTCGCATAAAACGCTTGAGCGATTGATCGCTTACGGCGACCTCGGGCAACAGGGTTTTTATGGCAACCGCGCGTCCGTCGCGTTCGGAACGCGCAAGCATCACGCTGCCCATTCCGCCCTGGCCGAGCACGCGTATCATCTGATAGTTCGGGATCGGCTGCGGATTTTTGCGCAGCTTTTCGCGGCAGTCGTCGCACACGAACGAAAGTTTTGCATCGGGACGCGATGCTGCGGCTTGGGCCGGCATGCCGCAGTTCAAACACGCGACAGTGATGAATGACGGTTCGGTTCCGTCAAGCGAAGGAACTTTCGATGCGGTCGTTTCGACCGGCATATCGGCCTGAACTTTTACCTCGAGAACCGTTTCGCCGCCCTGTATTCTGTCGCCGTTCTTCAAATGCGCGGTTTCGACACGGAGGCCGTTGACGAATGTTCCGTTCGTCGAACCGAGATCGCGCAGAAAACACTGCGGCGGAGCTATCTCCAGAAGGCAGTGATGGCGCGAAAAAAAACGATCATGCGGCAGGCAGAACTGTGCGTCCTCGCTTCGGCCGATCATGAAAGTGTCATGCTGATCGAATGTAAACTGTCGTCCCGTTTGCGGACCGGCAACGACGTTCAGCGTAACTCGCATTTATAAGAGTATAGAGAATTTAATTCTAATTCGCCAACACGCTCGCGAATATATGGATGAGCGAAATAAAGAACGCGACAATGCCGATGACCATGCCCGCGATCGCCATTCCGCGGCCGCCGTATTTGGTCGGATCTTTGTCCGCGTTGGACATTCCTATGTACCCGACAACAGCCGCCGGAATGCCCAGCCAAAATCCACCGAAACAACATACAAAGATCAAAGCCCCGAGCGAAAGTGCGAGCGAAACTATCGGCAGCGTCTGGTCCGGCGACGAATTATAGATCATCGGCGGTGTGTATCCCGTCGGCTGCATGGTTTGATTCGTCTGCCAGGGAGCAGGCGGGCCGCCGGGTTCATTCCAGTTAGAATTCGTGACGCGCGTCGGGTTCATCAGAACGGTCGGCGGCTGGTCATCGGCGTATTGTGAACGCGGCGGTTCTCCTCCGATCATCGTCGGCGGCCCATCCGAAAGATCCATGAGAAGCTCACCGTCTTCGAGGCAAAAATTTATGTTCGCGTCGCTGTAACGCTGGCCGCACTGAGGACAATGTTTCATAGAAAATTATTTGCTGACCTTTAGATCCGAAAAACCAACCTTGATACCGTCGCCGGAATATAGTCCGGGCACGCCGTCGGTCGAACGTCGTTCGTTCTTGAGCGTCGTCAGTTTACTGCCATTGATGAAAAATTCCATCATTCCGCTTAGGTCGTGAACTTCAAGAATATTTTCTTCCTTTCCGTTCTTGATCACATTCGAAACGGTCCATTTCACAACCGTCGTTTCTTTAAGGTCGTTGTGCCGGACGATGCGATATCGCTTCCGTTTCGAATCGATAAGAAACGCATAATCATTCTTAAGCGGTTTCGGATCGCTGTGAAATACAAGACCGAAACCCGTACTGGTATTAGCGTCCTCCACATTGCGAACGGTTAGCGTCGTATTCGCATTAACGGTCGAAAAATCCTGAGGCGCAACCAGAACGAAGTAATAACCTTTGAGCTTCGACCACATAATGCTTTCGTCGCCCTTCTGTTCCAACGTTCCTTCGGGACGAACACCGGCCCATTTGCTTATATCGACCGTATAGGTCCCGGCAGTAGTGGTTTTGCGTTCGTCGTCGCGGTACGCGACATTGTCGTTCTCAATTCGCCTGTTGTCAACGACCTTATCGCCGTTATCGTTCTTCGTATTCACACTTGCGATCAAAAACGCGACGATCGCGGCTCCGCCGCAGAGAACAGCGAGCGCGGCCAGGATTCCGACGACCCAGATACCGCCGCGTTTCGACGAACGCGGGGCCGGCGAAACGGCTTGCTGCTGCGGCTGGCCATAATTCGCATCCATCGTTCGCGGTGTCGGCGGCGTGCCGACGGTCGGACGCGCCTGGTTGATATAAATATCGCCGGTCGAACCGCCGACGGCCGTTAACACCGAACCATCGTCGAGACAGAAATTCAAGAGGTCATCGGCATAGGATCTTTTACAGGTCGGACAAACTTTCATTTAATAAATATCGAAACCGTCACTAGATAACGCGAAAAACGATCCCGATTATTATAAGCGGAAGTACAAAATTTTGCTAATTTTGAAAATAAAGTGAAATAGCATCACGCACCGAGCGTCGTGCCGCACCGGCCGCAAAATTTTATCTTCGCAGGATAAGATTCGCCGCATTTACCGCAAATGCGTTCGGCCTGCTGCGGGACGGCGGCAAAATTCGGCCGCAGAAAGGTCGGCTGGGTCATCGGACGAAGGTCCGGCGAAGTATTCTGAGCCATGTTCAAGCCGCATCGGCCGCAGAATCTGGAATTCGGCGGGAGCGTATTGCCGCATCGCGGACAGGGGAAAACACCCGGATCTTCGGCCGGCACGACCAAAACGAACGCACGGTTCCCGCACCTGCCGCAAAATTTAACGCCTTCGGCAAAACGCGCATGGCAGTTCGTACAGGCGACGATGCCCGGCATCATACTGGACTGCGTTCCGCTGCTGCTGCCCTGCGAACCCGACGACGGCTGGCTTCCCTGTTCGTTTATCGTCCGCAGATGAGCCTGAATGACCTGTTCGTTAACGCCTTCGCGGATCTCAATGACACGTTCGTCATCTTTTTCGCCGGTTTTCGCAACACGTAAGATATGCTGTCCCGCCGGGATTCCGGTCAAAACGACCCGGCCGGAACTTCCGACGCTTCCCTTGCGCTCATCGTCGATGTAAACTTCGGCGCTTGGCGGCGCCATCACGATCAGCCGCGACGTCCCCGAACGGCGGCTTTCGTCAAAATCGGACGCGGCTTCTTCGAGCTGTGTCACCCATTCGCCGACGGATGATTGGCGGTCGTTCGGATCTATCTCCAGCGAACGCATGATAACGCGTTCGACGTCGCTCGGAATGTCGGAACGAAGCGTCGAAAGCGGCTCCGGACGCTTCATTATCTTTTGCATCACGAGCTGCATCATATCGCCTGTGAAAGGCGTTTTGCCGCCGAGCATCAGATACGCGATCGTTCCGATGGCATAAATATCGGCGCGTACATCGACGCCCATTTCCGGCTGCATCTGCTCCGGAGCCATATATTCAGGCGTTCCGATAATGCCGCGTGAAGACGGCGTCGCATTAGAACTTATGTCCGTGACGGTTTGATTTACTATCTTCGCAAGGCCGAAATCGCCGACCTTTATAAAGCCGTCGCCGCCTTTGCCTTTCTGAAGAAGAAAGATGTTCGCAGGTTTCAGATCGCGGTGCAGAATTCCGATATCATGCGCGGCTTCGACGCCGTCGGCGATCTGACGCAGAATTTTGACCGAGCGGCTAACGGTAAGCGTGCCTTCGCGGCGGAGCAGGCGGTGGAGCGTTTCTCCTTCGACATATTCCATCACGAGATAGAAAATGCCGTCGGTGGATTCGCCAAAATCAGTGACGCTTACGGTATTTGGATGCTGAACCGACGCCGCGGCCTGAGCTTCGCGTTCGAAACGGGCGATGGCCTCGCCTTCCTGCAGGTCTTCGCTGCTCAAAATATCCTGCCGGACAGTTTTGACGGCGACCTTTCTGGCGGCAAATTTATTGTCGTTCGCGAGGTAAACCTGTCCCATCGCACCGCGGCCGAGCCTTCGCTGAAGCAGATACCGCTCCGCCAAAAGCTGCCCGCCGGGCAAACTCAGCTTTGTCTCCGTCTGGTCGTTCGGACATACCGTCACCGCATCCGGATAACAAGCCTCGCATTTTGAACATTCCCTCATAATCGCCGAATAAGCCTTTCTTATTCTAGTTTAAAACGGATCAATTTAGAAAACTTGCAGAATTTCACATTCCAAATTTCAAATTCCAGATCTTCTTACTCCTACGGTGCCTGACCACGAACAAACCCGGTTGCCGCGTTCGCGGTCTTGACCCGCCGCACTAAATCTGAGAAAACGAATTTGAAATTCTGATAATCTCGTTGCTATAATCACACTTTCGGGTCGATAGCTCAGTCGGTAGAGCAGCGGACTCTTAATCCGCGGGTCGCAGGTTCGATCCCTGCTCGGCCTACCAATGTTAAAGAAAAAACCGCCTTTTTAAGGGCGGTTTTTCGTTTTTATACTTTGTCCCGCCAGGCCAGCACCTCTTCGCGAAGCAGCGGATTCTGCTGGAAGCTCGCCGTCTGGCCTTGGGCCGCCGTTGCCCGTTGGATGTGCCAATAACTTAAGCCAAGACTGCCGATCGCACGCATATATCGCGAACGGGCGCGGAATTTTCCACTGAACAATCCGCTCAAAAGCCAGCCGGTGCTCTTAAAGATAGATGTCGCCGTCGTCGCATGTTCCTGCGGTATCAGGCCGCGGGCGATATCGAGAGCAAGCATTTCCTTTAGTATCTTGTTCTGCCGATACATGATGTATCCGGCAAAGCCGATGAATATAAGGAAAAACGGAATTTCGATGATCAAATAGCCAAGCAGAAATCCGCCAAAACCGCCGAGCGTCGCCATTGTATTCCAAAGCATATGAAGCGCGACGGCCCCGCAATATCCGAGGAACGGCATCAGGATCTTAACAATCGTATTATGAGATTCACGTGCGATGCCGCAGCCGATTCCCGTGATCGATGTGAACGTGACATGTGCGAACGGCGAAAGAACACCGCGCATCACAAAGATCAATGCAAGTCCGACCAAACCGCCGCCGCCGAGCGCACGGCCGTAATAAAGAACGTTTTCGACGGTCGCAAACCCAAGTGCGATAACACCCGCGAAAACAATGCCGTCCAAAATATCGTCGAAATATTTCCGGAACGCGAACAAAAGTATCAACAGGCCGATGCCTTTCGAACCTTCTTCGACGATCGGAGCCGACAGAACCGCGCTGACGAATTGGCCCGCGTCCGGCGAAACGGTGGACGCTACGGCGATGCCGAAAAACGTATTTAAAATGAATGACACGATCACCGCAACGAGAGCTCCCCACGCGAACGAAAGTGCCAGAAGCCAAACCGGTTCCGGATCGTATCGGTCGAGAATCATCAGCGGGATCAAATATATAACCGCCGGTACGAACGCGACGACCGCCGCGATGATCGCAGGCAAAATGCCGACGCTAAGGAACATTATGCCGACGACGATCAGCGACAGGAACACCAGCGCGAAGATCGTAAACGCGATGCCGAGATATTTCCCGACCTTCTTTTCCGACGGAGCAACGGCGATCTGCCCTAGCCCGATATTCGCCACTGAATTCTGTACGTTCGTCGGAACATTTATCGCCGCCGAACTGAATCCCGCAAGTTCATTCATCCGGAAGCTTTCCGGCGGTTCATCGGCCGACGCCCCGTCTATATGAACAACTGCTGCCGAACCGTTTCGGCCAAATTCGATGCGGTCGCCGCTTTTCAGCATGGTCTGCTGAACGCGTTCGCCATTGAGGAACGTGCCGTTGCTGCTGTTGTTGTCGGTGATGTAATAGCCGTCAGGCCGGGCTTCGATGAAGCAGTGCTGTTTCGAAACAAGGCGTTCGTTCATCGGGTCGAACCGAACCGTGCAGTTTTCGCTGCGGCCGATGGTCATGAAACCCGTTTCGAGGTCGTAGCTTCTGCCCGCAATGGAGCCGGAATTTATTGTCAGCGTCAGTTTCATATAGTCATATTAGGAACAAAAGGGCGATAGTCAAGCGTAAAAATACGACTTTTTAACTTTCTGTACCCTTTAATGCGTTATGAGTATATAAAACAGGACACCGCGCACGAGAAGCGAAGGAACTTTACGATGCCGCCTGCTGGGAAGCTTCGCGGAACATCAGATCGAACGTGCCCGGTTCGACCTTACGGAAACGGCGGTTTCGGTTGAGTGAAACGGCGATGGAGATGGTCGGGTTCGTGCCTTTGAATTTCATTCCGCCGGACACGAGCAAATTATAAAGTTCGTTTACATGAAGCGGTTTTCCGGCTTCGCGAAGCAAAAGCGTGCAGGCCTGCGTGATCGTCCGGTCGGCGAAACGATTGCTGATCGGTTCGATCATATTTGCTCGAGCCGGAACCGAACGATTCGGGAACGCGACCGTTTTTCCGGAACGTTCCTTCTGCTTTTTAACGGGACGCTGGACACGCGGCTTCGGATCGATCTCAAATTCATCATCAATGCTGAGCTTCGTGCCGCCCGACGAATAGCCGCGGCTGCTGGAACGCATGGTGACCAATAGGCTGTCGATCGCAGATTCGGTCTGCAAGGCGTGATTTTCGAGAGCTTCGATCTCTTCGCGCAGGCGCCCGGATTCGGCCTGAAGTTCGCTCAGGCGCGTAAGAAGCCGGCTTTGGACATTGCGCGTCTGACGAAGGCTTTGTTCAAGCGTTGCTATAAGGTTTTCGTCTAACATAAAGCAGAAAAAGAAGTTGTGGGAATCATCAATTAGCTCAACTGCCGCGTTCGATGACGTAACTCGGAATCGCTTCCAGTGTTAAACGATACTCTGTTTTCGGTAAAACTTCAAGGTTTTTTCTTGCAGCGTTCGCAAAACCCAGGGCGACCGCCCGGATGCGTTCGATCATTCCGACCTCAGCCATCTTGCCGTACAGATCGTTTTGCGAGATCGCGTCGTAACTTCCGCTTCGCATAACATCTTCGAGAATCGGTTTAAGTTCCGGCATTTCTTTCAGCAAAAGTATGAGCGGGAGCGTCATTTTGCCTTCGGTCAGATCAACGCCCGATGCTTTGCCTAGGTCGTCCATCTCCGCCGTCAGGTCGAGCAAGTCGTCCGCAAGCTGGAACGCGACGCCAAGGTTCATTCCATAATCGCGGAGTGCTTCGCGATATTTGGGATCGGCTCCGCCCGCGATCGAACCTATTTCGCAGCACGCCGAAAAAAGATACGCCGTTTTGCGGCGGAGGATATCGTAATACGCGTCTTCGGTGATGGAAACGTCGCCGATAGTCGTAAGCTGTATCAATTCGCCTTCGGTCATCTTTCGCGTCAAACGCGTCAGAATATCGAGTATCTCAAGCGAGCGTTCGCGAAGCGACGTTTCGAACGCCGACATATAAAGCCAGTCGCCCATCAGCACCGCGGTATGATTTCCAAAGCGGGCGTTGATGGTCGTGCGGCCGCGGCGAATGTCTGCGTTGTCAATGATGTCGTCGTGAACAAGCGTCGCCGTGTGGAGCATTTCCATTACGGCGGCGAGACGGATCGTTGCCTCTTCGGCCGCACGGCCACCGGCGGCATAATTCGACAACACAAGTAGAGCCGGCCGCACGCGCTTTCCGCCCGATTCGCGTAAGTACGCACCGAGATAATCGATGACCTGCAGGTTCGAACGCATCTGCCGCTCGAACTCTGCTTCGACAAGCGAAAGCTCATCGCCGATGATCGAAAATATCTTCCGAGCCTTCGACTTTTCCAGAACAGCCGCGCGTTTTGTCGCGAATAATTGCATTTGAAAGAATCTAATTACTCCGATAATTATCGAACTTCATATCGATGCCGAAACCCTGGGCTTTGAGTTTTGCGATCACGTCCTGCAGAACGTCGCGGTCCTTGCCGGAAACGCGGACGGTGTCGCCCTGGATCGACGCCTGCACTTTCAGCTTTGCGTCCTTTATGAATTTAACGATCTCTTTTGCCTTATCGCCGGGAATTCCCTGCTGAATTTTTACGACCTGACGAACGGTTCCGCCTGCGGCCGGTTCGACCTTTTGATAATCGAGCGCTTTGAGTGCGACACCGCGTTTTACGAGCTTGCTTTGCAAAATGTCGTTCATATTCCGCAGCTTTGTGTCGTCTTCGGCGGTGAGTTCCAGATCTTTGTCTTTAAGCACGGCTTCGGCCTTGCTGCCTTTGAAATCGAACCGCTGCGAGATCTCTTTGTTCGTCTGGTTCAGAGCGTTCGTGACTTCGGCGTAATCGGTTTTTGAAACAATGTCGAATGAATTTTCTTTAGCCATAGAGATATATTAACTTAAAGTCGCGATGTCGTTTAAGACACAATGATGCAAATCTCAATCTTCTTGCGTTCTTTGTACCTTAGCGTCTTTGCGTTAAATTTCCAATTTGAAAAAGTCGAGGAAATTCCGCGTCGTTTGTTCTGCAAGATGCTCCGGTTCCACGCCGTAAAATTCCGCAAGAAAGGCCGCCGTATGAACAACGTAACTCGGTTCGTTTCGTTTGCCGCGAAACGGAACCGGCGTCAGGAACGGGCAGTCCGTTTCGATCAAAAGCCGATCGAGCGGAACGACGCGGGCAGATTCTCGTAAGTTTTCCGCCTTTTTGAACGTGACATTACCGGCAAACGATATCAGAAAGCCAACGTCCATCAATGCCGTCGCCATGTCCGGCGTTCCGCCGAAACAATGCATGATCCCCGGAACGCGGACACTCTTGTCCGCAATCGCCGGTTCCTCCGGCGAAAGTGAGTCAGAACTCGCAACTTTTGTGCGGACGGCGGTGTCCGCGTTCCGGCTGAACTCCGCAGTCAAGATCTCAACCGTTTCATCATCCGCCTCGCGGCTGTGAATTATCACCGGCAAACCAAGCCTTTTCGCTGTGCGGATCTGCCGAATAAAAACTTCCCTTTGCACGTCGCGCGGGCTGTGGTCGTAATAATAGTCCAATCCGATCTCGCCCCAAGCGATCACCTTTTCGTTTTTCGCGAGTTCGATCAAATGCTGTTCGGCTGCGTCGTCATACAATTTCGCATCGTGCGGATGCACACCGACCGCCGCGTACACGTTCTCATATTTTTCCGCGACCGCAACCGCCCGAGCGATCTCGCCGCTGTGCGGATCGCCCGTGCCGACGTTCAACATCGCCACGACGCCCGCATCTTTCGCCCGCGCAACGACCTCATCGCGGTCAGCGTCAAACGCTTCGCCGTCAATATGACAATGTGAATCTATCAATCTAGTCATGCCGTCACTCGTCTACGGTACGAATCGTGTTCAAAGCTTCCGTCATTATTTTTAGATCGGCCGGATCGCGGTAAACGAGCTTAAACTCAAACGACGTGCCCATGCGATTTGCAAAATACAATTTCGAATGGGAATCGTCAGCTGAATTATAATATCCAAACGAAGCAAATTCGATCCCGCCGATCGTACCGACGGTTACCCGTTCAGTGACCGTTTCGGTGGGCGTCAGATATAATTCTATAAAGCTGTTCGCTGCCGATCGGGGAAGAAAATTCGGAAAATCCGCACGTTCGACAAAGACATATATCAAGGCATTCGGTGTGGTGGTTTCCGGGTCTGTGTCGGAAACAAAAGCGATCAAACGCACGTTTGTATTCGTTAGATACTTGGCTAGTTTCTCATTCTTATTTCGAAGTTCCTCTTTGCCCGTCTCGAAAAGAAGATCACCGACTTCCTCCGAAAAGGTCCATCCTTCGGGAATCTGCCACGCCACCTTTAAAAAATCAGAGGTCAGCACATCGTCTTCAAGCGTAATTCCAAAGTCTTCCGGGAGCTCTACCGGCTGAAGCGTTGCGTGCTGTACCGCAGTTACCTCAAAGGAATCGAAAAATGCCTTGATCCTCTTTAAGTGAGAACTGCGTATTTTCTCGGACTGTGTACTAAGCGTTCCCCTGGTCTCGACGGCCATCATGAACATCCGGGCCCCGACGAGGATTACTCTGCCTGTGTACGTTTTGCCCTTGCCTTCGATCACGATCTCGCGGCCGTAATACGAACCGAAGTAGAACTCCTGATCTTTCCTCAAAACGCCGGCCATCTGTTCGGTCTGCGTGTCGCGCATTTGATCATAGCGAACGTCGAGCATGTATTTTTCGGTGATCTCCGAAGGAAAATCAAAGTAGCCGACGTAATATGCGGCCAAGGCCGTACCGACGATATCGATCGTCAATGTCGTCTTTCCGAACGCCGAATCCATGGGCACTTTGGTAGTCTGCGGACTCACAGGAAACGCGATCTTATACGCGCCCTTCGCGGTCGTGAATTTTCCGGAACGGTCCTTGACCCAGTCGCCGCGTACTGACTGGACACCCTTGATCTTTGCCGGCGGCGGAGACGGTGGCTCAGGCGACTGTGCGGCAGCGGCAAAAGTATAAACAAGTATCGATATGGCTGTGAGCAAGGCTTCTATGCGCATGTGTTCCTCTGAGGGTAAGGGTTTATTTTATAACATCAGGTCGCCGTTTTCGTTCAGTTCCCAAAATGGGTTATAGGCGACTTCGAAGAGAAATCCGTCGAGGTCTTTGAAATAGCCGCTGTAGCCGCCCCAGTAAACTTTCTGCGCGGGCTTAACGATGGTCGCTCCGAGTTCGGCAACGCGGGCCAATATTTCATCGACTTCCTGTTCCGATCCGGCGTTATAAGAGATCGTGATGCCGGAAAATTCCGACGGCTGATATTCCAGCGTCGTGTCCGCCGCAAGCTCTTCGCGCGGATGCAAAGCCAAAACCATTCCGCCCAACGGAAACAGCACAAGCCCTTCCATACTCTTGTCCGAACGCCGCCAACCGAGCTTTTCATAAAACGCCGCCGACCTTTCAATGTCCGCCACACCAAGCGTAATAAGATTTAATTTTTGCCGCATTTAAAAACCAACGCCGTTTTCGGATTTTCCGTACTTATTATTAGTGTCTGGGGAGATTTGTTGACGGCTTCAAAATCAGGAAAAACTCTTGCCACATCCCCATCCAGCCTCAGCTAATCATTCAAATGTTCATCTTCGTGATCTTGCAGTTTCGGTTGGTGTGCTTTTAATGATCTTAAGATATTCGCGCAACGCATCGTTCACGGACTCCTCTGTGGGAAAATCGTCTGCGATATCAGGAGCAATTCCAACATGCATGACCATTTTTTTATATTTCTCGGCAAACCGATTTGGTTTAGCTTTTGAATAATCAAAATCGTAATGCGGTTTCAATTCGTCCTTATCTATTTCGTTCATTTTCATGTTTCCGGCGCTCAGTCGGGTCAGCACAACGGGCGCTTATTATATGTATCAGGTCATCACCTCTCTCTGTAAAACTGACCACCAAAAGACGATCCTGCTCCGAGTACCCGATTATTATCTCACGTTTTTCGTCAAATGAATGCTCATCATCTAAAAATATAGCGGCAAGCGAGTCTCCGAATACAGTTTCGGCTTCCTCAAAAGTCACTCCTCGATGCTTTTTAACATTCGATTCTGCCTTTGGCGGGTCCCATTCAAACTTCATCTATTTCAGCCTCGCGCCGATCTCCACATCTTCGAGAAACGTTGCGACCGCGGGTTTCGGGCCGGTGCCGTCTTCGAGCGAGGCGGCGCAGATCATTCCCTGCGATTCGAGGCCGCGCATCTTTCGGGGTTTCAGGTTCGCGACGACGACGACTTTGCGGCCGATCATCGCTTCGGGCTCGTAATACTCCGCAAGACCCGCGAGTATCTGCCGAGGTTTTTCTTCGCCGAGGTCTATTTCAAAACGCAGAAGCTTGTCGGCTTTCGGTATCCGTTCGCACACCTGCACGACGCCAACGCGAAGATCGACCTTAAGAAAATCGTCGATCGTGATAAAGGATTCTTCGGATGTCGGTTG
>CBFGSN010000037.1:0-19792 GCA_965651435.1 uncultured bacterium | reverse complement strand
TACCATATATCTTTAATTGAATCTAAAACCTGTTACGATAATATGCCGCTCCGCGTCAATGCTTATGATGAAAGGATATACCGAACCGCGCCGTGTCGCGATCACGGATTTCGGCTGTGCAACGCCGATCGGTATCGGGCGCGACAATTTTTGGAGCGCGCTCGAACGCGGCGGCCGCTGACGAATTTTCTCTAATGCACTCGCTGACGACGGATCAGGCCGCCCTGGACATCCGTCAGAGTGTGCGTAGTGACGAATGCATTCGGATCAATGTCCGCAACGACAGAGCGTATCGCACCGATCTCCAAACGCGTCACGACGCAAAAGAGTATCGGCCGTTCGCCGTTCACTTCGCCGGTACTACCCATACCGCCGGTCGCGCTGATGACCGTGACGCCGCGGTTCAATTCGTTTGTGATGGTATTGCGGATCTCGTCGAAATGATTCGAAATGATATTTATCGCCGTGTATTCTTCCATACCGTGCAGCAGGAAGTCGAGCGATTTCGTCGCCGATGCATATGTCAAGATCGAATACATCGCTGTTTCGACGCCAAGCGTAAATGCGGCCGTCAAGAATATCAGAACGTTGAGAATAAGTATCACATCGCCGACGCGCAAAAGGTGACTTTTTCGGCTGATCAAAAGTGCCGCGATCTCGGTGCCGTCCAAAACGGAACCGCCGCGTATCGCCAGCCCGATGCCGGCGCCGATGAACAGACCGCCGAAAACCGCGGTCAGGAGCTTATCGTCGGTGATCTCCGGAAAGTGAACGAAATTGAGCGCGAGCGCGAGCCCGCCGATGCCGGCCGCACTTTTGAACGCAAACCGTCCGCCAAGCTGTTTTAGCCCGATGAGGATGAACGGAAGGTTGATGACAACGATAAGTAAAGGAAGCGGAATGCCGAAAAGATTTGAAACGAGCATCGAAACGCCCGTGACGCCGCCGTCAATGAAATGTGTCGAAAGCAGAAAGCCTTCGAGCCCGAACGTGGCGAGAAGTATCCCGAAAATTATCTTCAGCGAATCTCTCGCCTCGTGTTTTATTTTAGTTTTCATACGCAATTTTCAATACAGATATATCCGTGCCTGCGGTTTGTCGGTAAATTGTACGAACAACGCGGCTGAATTTAGTCAACCCAATCTTCTACTTCTGAACTGTGAAAAACTCTGAAAGATTTTCTTAAAATTAAACGCGGAACTTCAAAAGAGCAAGGCTTCGAATACGAAATGCGATCTTCAATGGATCCCGGCACTTCGAGATCGATCTTTACCAAACTATCTCAACTAACCCGCTGTCACGAATATTTCGGTCCGCAGTCAACAAAGGGGCATTCAATCTCCGGGCAAGACCCACAATGATACGATCATGCATTTCCGAAACCGAGGAGTCCGTTTCAAAATCCAATACATCCTCCGGTTCGCTCGGCGTTAACAGAAACTGGGCGGATCGCTGAAGTTCGTCAAACGTCACTCTGAAATCGATAGGGTTACCTGGTTTAACATTGAGATAAAACAGTTCGGCCAAAACAATGAACGGGATGTGAATAATTGCATCACCGTCTTCGCCTTCTTCGAAGCAAGGTTCGCTCTTGATCCAAGATTAGGGTGTGCAGACAGATACCAGAAAAGGGCGTGGGTATCCGCAACATAATCCTTCATAGATCAAAGTCCAGTTCCTTTTTCCATTCGCTACGAACTTCGGTCAAGACAGTGTCGAGGTCGAAGTCAACCGGCAGACCGATCTTCCATCGTCCACGCAGGTTCAATGGCTTCTTAAGCGCTGAAGGTCTGTGCTGCCGCTGCAAATACTTCGCTAGTTCCTCGCGCTGCTTCGGCGTAAGTGAATTAGAAAGCTGCTTTATATGCTCCAAAACGGTCACATGATGAATTTTACAGCATTCGCGCGTTACTGAAAAGATTATTTATCATCCAACGCCGCGACGCCGGGCAGGACGTCGCCCGCTAGGAATTCGAGCGTTGCGCCGCCGCCGGTCGAAATGTGCGAGATATGATCATCAAGTCCGGCTTGGTTCACGGCCGCGACGGAATCGCCGCCGCCGACTATCGAAACGGCTCCGGCATCGGTCGCTTCTGCAACGGCTTTTGCGACCGCTACGGTGCCTTCGTCAAACGGTTTTTCTTCGAACATTCCCATCGGCCCGTTCCAGACGATCGTCTTTGCGCCTTCGATCGCCTTGCGGAATATCTCGGCGGTTTCGACACCTATATCGAGTCCGACAAGACCGGCGTTCGTGAACGAGATCGGTATCGTTTTACGCGAGTTCAGCGGATCGTATGAATCGACGACCTGATGGTCTGTCGGCAGCAGAAGTTCGACGCCGGCGTCTTTCGCCATCTGTTCGATCTCAAGCGCCTTGGGCATCATATCGTCTTCGACAAGCGATTTGCCGACGGTAAATCCTTGTGCCTTAAAGAATGTATAAGCCATCGCACCGCCGATAAGAAGCTTATCGACCTTGCGTTCGATGAGAGATTCAATGACCGGAATTTTGTCGGAAACTTTCGCTCCGCCGAGAATCGCAACGAACGGCCTGTCGGGATCTTCGAGGGCTTTACCGAGAAAATTCAGTTCCTTTTCCATCAAAAGCCCGGCGACACAGTCATCAACGAAATGCGTGATACCTTCGGTCGAAGCGTGCGCCCGGTGAGCCGTGCCGAAAGCGTCGTTCACATAAATATCACAGAGCGATGCAAGTTGTTTTGCAAATTCCGGATCGTTCTTCTCTTCGCCCGCGTGCAGACGCAGATTTTCGAGCAAAAGAACATCGCCGTCGTTCATCGCGTTGACCTTTGCCGCGACCGCGTCGCCGACACGATCATTCGCGAACGACGAATTGAACTTGTTGAGTTCTTTCAGGTACTCCGCAACCGGCCGCAGCGAATATTTACTTTCGTCATACGGTGTTCCCTTCTCTTCGGCCTTTTTCTTGTCTTTCAGTGGACGGCCGAGATGCGAAGCGAGAATGACCTTAGCGCCTTTTTCAACGGCGTATTCAATGGTCGGCAGTGCGCCTTTTATCCGCGTGTCGTCTTCGATCTTCCCGTCCTTGATCGGCACGTTAAAATCAACGCGAATGAACACGCGCTTTCCGGAGATATCGATGTCTTTAATGGTTTTCTTGTTCACGGAATACGACAGCTATTAGCTGTTAGTTGTTAGTTAATAGAAACAGCTGACAGCCAATAACTACCAGCTGTCAGCTATACTCTTACAAACCTTTTGCGGCGACGAATTTCACAAGGTCGCGGACGCGGCACGAGTAACCCCATTCGTTGTCGTACCACGAGAGGATCTTCATGACGTTGCCGTCGATGACCTTTGTGTTTTCGGCGTCGATGATCGACGAATGCGGATTTCCGCGGAAGTCCATCGAAACGAGCGGTTCTTCGCAAAATTCCAGAATTCCCTTCAGTTCTTCGTTCGCGGCGTCTTTCAGAACGCGGTTGACCTCTTCGGTCGTCGTTTCTTTATCGACCGTGATTACAACATCAACGAGCGAAACGTCCGGCGTCGGAACGCGGACGGAAATGCCTTCGAATTTTCCTTCGAGTTCCGGAATGACGAGTGCGACGGCCTTTGCTGCACCGGTCGAAGTCGGGATCATCGAAAGGGCCGCGGCGCGCGCCCGGCGAAGGTCTTTGTGCGGCAGATCCAAAAGCTGCTGGTCATTCGTATAGCTGTGGATCGTGTTCATCAACGCGTTCTTGATACCGAATTTGTCGTGAATTACCTTTGCGACCGGAGCCAAACAGTTCGTTGTGCACGAAGCGTTCGAAATGATGTTGTGCGATGCCGGATCGTACATTTCTTCGTTTACGCCAAGCACCACCGTGACGTCCTCGCCTTTTGCCGGAGCAGAGATGATGACCTTTTTAACGCTTCCGCGAAGGTGTTTGCGTGCGTCTTCTGCCTTTGTAAAACGGCCGGTCGATTCGATAACGATCTCGGCACCGACCGATTCCCAGTCGATCTTTTCCGGATCGCGTTCCGAAAATACCTTAAAGCTTTCGCCTTCAACATTTATCGTGTCGCCGTCCGCCGTGATCTTGTGGTCGAGATTGCCCATTACCGAATCGTATTTGAGCAGATGCGCGAGTGTTTTCGTGTCCGTAAGGTCATTGACCGCAACAAAATCAATGTCCGGGTCGCCAAGCGCCGTGCGCATGACATTTCGCCCGATACGTCCGAAACCGTTTATGCCAACTTTGATACCCATGATGTGTAAAAACGCCTCCAAATATATTATCGTGTTAAAACCTTGAAGATATCGCAGTTTGAAGCAAAACTCAAAGACGCATTCAGCATCGGAAAATAGTATCATCGGAAACGGTCGTCATCGTAAATACTTGAAACAATGACGGCGCGTATGACGTAGTAACGGTTTAGTTTGTGGCCTCTCGCAAGCCATTTTTATATCGGAGCAATCCAATAATGATTTTTTTTCGTTCTCATACAATAAAGGCGGGCTTTCTACTATCTATAATCGCCGTTTTGGCGGCCGGTTCCGCATTCGGGCAAACGGAACCCGTCGCCGAATTAACGCCGGAACCCGGAGTAGACGCGGTGTCGAGTGTTGGTTCGTCGGACGCTTCGACTGATGGTGAAGATCAGACTCCGGCAAAACGAGCAGGCGTCTCGAACGATCTGCCGCCGCTTAACCGCATCGGTGTTCAGGCGGCCGATCCGCTTCCGCTTACCCTGGACGACGCGATCCGAAAAGCTCTGCAGAACAACAACACTATCGAGGTGACGCGTGACGATGTCCGCTTTCAGGAACAGCAGATCCGCGGGATCCTCGGCAGTTATGATCCGGTTTTCACGGTCAATCCGACCTTTTCCAGAAATTCGACCACGGGCGGTTCCCCGACAAAGGATTTTACGGTCAGCGGCGACATAACGCAGCGGATCGGGCCGGGCGGCGGTAATTATCAGGCATTTTTCAATAATCGCCGGACCGAGAACGCATTTGCTCAGGCTCAGGTCAGCTCGGGCGAGATCGGCAGCAGCACGAGCGCGATATATTCGTCGAGCCTGGGGTTTCGATATACGCAGCCGCTTCTTCGAAACTTTACCATTGACAGCACACGCCATCAGCTAAAGGTCGCACGCAAGGTGCTTTCGCAAACGGACGCTGATTTCCGCCGGACGACGATCGAAACCATATCGCAGGTTCAGCGAGCCTACTGGGATCTGGTTCTGGCACTTCGCAATCAACAGAACCGCACGGCAAATCTAAACCTTGCCAAAGAGAACCTACGCGTTATCGAAGCAAAGATCGACGCCGGAGCTTCGCCGCCGCTTGCCCGTGCCGAGGTGGAAACCGAGCTCGCGAACCGCGAAGCTGATCTTCTGCTTGCGGCCCAACAGGTTTCGACTGCCGAAAATTCCCTGAAAAAACTTTTGATCAGGGACGCGCTTTCGCCGGAATGGCAGCAGACATATGTTCCGACGGATGAGCCGGTGATCGATACAAACGTTGTCAGTTTGGATGACGCCATCGCGGATGCGATGGATAATCGTCCGGAGCTTCAGCGGCTGAAACTCGCCCGCGAGATCAACGAACTCGACGTAAAGTATTACAAGAATCAGACGCGTCCGCAGGTCGATCTGAACACGACGTTCTCGCTGAACGGCCTGGCCCGCGGCGGCACGAACGAAGCGTTCACGACCGATTACTTCACGCGTGCGCAGGACCTTTCGCTGTTTGAGGCGATCAACCAAACGCGAACGGACGTTGGCCTGCCGATGATCGCCGCACCGCCGCCGGTGTTCATTCCGGCTGGTCCGGATTATCTTTATGGCGGATTCAGCCGGTCTATGGGAAATATGTTTCGCAGCGACGCTCCGAATTTTACCGTCGGCGTAACGATCTCGTTCCCGTTCGGAAACCGCACCGCGAAGGCGAACCTGGCCGGTGCGAAGATCCGGGAGAATCAGCTTGCGGCGCAGACGCGCGATCAGGAACAGACCGTTCTGGTCGATGTCCGCAATGCCGTTCAGGCGGTCGAAACCGCTCGCCAGCGTGTTTTTGCGGCCCGGCGCGCACGCGAGAATGCGGAAATCCAGCTTGAAGGCGAACGGAAGCTTTTCGATTCTGGCCGTTCGAACACGTTCCTTTTATTCCAGCGTGAGAACGCACTCGCGAACGCTCGAAATGCGGAAATAAGTGCCGAAACCGATTACAGCAAAGCGGTTTCCGACCTTCAGCGCGTTACGTCAACCACATTCGAAGCGAACAACATCGTTGTCGATTCTCCGACCGACGATTAGAACGCAGCGATATTAACTCCATGAGCGAAACTTATTGCCTACGCAACCGGCTTTAAGTTTCGCTTTTCTTTTGCGACAATCGTTTGCGTGAAGGTTTCGGTCGTCATCATCACAAAGAACGAGGAGAAAAATATCGCGGCCGCGATACGTTCTTCGGCTTGGGCGGATGAGGTCGTTGTCGTCGATTCGGAAAGCACCGACGAAACGTGCCGCATTGCCGAAGGCCTTGGGGCACGAGTGATCGTCCGCGAATGGCCGGGATTTTCGGAGCAGAAGCAGTTCGCCGTCGATGCCGCGTCGCATGACCGTGTGTTCAGTCTCGATGCCGACGAGCGTTTTTCCGACGAACTTATAGCGGAATTGAAACGGCTGAAAGACCGGCCGGAAAATGAACTTGCGGCCGGATACAAAGTGCCGCGGCTTCCGTTCTATCTCGGCCGTCCGATCCGTCACGGCGGATGGTATCCGGACGAGCAGATGCGGTTCTTCGACCGCAGAAAAGGCCGCTGGAACGGCCGCGTGATCCACGAATCTTTTGAACTTGATACGGGTGAGCGTTCCGGAACCTTGAAAGGCGACCTTCTGCATTACAGCGTCGAAAGCATCGCCCATCACGAAAGAATGATCGCCGAAAGATATGCTCCGCTTGCGGCAAGGAAAATGTTCGACGAAGGAAAACGGACGTCGGTGCTGAAGGCCGCAGTTTCAGGAGCCTTTTCGTTCATTCGTGGGTACTTTTTGAAGGCCGGTTTTCTCGACGGGTTCCCCGGATTCTGCATCGCGTATTTTGCGGCGCATCATACCGTCCTGAAACATCTTCTACTTCGCGAAATGCAGATGAACGAAGACGGCGAATAATTATCCGATGCTCTGCAACCAAAGAGTGTTTTCGAATCATCACACATTTGATAGAATCGTGTCTGTACTTTCGGTTCCAACATTTTCTATGAAAAGAATTTTTCACGTTTCCGTCCTTATCGCAATAGCGGTTTTCGCCGTGTCGGCGCAAAAGGGCATTGACAAACAGACCGATCAGATCAAGAACGACGCTAACAAGACCACGTCGCGCGAAACCGACGGCGGTCGTTCGTTCAGTTGGGGCGAAGGAAAAACGAAAACACGCGAGCCGCTGCAAAACCCTTACAAGCTTACCGGCCGCCGCGATCAGGTCGTTCAGACCATAAGGAATGTTCTGGCCGACAATAAGATGCTGATCGACGAGGCTTCGTCGCGGTTCGAGGACGGCATTATCGTCACGCAGCCGGTCGTATTTGCAAAAGGCCCGGTTACGGCTTCCAGCCAACTGCACCGTTACGGCGACGTGCAGTACGAAGACACGGCGTGGTCGCGTGCGCAATATTCGTTGACGATCGAAGTCCAGCCGATCACCGGAATGGAAAATAACATCTCCGTGACGGCAAAGGTCGAAGGCCGCTCCGGAAACGGACTTTTTGTCGAATGGCGGACGGTGCCGAGTTCCGGCCTTGCGGAAGATCAGTTCTTGTCAAAACTTGTCGAAGCCGTGACCGGTGTTTCGCCCGATCCGGTTCAGGATGTGACGCAGTAGTTAATGAAAAGATCCTCACTCATTCTAATTTCGCTGTTCGCGGTCATTCTTGGCTCGGCGGTCATCGCCGCGGCTCAGGATATGGGTCCGCCGCCGAACGCGTATCAGCGAAAAATGTTCGAACGGATGCTTTCCGAACGCCGTGCGAAAGAACGCAAGAAGGATTTCGAAGAGCTGATCCAGCGGACCGAAGAGGCGAAAGCATTGTCCGAAAAGCTCGAAAAGTCGCTGCTTGAACATCAAAAGGTGACGGCCACTGACGCAGCCGATCTAAAGTCGCTCGAAAAGCTCGTCTCAAAAATTCTGGACGAAATGGGCGGCGATGATGATGACGCCGAAAAGCCAAAGAAACTAAGTTTTCAGGACGCGGTCAAATTTCTGCGGTCGGCGACGGTCGATCTGGCGGACGAGATACAAAAAACATCGCGATTTTCCATCTCGGTGGCCGCCATCAAAACATCGAACGCGCTTCTCGGTACGATAAAATTCCTTACCGGAAAGAAATAACATCTGATGAATCTAAAAGTACGAACATTCGCCGCGACTTTTTTCATCGCTGTCGCGGCTTTGGGTACGCTTGGCCAGGACGACGATGTCATTCGCGTCGATTCGTCGCTCGTTGTGCTGAATGCTTCGATCACGGATAAAGGCGGCCGCAGCGTTTCCGGCATTGCGCAAAATGAGTTCAAGGTTTACGAAGACGGCGTCGAACAATCGCTGGAACTGTTCGAAACGAGCGAAGCTCCGTTCGCGGCGATCATTCTGTTTGACACGTCCGGCAGTATGACGACGCGAATGCACGTTGCCCGAATGGCGGCGCTCAATTTTCTTCAGGGCATGCGGCCGTCGGATACGACAGCGATATATCGGTTCGACGGCGAGGTGAAGGTGGTTCAGAATTTTTCACAGAATCCGTTCATCAACGAACGCGTGTTCGAACTTGAGGCGAGCGGAATGACATATATGAACGATGCGATCGTCCGTGCCGCGAAAGACCTCGCGGGCCGTCCCGAAAAGCGCAAGGCCATCATCGTGCTTTCCGACGGCGAAGACACCGGCAGCAGAGCATCGGCAAAAAAGGCGATGAACGCCGCGATCGCCGCGAATGCCACGATCTATACGGTCGATCTGACCACTTTCGAAGGCAATACGAACCGGCAAAACGTCGCGGTTCTAAAGGACCTCGCAGAAAAAAGCGGAGGATTTTTTATTCAGGTAAAGAACGGACAGATCCTTCGGGATTCGCTGGAACGTGTCGTGGAGGAACTCGGAACACAATACACGCTCGGCTATTCACCAAAAGAAAGCAAGTCGAAGAAAAAATGGCGTGAGATCGAGGTAGTGGTTTCGCGCCCGAATCTGAATATCCGGACGCGAAAAGGTTATAGCGTCGAAGGAAAATAACTATTCGCTGTCGTCCAGAACGAACGTCACGATCATCATTACGCAGTATTCAGTAACGGCCCCGTCGGCGACCGAAACTTTCTGTTCCTTTACCCAGGCACCTTTTATATTCTTGATAGTTTTCGAAGCCCGCTGAATTCCCTGTTTTACGGCGTCGTCAAAACTGGTTGTTGATGTTGCTGTTATTTCGATATTTTTTGCGATTGACATAATATTTCTCCCTTTGTCTTGTCTAAAATTTGAACAGGCGAAGATCGGATCTTCCACCTATTCCCCCAAAAAAACTATTCAATGAACGAAGTTTTGTTCCGCGACATATCGCGATGACGGTCGAAGCCGAGTTCGACGAGTTTGTCGATGGCCGCGGGAAACGGCATTCCGCTGGCCGCCCACATTTTCGGAAAACCCGAGGCGTCTGTCAGGCCCGGCATCGTATTTATCTCATTCACCATCAGCGTGCCTGTGTCCGAACGCAGGAAAAAATCCACGCGTGCAAGTCCGCTTCCGTCGATGGCTTTGAACGCGGATATCGCCAGCTCCTTTATCTTGTCGGCGAGTTCGTCGGAAATAGGTGCCGGGACGACGAATTCGTTATTACCCGTGCCCGCGTATTTTTCCGTGTAATCGAGAAAACGTTTGTTCGCGTCGCGGATAACATATTCGCCCGGCAGGCTCGCCTCGGGCTGGTCGTTGCCGATGACGGCGCATTCGATCTCGCGCATCTCGATATTTTCTTCGACGACGATCTTTCGGTCGTATTTTGCGGCCTCGGCGATCGCGGCCGCAAGCGATGCGGCATCATCGGCGCGCGATATCCCGACCGATGAACCCAGATTCGCGGGTTTTACGAAACACGGATAACCGATCGTGCGTTCGATCAGATCGACGACGCGGTCTTCGGCCTGTTCCCATTCGCTTCGCAAAAACCACGCGTATTTGCATATCGGCAATCCGGCTTCCTGAAACAGCGACTTCATTACGACCTTGTCCATTCCGCACGATGACGCGAGCACGCCGCATCCGATGTACGGGATCTGTTCCATTTCGAGCATTCCCTGGATGGTGCCGTCTTCGCCGTAAGTTCCGTGAAGCACCGGAAAGGCGATGTCGATCCCGGAAAACCGTCCGTTGTCGACCGTTTCGCCGTCGGTCTCGATGAATGAGCGTGTCTCTTCCGGCAGCATCGCCATCGATGCGTCGCGGCCGAGCCATTCGCCTTTGCGCGAAATGCCGAGCGGAACTATCGAGTATTTATCTTTGTTCGCCTGTTCGATGACGGTGCGTGCCGAGCGTATCGAGATCTCGTGTTCGCCCGAACGTCCGCCGAAAATTACGCCGATGCGTGTTTTCATATGTTATTTATGCCGCCGCCGAAAAATTCGGCGACGCTGCGCGTTTATTTCCGCAATAATATTATTCGTATCGCTAAGGTAACGCAACGGCGTGCTTATAGAATTGTTTTCCCAAGCGCGGACAGAACCAGTTCGCATGCGAGTTCGACCGTGATGTTGCTTTGGTCGAGCATCGGATTTACCTCAACGATCTCGAACGAGCGCATTCCGCCGTGTTCGGCGACCATCTCAAGCGCTAGATGGGCTTCGCGATAGGTCGTGCCGCCGCGAACGAGTGTTCCCGAACCGGGGGCAAAACGCGGATCGATCATATCGACATCGAACGTTACGGCGAACCCGCCGGGCGCTTTTGACGCGATCTCAATGGCGGCTTCGACGCAGGCCGGCATTCCGCGGCGGTCGATGTCGCTCATTGTAAAAAATTGATCGCGGAGCCCGCGGTCGCGAATGCGTTTCTGCTCGCCGGCGTCGAGGTCGCGGCCGCCGACATGGGCCAAATATTCCGGTTTAAGCTTTGGCGCAAAACCGCCGATGTTGACAAGTTCTTCTTCGCCTTCGCCGAGCAGCGCGGCGAGCGGCATTCCGTGAATGTTCCCCGAACCTGAGGTTTCCGGCGTGTTGATATCGGCGTGCGCGTCAAACCATATCAGGCCGATGTCTTCGCCTTTCTGCCGGTAAAATGTCGAGATCGCCGAAAAGGTTCCGATGGCTATGGCGTGATCGCCGCCTAAGATTATAGGCAGGTCGCCGTCCGCCAAAATATCTGTAATATCCGAAAAAATATTCTTGAACGACGCGGACATTTCCGCCAGGTATTTGCTTTTAGCGTTTGCAGGAGCCGGAGCCGTCGGCTTTATGATCTCCGCGTCGCCGCGGTCGGTCACTTCATAGCCCAGTTCGCGCATTCGTTCGATCAAAGAACTGCCGCGCAGATTTGCAAGCCGCATCGCTTCGACGCCAAGCTCGCTTCCGGCCTTTCCCGCCCCGTAACCGAGCGGAACGCCCAGAATACTTACCTTCTTGTTGTCATTTAGGTTCATAAGATCATGCTTCGCCAAAGCCTTTTTCAAAAAGTTCGGCGATAGTTTCCATGGCCGTCTCTTCGTCCGGCCCATCAGTCACGAGCCTCAGCTCAGTGCCTTTCGAAGCTGCGAGCGTCAGGATATTCAGGATCGATTTTGCATCGGCCGTCATCGAACCGTCCGTCCGCGAAAGCGTAATGCTGCTTTCGAATTTATTCGCCGTCCGAACAAGCTGCGACGCCGCGCGTGCGTGCAGCCCTAGGGCATTTACGATGGTGACATTACGTTCAAGCATCTTTTTTCATCTTTTGCGGTTCAAGCAAAGTTCCCGTCGAATGGATGGCCTGCTTGCCCTGTTCCTCTACGGCTCTTGCCAGATCTTCGAGGCTTAGGTCCTTATTCTGCGATGCAAGCTTTATCACCATCGGCAAATTGACGCCGGTTACTATTTCGACCTCGCCCGGCGACAGGAACATCGCCGAAATATTCATCGGAGTTCCGCCGAACATATCCGTCAGCATCAATACGCCTTTGCCCTGTGATACTTTCTTGATCGCCCTTTCTATTTCGTCTTTTGCGATCTCCACGTTGTCATGCCAGCCGATGGAAACGGCGGTAACGTGATTTATTTCGCCTACTATGGTTTCGGCCGCTGAAAGAAGTTCATTCGCGACCTGTCCGTGGGATACGATAACACCGCCCACTTTTTTCATAACTAAGAATACCTCACTTTGCAATATCACGATGCGAAACTGTCACATCGTAATTTTCGTTTCGAAGAATTTCGCCGATCTTATTTGCAACGACGACCGAGCGGTGACGCCCGCCCGTACATCCGATGCCGACGGTCAGATAAGCTTTGCCTTCGCGCCGGTAAAGCGGCAGCAGATACAAAAGCAGATCGACAAAACGGCGAATGGTTTCTTCGACCTCGTCATATTTATCCAGATATTTTACTATCTTCGGATCTTCGCCCGTGAGCGAACGAATGCTCCGGTCAAAATACGGATTCGGCAAATGCCGAACATCGAACATCAGGTCCGCGTCTATCGGATTGCCGAATTTATGGCCGAAACTGGTGATCTGCACACGCATCGGGACCGATTCATCCGCGATCCCGAATCTTTCGATTATCGAACGCCGCAGCGTGTGAACCGTTAGCTCGCTGGTGTCGATGATCATGTCGGCGAGCCCGCGGATATCTTTCAAAGCCTCGCGTTCGGCATGGATCGATTCGAGCAGGCCGTCGCCTTTATCCGCCGGATGCGGCCGTCGCGTTTCGGAAAATCGCCGCCGAAGCACATTTTCGGACGCCTCAAGAAACAGGACGAAGGGCGCACGTTCTTTCTTGCGGAGCTTAGCGACGGCATTCGGAAATTCGTTCAGAAAGTGGCGTTCGCGGATGTTTATGACGAGAGCGGCCTTTTCGATCGCGGCCTTGCCTTCTTCGTCGGGAACCAAAAGCCGGGCGAAGGTCGAAAGCATCGTCAGCGGAAGATTATCGACGCAAAAATAGCCGAGGTCCTCGAATGCATTTGTCGCAGAACTCATCCCGGAACCGCTCAGCCCCGTGATTATCACGAACTTTGGCGACATCAGATCTTTCGCGTCCTTCATCCCGCCTCCCGCAAAGCCTTATCGTGTTTTTCGACCAATCGCTGCGCCGCGTCAACGCCCTGCGTCCGCAGAATGAAAAGACGGACAGCCGTTTCCACGAGTATCGCCAGATTTCTTCCGGAACTCACCGGCAAAACATACTTTGGGACCGATACGCCGAAGATCTCCTGCGTTTTCATGTCCAATCCGACACGTTCAATGTGTGTCGTTTTGGTCCACTGGTTCAATTCGATACACAGGTCAACACCGATCGTCGGTGAAACCGCCGATATGCCGAAAAGTTCGCGGACATTCATGATGCCGAGTCCGTGGATCTCGAGGTGTTCGTATGTCAGCGATGGCGATCTGCCGACAAGCCGGTCGCCGATCTTTTTGATCAGAACCGCGTCATCTGAAATTAGGCTGTGCCCGCGGGAGATAAGGTCAAGCGCACATTCGGATTTACCGACGCCGGACCTTCCCTGAAGCAGAACGCCGATGCCGTACATCTCCAGCAGCACGCCGTGCAGCGTCAGCGTCGGAGCGAGTTCGTACTGTAAGAATTTTGTGACGAGAGCGATAGCCCGTGAACTTGGGCGGTCCGTACGCAGGATCGGGAGCGAATTTCTTCGTGCAAAATCGCGAAACAGCGGCGACGGTTCCAGGCCGTGCGTCATCAGGATCGACGAGATAACTTCGGGTTCGAGCCGGTCGATCGCCGCCTTTAATTCGTTCTCGGTGAGTTCGGAAAGGAAAGCCGCTTCGCTTTGTCCGGCGATCTTTAGCCTTTCGGGATGCAGATATTTTTGAAAGCCCGAGAACGCAAGCCCCATTTTCTGTATACGGTCGGAAACGATCCGGCGCGAAAGAGCCTTTTCGCCTCCCTCAACCACCGAAAGACCGAGCTCTGCAGGTGCGCGCTCGATCATTTCGGCTATTGTCAGAAACCTTTCCGCGGTTTTTGGGGCGTTGCTGTCTTCCATGAAAAATTATGGTTCTATGAGTCCGTAATTACCGTCCTTTCGCTTATAGATGACGGAAATGCGTTCGGTTCCCGAATCGCGAAAGACGAGGAACTGATTTTCGTCTTCTTCGAGCAGCATTACAGCTTCTTCGGCCGAAACGGGTTTGACCTTATACCGGCGTGATCTTATTATCCGCGGCGACGCCGGAGTCGGTGCGACATCGGAAACCTCCGGCGGTGCTAGCTTTCCGGCTTTCACCGCGCGGTGCGACCGGTCGATGACCTTCTTTTTAAGTTTCAGCGCCTGCTTTTCGATCTTTTCGATCGTATCGGCGATCGATTTATACATGTCGGACGAGGTGGTTTCGGCGGTAAGAACATCATTCCGCCAATTTACCACGGCCTCCGACCTGTGACGTCCGCGTTCTACTTCTATTGTCAGATGGGCTTTGATCGGCTTTCCCGAGAAAACATGTCCGATACGGCCGAAATGTTCCTCTGCGTGCGAACGCAGTGCTGGTGTTACTTCGATATGACGTCCGGTGTATTCGATCTTCATAAAATGTCCCCTACTTTCTTTGGTAATCAAATTATCGTCTTGCGTTCACGCGAACCCGGTATCTGCATTTGATCTCTGTATTTCGCAACGGTTCGGCGCGAAAGCTTGACACCTTCTTTGCTGAGTATTTTTGCGATCTGGTCGTCGGTCAAGGGCTTTTTCGAATCTTCTTCTTCCACGATCTTCTTTATGCGAAGTTTCAATATCCGTGTCGAAACTTCCTCGCCTTCCTCGTTCATCATTCCTTCGCTGAAAAAGCGGCGAAGCTCGATAACGCCCTGCGGCGTGTGCGCGTATTTCCGGTTTACCACGCGCGAGATGGTGGATAAATGCATGCCGATGTCTTCGGCTATGTCCTTTAACATCATAGGTTTAAGGAATTCGACGCCTTTGTCGAGAAATTCGCTTTGGCGGTGAACGATCGATTCGACAACGCGATAGATCGTCTGCCGGCGGTGTTCGATGTTGCGGAGCAGATCTACCGCCGAACGCACCTTTTCCTTGATGAAATCTTTTGCTTCTTTGGACGTATCGTTCTGGTCGAGCATTTTGTGATACGTCGGGCTTATTCGCAGCCGCGGGCTGCCGTCGTCCGTGAAATAGATGACATATTCGTCATCGATCTTTTCGATGTAAACCTCGGGCGCGACATAGATCGCCTCTTCGGACGAATACCGGCGGCCGGGATACGGATCAAGAACCCGGACCTTTTGTATTTCGCGGTCGAGTTCGTGAACGTCGCGGCCGGTGCTTTTCGCAAGGTGCGACAGCCGGTGCGGCTGCATGTCCTCAAAATGGTCGCGAACGATCTCCGCCGCCAGGCTTTCGCCTTCGCCATTGACCACAAGTTGGGCAAGCAGCGATTCTTTTACGTCGAACGCGGCACAGCCGACCGGATCGAGATAAAGAACGGTCTGCCGCGCGCGTTCCGCCGTTTCAGCGGAGCAGCGTGCCATCGCCGCGATCTCTTCGACCGATGTCTGAAGGCGGCCGTCGGCATCCAGGTTTCCGATGATGCATTTCGCCGCAGCCTTTTCGTTCTCGGTCACTTCGCACATCGAAAGCTGCCATTCGAGGTGTTCGCTAAGCGAAGGCGAATGCGTCAGGAACTGTTCAAAGCTCGGAACGTCTTCCTTATATTCGATCTCCTGCGTCTTGTATCCGGGATCGAGATAGTCTTGAAACTCGCGGCCGTAATCTATCTCTTCGAAGGCATCCGAATTCACGTCCTCGCCGCCGTCACCGTCCCCATCGCTGTCGTTGTCGTCGGAATCGAACGTATCGTCCTTTTGGGCCGGAGCGTCGCGCTCATCCGTACGATCCTCATCGCCGCCGCGCGATTCGTCCTTCTTCGGGACATCTTCGCTTTCGGCTTCGCCCGCGGCGTTCTGATCTAGGATGTTATCGGATATTTCCTGCACCTCGTCGCCGGGCATTACTTCCTCCAGGATCGGATTGGCGACAAGCTCCTGTTCGACGAGCTCGTTCAATTCGAGCGCGGTCATTTGCAGCATCTCGATACGCTGACGCAACTGCGGCGTCAGTATCATTCGCTGCTGCAATTTTGCTTGAAGCTTTAATGAGGACATAAAATCTGGCTTTCAGGCACTATGAAGCAAAAATCGTACCAACTAACCAGATTATACGTAATTTGAAAAGAAAATGCTAAACGCGAAGCAGCTACAAAGAGAATCTTTCTCCGAGGTAAAGGCGGCGGACTTCCGGATCGGCGACGAGTTCCGCGGGACTGCCGGCACGCAGTATTTTTCCTTCTGTCATGATGTACGCACGATCTGTTATCCCTAATGTTTCCCGTACGTTATGGTCCGTTATGAGAATGCCGATATCGCGGTCGCGAAGATAGATTATTATCTCGCGGATGTCTTCGATCGCAAGCGGATCTATCCCTGCAAAAGGTTCGTCGAGCAGGATGTACTGCGGGTCTGTAGCTAGGCATCGGGCGATCTCTACGCGGCGTCTTTCACCACCGGAAAGAGCGTCGCCGCGCACTTTTCGGACATGGGTAACGCCAAATTCCTCGAGGAGTTCTTCGAGCCGTTCAAAGCGTTCGTGACGGCTGAGTTTTGTCGTTTCAAGCACCGCGAGAATGTTCTGTTCGGCCGTGAGCTTTCGAAAGATCGACGGTTCCTGGGGCAGGTAGCCGAGCCCCAAACGCGCCCGCAGATACATCGGCAGCGACGTCACATCCTGTCCGTTAAGCACGATCTTTCCGCGTTCGGGTTTTTCCAGTCCGACCATCATATAAAATGATGTCGTTTTGCCGGCGCCGTTCGCTCCCAAAAGCCCGACAACCTCACCGCGTCCGACGGATAAACTTACATCATCGACGACGCGCCGCCGGGAAAATGATTTCTGCAGCCCGAATGCGGCGAAGGAAAATGCGGACGCATCGCTGTCGCGGCGGCCGTTTTGTGTCGTGCTTGGTTTCGTGTCGTCCAACATCAATTCACTTTGTAAACGGAACGCGTCCGTCCCGGAGAGGTTTTTCGCACCGGATTGCTGCCGACAACGCGATTCTCTTTCATATATACGGTTATTTCGCCGCCGCTTGTTGAACCGCTTTCGGCATCCCGTACCGTCGCCGGATCTCCTTTTAGAATGGCAACTTCCGCGACGGCGTCATAGTCAACATGATCGCCCGTTGCCTTTCGATTCGGCTGCGTCATCACAACGTTTCCGTCGGCTATCGAACGTTTGACCTCGTTATTTTCATCAAGGTAAACGTCTGCCGAACCGGCCACGATCCGGTCGGTTCCCTGGCGGATATCGACGTTATCCTGATAATGGATCATCGATCGGTCTTTATCATATATCAACTGATGCGCGGTCGCATAAACAGGCACTTTCGTGTCGCGTCCGTTCACGGTTTTCTTAGCATCGTAAAGCAGGCTTTCGGTATTTCCCGTTGAACGGAACGTGCCTTTTTTCTGGTCGATGACGAATTCATCGCCGCGAACATAATTGTTGTCCTGCCAGCCGCGCGCCGAACCGCGATAAACCGCGACCTCGGTTCGATGATCGAATTCGGCCGAGTCGGAGGTAAGAAATACCGGTTTACCGCTTTTCGCAAATGGAGCCGCGCCGCCGCTCGCCTTTTGCGTGTAGTAAGTAGATGAAACGCCGCCGCGCATCGCCGAACGTTCATTCCGCGTGTCCCAATCTATTTCAGGCGCCTTTATCCGCGCCTTCGAATCCCAGGCGGTAGGTTCGCCGCCGCGTAGCCGGACGACCTCGTCTGAGCCGGTAAAAACCATCGTCGATGCGATCGCGTTCCGATCGCCCTGAACGAATTTAGCGTTGCCATTGGCTTCGTAGCGCGAAACATCTCCGGAGCCTTGGTCAAAAAAGGCCGTGACCGTGTCCGCGGTCAGGGTCTGCGGCGGCGATCCCGATGCGGCCTGTGTCCGAACTGTTTTCGTGCCGCTCGAACCGACACAGCTCTTAACATTGCTTCCGCCCGGATAAAAATCGCATTCGAAACGCGGAGCGTTCACCTTTGTTACAGACGCATTCGCCGAAGCCGACACCGGCGTCGCGGTCAGTTCCGCGTTGCCGACCGCTTCAACGCGCCGAAGTCCGCTGCCGTCGTCGGTGAAATATGAATTTACCGTGTCTGCTACGACGGTCTTTGATGATCCCTTAGGATTGTTCGGCGGAGCGTCGAATGTGATCGTTGTTCGTCCATCTGTTTTCAGCGTCGCAACGACACCTTTTTCCTTGAACGAGAGCCGGATCGCGTTCGGTGCTGCCATCGTCATCTTTGAATATTCGCTTTGTGTTGCCGGCGTCATCGTAACGGTGCTTGCTCCTTGTGCAGCAGCCGATGTCAGATATTGTGCGGCGTCAAATTCGGCAACGATGCGCGGTGCACTAACCTCGGTCGTACGCGCGTCGGTCGTCTGTTTCAAATAGCCGTCTCCAACGACAACGGCCGAGCGTACGCTCGACGCTGTATCGAGCTTCGCGTTTATTGCGTTGCCTTTTATCAGATTCGGCCCCTGAACTATTTGCGAATTTTCTTTCAGATCAACGATGCCTTTTGCCTTCTGATATTTTGCGGCCGAAGCCGTGATCGTCGTCGGCTGTGCGTTTTCGACGGTTTCGATCTTCACATTTTCGCGCAGATCGAAAACATCCGTCGGTTTGTCATAAGCCGCGTAACCCGCCGTGATATTCGTCGGAGCTCCGCCGTTTTCCGTGACTTCTACAGCTACGTTCTCAAATAATTCAAGTTTTGAAACATCCCGGTCGTTGGTTCCTTCGGCCGCGGTTAAAAAAACTTTCGCCCGTGTTGATGCGGCTTTCGTGCGGCGCGTTCCCGAAAGAATATCGGCTTTGAAATCGCCGGTTAGGTCGATCGTTTCGGCGGCGTTGTTGTATTTTGCGTAAGCCGCGTTTATCTTTGCTTCGCTGATGCCGGCGTTCCCGCCGGACGGATCTCCTTTGCTTTCTATCGCCACGTCACGCAGCAGCTCGACCGTGCGATCCGCGGAATTGAACGTCGCTCCGTATGAAGTTCCGCTGATATTGTGCCGGGTGAACTCAACGTCTTCTTCGGCGACCGCGGTTTCGTTCCGCCGCGTATAAGTAAGCTGATCTGTCTTTATTTGAAGCTCATCGGCTGTATCGATATTCACGTCGCCTGCGAAATAGACGCGAAAAGTTTTTTCTTCCTCCGGAATATAAACTGCCTTTTCAGCCGTGATCGTGTCGGCTCCGTCCGTGCTGCCGTCGCGCCGGTAAACTTCCAGATAAACATTTTCCAGTTCCTGATGATTGTCCGAAAACGTTTCGGCCTTGTCGGCTTTTATGTAGTATTGCAGGACATTGTCGGTAACCTCGCGGCGTTCATAGCCGTTGACCGATGCAACGACATCTTCTGAAAGCGATGTCGGGAAACCCTTCATACGAAATTCTGGCTCGCGGCCAAAATATATAAAACCGACGATGACGCCGACGACGGACAACGCCAAAAGACCCGTCGCGGCGTACCGAAAATATTTCGGCATGTCC
>CBFGSN010000036.1:0-20551 GCA_965651435.1 uncultured bacterium | reverse complement strand
ATGAGCGAAAGTTCGAACAAAAATGACCTCGTTGCCTTCGCCGGGCCGGTATTCGATCTGATATTGCGGCTTAAGGCGGGAATCGTCACGCCGTCGAACGAACTGCGGCCAAAAGTGGTGTCGATGCTCGGCGATTTTGAAAAGCGTGCCGAACGGTATCGTTTTAATCACAAGATAATCCAGGTTTCGAAATTCGCGCTCGCGTCCTTTGTCGATGAAACTGTGTTGACGAACAATTTTCCGCTCAAGGACGAGTGGGAAAAATTCCCGATACAGCTCGAATTTTTCGGCGAACAGCTTGCCGGCAACAAGTTTTTCGACAAGCTCGAATCCATGCTTAAGCAGATAGACGTGACGGCCGATGCCGTCGAGCTCTATTACATGTGCATGCTGCTCGGGTTCAAGGGGCGGTATGCCATCTATGAGCAGGAAAAGCTTTTGGCCATAATGCAGCAGACAGCGAATGCCCTTGTAAAAGCCGGTCGAATAAAGGGTGTGGACCTCGCGCCGCACTGGCTTTCGACCGATCAGCCAAAGCCGCCCGAAAAGCGCGGAATGCCGCTTTGGGCAAAAATCGCGGCTTTTAGCGGTCTAGGTTTAGCGATCATTGTTTATTTGGTTATGTATCTGTTGTCCGAAGCGGCGTTGAAAGGAGCCGTTGACAGCCTTCGGATATGATGATCTTGCGTACTTTTCGGTCCTGATCTATGAGGAATAGCTGGCAGTTTCAGACACTTAAATATGCGTCCGGTTTTGCCGGATTGATGACCTTTTACGGCATCGTGGGTTTTATTACCATGTACGTTCTGCCGCAGATGGGCATCGCCAACAGCCGCACGGTCCAGTTCGCCATTGTCGCCGGTCTGATCGTGCTTACGCTGCCGATCGCTCTGGTCGGAATGCTTATTTCCTCGCGGCGCGCGAAAAAGGCCCGTCGTGCCGAAGAAGCCGCCGCGGCGGAAGCAGCGGGTGAAGGTTCGTCTGAAGCAGCCGCGGCAGGTAACGCCGCCGCAACGGCCGGAAAAGCCGCTCCTGTCGCTCCGGCAGGCCTGGCCGAAGGCGCGGAAGAAGTCGTCCAATTTCTGAAAACATCAAACCTCGGCGCGGATGGCAAAGACGCCGTTCATACGCTGCCGTGGTATCTGATAGCCGGTGATGCCAAAGCCGGAAAGAGTTCGTTCATCATCGGTTCGAATCTGAATGTGCAGACGCTGCCGAGCCAGCGGCAGGCCGAACAGAAATTCGTCCGCCCGACCAAGCTTATTGATTGGCGTGTGACGAGCGACGGCGTGTTCATTGACGCGTCGGGCAAATACTTTGCCGACAGTTCCGGTTCGGCCGACGAATGGAACGCGCTGCTTGATACCGTAAAGAAATATCGCGCCCAGCGGCCGATCGACGGATTTGTCCTGATCGTTAACGCGGCAAAGATATTGAGCGCCGATGAACGCGAAGCCGAGGAGCTGGCAAAGACGCTCCGGACACGGCTGGACGAAGTCATCACGCGTTACAAGATAAAGTTTCCGGTCTATTTGGTTTTCACCAACGCCGATTCGATCGAAGGATTCCGTGACTCGTTCTCGACATCCAAAAAAGAAGACAAAACGCTCGTTTGGGGAGCGACGATCCCGATCGATAAAAGCGACAATGCTCAAGCGCTTTTTGATGCGGAATACGAGATACTGCTCAATTCGCTGATGAAACGGCGAATATCGCGGCTTTCGGCTCCGTTCCCGCCGGTGCGTCAGCTTCGCATATTCAATTTTCCGCTTCATTTCGGTTCGGCCCGCCGCAAACTATCGTCGTTCGTGAATGCGCTTTTCCGGCCGAACCCTTTCAGCGAAAATCCCTTTCTGCGCGGATTTTATTTTACGGCGTCGCCGGTCGGAAAGGCTGTCGGCAACACGCCGCCGTCCGTTGGTAATACATATTTTACTGAGCGGCTGATGCGCGATGTGATCCTTCGCGACAAAGATCTGACGCGAACCTTCCTGGATCACAAAAAACGCGCTCCGATCATGGGTTGGGTCGTTACGGTGCTTGGCGCGTTGGTCGTCGGTGCATTGCTTTTAATGTCGCTGATATCGCTGATATCGAACCGTCAGTTGCTGCAGGAATCGCAGAGGGTTGGCGAATCCGCGATCAATATCCGCAGGGCGGACCGCGACCGCAAAACTATCCTGGACAAGGACGAACGCGAAACGAGCGAAGAGATCAAGGCGATAGAAGGTCTGCGTAACCAGCTCGCCCAACTTGACCGCTACGAAAAAGAAGGCCCGCCGATACATATGCGTTTCGGTTTGTATTCGGGCAACGCGATCAAGGATCGGGTGTTGATGGGAATTTACAACGAGATGATCGAAAAGCGGTTCAAGGAACCTTCGGTCGCCAAGCTAAAAGCCGATCTCGAAGCATTCGTGAAAGATCCGAATGCGATAACATCCACATCGACGGACCTTAGCGAAAAGGACGAAACGACGCTTGCGACGCAGTTCAACCGCTTCAAGGTTTATTTGATGCTGTCGAGCGATTATCGCGAACACGCCGATGAGGCATTGATCTCCGACGTGCTGAAAGATTACTGGATAAAGGAATCTAAGATTCCGGCCAGTGCGAACGTGGCCGCGCTTGATCAGCTGAATTTCTGGGCGCAGCATATCAATGACGGCGAAGGCGACGAGCGTGTTCCGGGCATTCCGCTCGACCCTGAACTCGTTAAGGCCGTGCGTGTCAAAATGTTGGCTTTCCCGGCGGTTTACCGTTATTACAGCAAGATCGTTTCGGACGTATCGAAACAGGTCGAACCTTCCGGAGTAATGAGTGTTAGCGGGATCCTGACACGGTACGGAGCAGATACAAGTCTAATGTCCGGAACGGTTACCGTTCCCGGAGCTTATACGCGTGCCGGAAACCAACTGATGGCAGTAGCCATCGCCAACGCCAAGGACGAGATAGGCAAGGAAGATTGGGTGATGGGCGACGTCGGCAAAGGCGAGGCCGCGAAGGAATCTGATCAGAAATGGCTGAAAGACCGATATTACCGTGATTATGCCGACCAATGGCGAAAATTCGTTCGAGGAACTTCGGTCAAACCTTACTCAAAGGAAAATGTATCAAGCGCGCTTCAGATCTTTTCGCAGAACGATTCGCCGATGACGATCCTGTTCCTGGAGATCGACAATAACACGAATTTGTCAAAGGCTCCGCCGTCAAAGGGCGTTCTGGATTGGATAAAGAGCTTCTTTACGTCCGCACCGGCGGCCGACCTGGGCGGAAACACGCAGGTCGAAAAAGATTTCCGTCCGCTGTTCGATTTTATTGAGGAAAAAGAAGGCAAAAACAAAACGCCGGTCGAATCCTACAGGACCGAGCTTAGCAGGCTGCAGAGTAAAGTCGCGGAAAACATGAGTAATTTAAATGTGATCGCGGAAAAACTCCAGAAGGAGCCGAATGCGGAGCTTGAGATCGTAACCAGAGAAAATAACATCACCGGACTTTTGCAGGGATTCAAGGACACCGCCGCTGCGCAGGATATGTCTAATTTGCTGCTGCAGCCGGTCACGCGTCTGAAGGAATTGCTTGGTGCGGATGCCCGTACACAAATGCAGAAGGAATGGAAGGACCAGATCCTGCCGGCGGCGAAGGCGATCGAGAGCGGATATCCGTTCGGCGGCGGAGCCTCCGACGCGGACCTGACTAAACTCACAGAATTCCTGAATCCGGAAACCGGTACCCTGTCGAAATTCTATGACGACAAACTTGCACGCTATTTCGAGGAATCGAATGGTGAACTGAAGGTCATCGCGAACAGCGATATCGAATTCAATGACGATTTCGTGGCGTATCTGAATAATGCATTCGCTATCCGAAAGGCACTGTTCGGCACGAGCGCTACGCCGAAGTTCGCATATGAATTCACGCTGAAACCGGCAAGCGGAGCAATAGTTGAGGTCACGATAGACGGCAAGAAGGTAACGAACGAAGGAACCGGTTCGATCCAGGGCGTGTTCCCGGCTAGCGGTTCGTCCGAAACCGGTGTGATCATAACATTGGCTTCGACGGGCGGAGCCACGACGGGCGGAACGCCTGACGCGACCACCGGCTCGTCGCCGGCCGGTCCGCAGTCACAGAAATTTACCGGAAGCTGGGGATTATTTAGGTTCGTCGATGCGGGCAATCCGCAGAAACAGCCCGGCGGTGAATATCTGCTGACCTACTCGGTCGGCGGCAAAGGAGTCTCGGCAACTATTAAACCGAGCGGCGGTGATCTATTCGACAAGAGTATTTTCACCAAGTTCAGGGCGCCGGATGCGTTCGCCAAGTAAGGGGCAAAAAGCAGACTTACTAGAGAAAATTATGAATGATGCAAAACTACTTTTCGATGCCGGAAAATTGAACGAAGCGGTCGAAGCGGCTCTGAATCTGGTAAAGACGAATCCCACGAACCAGACGGCGCGGACATTCCTTTTCGAACTCTCGTGTTTTTCGGGCGATTGGAAGCGGGCGGCAAAACAGCTTGAGGTCATCGGACATCAGGACGCGAATGCGATGATCGGTTCGCTGATATTTCAGCAGAATTTTAAGGCCGAAGAAGACCGTATGAAGCTTTTTGACGAAGGCCTTCGTCCGGAATCGATCCTTCGGTTCCCGAAATATGTCGAGGACCTGCTTGGAGCGATCGGCATGATCCGCGAAGGAAAATTCGGCGAAGCCCGGCTCGCCCTCGATGCGGTTGACGAAGACCGTCCGGCGTTCGGCTGTACGATCGACGGTGTTCATTACGATGATCTTCGCGATCACAACGACCTGACTATGTGCGTTTTTGAGGTTCTGATAAAAGATACCTACACGTGGCTTCCGTTCGAGCATGTGCGGTCGATCAAGTTCTTCGAACGCAAATCGTTGCGTGATGCCTTTTGGGCACACGCGGAAGTCGAAACCGTGAACGGCACGATGGGAGAGATGTTCTTTCCGACACTTTATGTGAACAGTTGGAAGAACGCCGATGACCAGATCCGGCTCGGCAGAGCTGTCGATTGGCAGGACGTCGGCGGCGACATTTACGTCGGACAGGGCGCCAGGCTTTATGCCTTTGGCGGCAATAACCGCTCGCTGCTTGAGATAAGCACGATCGAGTTCGATCTGCCCTCCGACGAGGAATGAAAAGTTTTTAATGATTTATTGACGAATTTGGGCTAGAATATACGCATTCTAACCAGTCAAGCCCTTTTTGTCTAAAATTTTGGATCGAGGAGCTGTTTTAATGAGCGACGAACTTCAAATTCCACCTGTGGTGGATGTTGAGTCAATTTTGACGCCTATCGAGGGCGAATCGCCTTCGGGCGAAAGTCTGCGATACGAAGGGACATACGATCTGTTGATCGAAGCGCGCCGACAGGAAGACACACTCAATCAGGGAGCTTGGCAGACCGACGTAAAAATGCGCGATCATGCCGAGGTCATACGCATTGCCGTCCCTGCTTTGCAGACGAAATCGAAAGACCTGCAGATAGCTGTTTGGCTGGCGGAATCGTTGACCAAAGAGCACGGGCTTGTCGGGCTTCGCGACAGTTTGCGGATGCTTTCGGGACTTCAGGACGGATTCTGGGAAACGCTTCACCCGGAGATCGAAGACGGCGACATGGATGCCCGAGCGAACGCGATCTCGTGGTTTGACGAGCAGGTTTCGATGGCGGTTCGCCAGGCTCCGATCACCGCCGGTGACGGCCGGAGCTTTATCGATTTCGAGGATTCGAAGCGGTTCGACATACCGGAAAATCTGGATGCATACGATTCGGCCGAACAGCAGCGGTACATGGACCTGAAAGCTCAGGCAGAGAACGAAGGCCGTACGACCGCCGAAATGTGGGCAAAGGCAAAGGCCGCGACCCGACGCGCCGATTGCGAACGGTTCGACCGGGTGATGGACGAATGCAAGGAATGCTTTGCCGAACTGAACCGCGTTATCGAAGAAAGGTATGACCGCAACCAAATGCCGGGCCTTTCGGCATTCAGCAAGGCGCTGGAAGATGTTCATGACGCGATCAAAAAGCTCCACGAAGAAAAGAAGGCGGAAGAACCGCGTGACGAGGATTTCGAACAGACCGAGGAAACCGTCGGCGAAGACGGTGAGGTCATTGTTACGACCGCCGGTGTCGCGACCGCGACCGGTGCTATCCAGAACCGCCGCGATGCCCTGAAGCGCCTTGCCGACGTGGCCGATTTTTTCCAAAAGACCGAACCGCACAGCCCGGTCGCATACCTGGTTCAGCGAAGCGTCAAATGGGGAAATATGCCGCTCGAATCCTGGCTTAAGGATGTGATCAAAGACGAATCCGTCCTGTCACAGATCCGACAGACGCTTGGTTTTAATACCGCCAGCGGCGACGGAACGGATGATCCGGCCGGAGCTGATGCCGGCGGTTGGTAAAAGTTTGCGCAAAATGAATAGTTTTGCCCATTTAGATCAGAAGGAAGCAATTAAAGAAGGAGAAAAGTAAATGCCAAAGAAAGAAAGTTTGCAGCACAAGATCGATCGCGTACGCCCGCCGCGTGTTCAGATCACGTATGATGTTGAGGTGGGTGGAGCGATCGAATTAAAAGAACTGCCGTTCGTAATCGGCGTCTTGGGCGATTTCGTCGGAAAGCCGGAAGAGCCGCTGCCGGCATTGAAGAACCGCAAATTTGTCGAGATCGACCCCGACAATTTCAATCAGGTTTTGTCGGGAATGAGCCCGCGGCTTGCCTTCACGACCGAGAACAAGCTTCAGGACGACGGAAGCAAAATGGGCATCGAGCTCAAGTTCAACAATATCGAAGATTTCGAACCGGACAACATCGTCCAACAGGTCGAACCGCTTCGCAAGCTTGTTGAAGCCCGGCAAAAACTTGCCGACCTTCGGTCAAAAATGGATGGTAACGAGAAATTGGAAACAATGCTCGAAGATATCATCGGCAATGCGGATAAACAGAAAACGTTGAGCAGCGAGCTTGGCATCGACTCAACCAAGGAGGACTAAGTAATAATGGCCAGTCAAAAAGAAAAAGCCGCGGAAGCTCAAGCGGTGGAAGTCGAACAGGAAGGCGGTTTGCTTGACCAGATCCTCAATGAAGGACGCCTCGCCCGTGACGATTATCAAAAAGAAAGAGCAAAGGATATGATCGCCGAATTCGTCAATCAGGCGATGAGCGGCGAACTTACGCTGTCGAAAAATATGGACGTGTCGATCAATTCGCGTATCGCGGAGATCGACCGGCTTATCTCGGCTCAGATGAATGAGATCATGCATCACGAAGATTTCCAGAAATTGGAAGGTTCGTGGCGCGGACTTCATCACCTTGTAAAGAACACGCTGACCGGACCGCAGATGAAGATCCGCGTTATGAGCGCCACAAAGAAAGACCTTTTGAAGGATTTCGAACGCGCGCTCGAATTCGACCAGTCGGCGCTTTTCAAAAAGATATACGAAGACGAATACGGCACATTCGGCGGTGCTCCGTTCGGAGCGATCATCGGCGACTACGAATTCGGAAATCATCCGCAGGATATGTCGCTGCTTGAAAATATGTCGCAGGTCGCCGCAGCTTCGCATGCCCCGTTCCTGAGTGCGGCATCCGCCGGCCTGTTCGGTTGGGACACGTTCTCAGAAATGTCCGAAGTTCGTGATATTTCGAAGATCTTCGATCGCACGGAATATATGAAATGGCGCAGTTTCCGCGAAAGCGAAGATTCGCGTTATGTCGGCCTGACGCTTCCGCATGTTCTGATGCGCGAACCATACGGCGCGGCCACGAAGCCGACCGAAACGTTCCGTTTTGAGGAGGACGTTGACGGAACCGACCACAAGAAATATTTGTGGGGCAATGCGGCATACTCGCTCGGAACGCGTTTGACCGAAGCTTTCTCAATGTACGGCTGGTGCGTAGCGATCCGCGGCGTCGAAGGCGGCGGGCTCGTTCAGGGACTGCCGACGCATACTTTCGAAACCGACGAAGGCGAACTTGCGATGAAGTGCCCGACCGAGGTCGCGATCACCGACCGCCGCGAGAAAGAATTCTCCGACAACGGTTTCATTCCGCTGGTTCATTGTAAGGGAACCGATTACGCAGCGTTCTTTGCTACGCAGTCGGCGAACAAAGCGAAGAAATACGACACGGACGAAGCAAATGCGAATGCACGCCTTTCGACACAGCTTCAGTACCTGTTCGCGGTTTCGCGTTTTGCCCATTACCTGAAGGCAATGATGCGTGACAAGGTGGGAAGTTTCCTTTCGCGGAAAGAGGCAGAAATATTCCTCAACCGCTGGATACATAACTATGTGACCGAGGACGACACGGCGTCGGCATCGACGAAAGCACAATATCCGCTTCGCGAAGCCCGTGTTGACGTTGCGGAAATTCCGGGCAAACCCGGATGCTACCGCGCGGTTGCGTTCCTTCGGCCGCATTTCCAGCTGGATGAGCTTTCGGTCTCACTTCGGTTGGTTGCCGATCTACCGCAGCCTGCTTCTAAATAGTCTGCGTTCTCTGGCCGAACGTTCGCGAGCGAAGCGTTCGTTCGGCAATTTTTTTTAGTAAGTTTGTTTAAGACTTCGCAAAAATTTTTAGACATATCGTCTTAAACACGTAGCTAATGAAAAACAAATTCTTAGCAAGTTAACAAAATAAAAGGAGCAAAAATAAAATGGCAGTTGACATGTTCTTGAAGATTGACGGTATCGATGGTGAAAGCGCTGATTCCACGCACCCAAACGAGTTGCAGATCGAATCCTTCTCATGGGGAGCCACTAACGCAGGTTCCAGCAGCTTGGGCGGTGGTGCCGGTTCGGGTAAAGTTTCGATGCAGGATTTCCACTTCGTAATTAACTTCGGCAAACATTCGCCGAAACTGATGGAAGCCTGTGCCACGGGTCAACACATCCCGAAGGCAACCCTTACCTGCCGCAAGGCCGGCGGCGACAAGATGGAATTTCTGAAGATCACCTTCTCTGACATTCTGATCTCGTCGTACCAGACAGGTGCTTCGGCAGCGGGAAGCGAACTTCCGATCGACCAGTGTTCTTTCAACTACACGAAGATCGAGAAAGAATACAAGGAACAGAAGGCAGACGGATCGCTGGGCGGTACGGTCAAGGCCGGATACGACCTCAAGCAGAACGTCAAGGTTTAGTTCCACCCCGCACGCAAAAGTGCTTAAGTTTCGGACCGCAGGATCGCTTTTCGGTGATCCTGCGGAATTTTTGTCTTATAATATTCCTTTGTTATGGCACGCTTGGAATCTGAAGTTTTAGTTACACCGTCCGTTCTTGACAGGCTCATCGATCTGGATCCGTCCCGCTCGCAGGACGGGCCAAAATCCCGTGCGACGTCCGTCCGCGAACTAAAAGCCTCGGTCCGCCGCGACATCGAATGGCTTCTTAACACACGCTGTTATCTTGAGGATGACGAGAACCTGCCGGAGGAAGTAAAAAGATCGGTGGCGTTTTACGGCCTCCCGGATTTTACGGGCCTGAGCGCAAAGAACCACTACGAACAAAAGCGGCTTTCCAGATCGCTTGAAACGGCGCTGAAATATTTTGAACCGAGATTCCTTGACCTGAAAGTATCACTGGAACCGATAAATAATGTCGATCGTCAGATAAAGTTTCGCATCGAAGCGAGATTGGACATCGAACCCGCTCCGGAGCCGATCGCATTCGATACCGTACTTCAGATCGGAAGCGGTGAATTTGCTATCCAGGAGCGGTGATATGATTCATAAGTCCTAGCGGCTGTGATATTTACACAATTTTGATTTTTAGGCTATAATGACTTTTTTATGCGCGACGAACTATTAGGCTTTTACGAACGCGAGCTGATATTCTTGCGCCGGATGGGAGCGGATTTCGCCCGCAAATATCCAAAGATCGCCACGCGCCTTCTGCTCGATGAAGAAAAGATCGAAGATCCGCATGTCGAGCGAATGATCGAGGCATTTGCTTTCCTTACCGGACGCATCGGCATCAAACTGAGCGATGAGCTTCCGGAGATAACCGAATCTTTCCTAAACGTTCTTTATCCGCATTACCTGGCGCCGATACCGTCAATGGCCGTGGCTCAATTTTCGTACGGTTCTCCGACGGACAAACTTACGGCCGTGCAGGTCGTCGAACGCGGAGCCCGTCTAAATTCGCGTCCGGTTGACGGAACGCCGTGCCGTTTCCGGTCGGCATATGACGTCCAGTTAATGCCGATCGAGATAGTCTCCGCCGGGCTTGAATCGCCGGCGCCGAAAGATGCACGCGGCATACTTTCCGACAGCTCGATCCGAATAAGTATGCGTTGCTACGGTGACGCCGAACTGCATGAGATGAAGATCGGTTCTACCGGCGAAGACCCGACATTCATCCGTTTTTATCTGGACGGCGATCCGCAGCTCGTGTTTCCGCTTTACGAGATCCTTTTCAATCACGCGACCAGCGTCGAAATACGCCCAAAAGAACAGCCTTTTTCTACAAAGACGATAAAAACAATAACGAATTTGCGGCTGAAGCTGCCCGATCCGGTCATTATGCCCGCGTCCGAAGGCCTGACCCAAGTCGGATTCAAAGACGAAGAAGCGATGATCCCGTTCACGAAGCGCTCATTCGCCGGCTACAGACTTCTTTCGGAGTATTTTGCTTTTCCGTATAAGTTTCTTTTCTTTGACATACACGGGCTCGATAAGGCGATCGCGCGAAAATTCGGAACGCTTTTCGATATTGTTATAAACCTTAAGGACATTCGTCCGCCTTCGGCTCCGATCACCGCGGAAACTTTCCGGATGGGCTGTACGCCGATCATCAATCTATTTTCGCGGCTTTCCGATCCGATATATCTTTCCCAGCAAAAATACGAATATCAGGTCATACCGGATGTTCACCGCCAATCGACGACGGAGATATATTCGATCGATGAGGTCGTTGCGAACGACCCGCGGACCAACACATCGCGCGTATTTTCGCCTTTCTATTCGCTGCGGCACGCATACGGCGAACAGATGGAAAAATCATTCTGGTATGCGGTGCGAAAACCGTCGCAAAGGCCGGACGATGACGGAACCGAGATGTTCATGTCGCTGGTTGACGGAAATTTCGATCCGAACGTTCCGGCCGTTGAGGTTCTGAACGTAAAGGCAACATGTTCGAATCGGGACTTGCCGGCGCGGCTTCCGTTCGGAGGAAAGGAAGGCGATTTCGAGGTCGAAGGCGCGTCACTGATGTCACGCGTCCGATGCCTGACGAAACCGACCGAAACGCTTCGCCCGCCGCAGCGTCGTGCCGCGCAGTGGCGGCTTATCTCGCATCTGAATTTGAACTATCTGTCCCTGGTCAATAACGACGACGGAAAGCCGGAGGCACTTCAGGAAATTCTGCACCTCTATAATTTTGACCATTCGACCGTTACACGCAAACAGATCCTTGGGATCTCAGAGGTGCGTTCGCGGCGTGCCATACGCCAGATCGGCGGCCGCGTCGGAGCCGGTTTCGTCCGTGGTCTGGAAACCGAGATAGTTTTTGACGAAGAACAGTTCGTCGGCAGCGGAATGTTCCTTTTCGGCTGTATTCTCGAAAGGTTTTTGGGATTATATTCGTCGCTGAATTCGTTCAATCAGGTCGTTTTGCGCTCCGAACAACGCGAAGGCATTATAAAACGGTTCCCGCCGCGTGCGGGCGAGCAGGAACTCCTCTAAGCTTTTTGCTTTTCTCGAATTTTTGCGCGAAAATTCGCCCAAATTGAGTTAGAATAGCTGACAAACAGGAACCCTATTGTGGCAAAGGCGTCGTTAAAAGAAGAGCTTTTCAACGAACCGTATCGTTTTGAATTTTTTCAAGCGGTACGGCTGATGGCGACTATTTATCGTGACAAGAAACGGGTCGGCGGCGACGCTCTGCCGGTGGAAGAGATAGTTCGGTTCCGTTCGCGTCCCGCTCTCGATTTTCCGCCGAGCGAAGTTCACGAGATCCGCACCGTTGAGGATCCGCAGACCGGCGACGAACGACATGAAATGCTCGTAAATTTTATGGGCATGATCGGGCCGAGCGGCGTTCTGCCGACGCATTATACGGAACTCGTTCTGGAACGCGTCCGCCAAAAGGACACGTCGATGTGGGCGTTCCTGGATATTTTTACGCACCGCGCGGTTTCGCTTTTTTATAGGGCATGGGAAAAATACCGCTTTCCGGTCGGATACAGCCGCGGCGAAGACGAATTTACCGGCTATCTTTTTGATCTGATCGGGCTCGGCACGGACGGGCTTCGCGGGCGGATGTCGCTGCCGGACGAATCGCTGCTTCCTTACGCGGGCATGATCTCGCAAAAGCCGCATTCGTCGAATTCGCTGGAGAATATCTTGTCCGATTATTTTGGCGTTAAAGCAAAAATAGAGCAATTCTTCGGTCAATGGTTAGAACTTGGCAAAAACGACATAAGCAAACTCGGCTCACAAAATAGCGAGCTGGGCGTTACGACTGTCATCGGAAGCCGCGTTTGGGACCAACAATCGAAGTTTCGAATAAAAATAGGGCCGATCAAATTCAAGCAATATGCTGCTTTTTTGCCGAATGGTTCTGCTTTTGAAGCATTTCGTTCTATAGTAAATTTCGTCGTTGGTACCGAATTGGATTTCGATATGCAGCTTGTTCTGGAAAAACAAGAAGTCCCGAGCGCGATATTGACAACACGAGCGATGCGGAAACCGATGCTCGGCTGGACCACTTTTTTGAAGACACAGCCTTTCAAAAAAGATGACGACCAGCTTGTGCTTCAGGCAGTTTGAACGCAACAACGATCTTGGGCCGCCCACATAGAGTAATTGCCTTTGTTTTGAAAATTTATCCGGAGAATTAATTATGAATGTAAATCTGAAATCCCTGGTCGGAAGACTCAACGATACAACGCGTAATGCCCTCGAAAGCGCGGCGGGACTGTGTTTGTCCCGGACCAACTACGATGTCGAGGTCGAGCACGTGCTCGCAAAACTGCTCGAACAGAACGACACGGATCTTCACAAGATCTGCAGCCATTACGAAGTTAATTTAGACCGCCTGAGCAAGGATGTTACTTCGGCGATCGATCGGCTGAAAACCGGAAACTCGCGAACGCCGGGCCTTAGCGACCGCATACCGGAATGGATCCAGGATGCATGGCTCGCGGCGTCGGTCGATTTCGGCGCGGCTCGCGTCCGTAGCGGCCATATGGTTCTTGCTCTGCTGGCGAATGACCGGTCGGCCCGCATCGCACGGGATATTTCGAAAGAATTCGATCACATTTCGGTCGAATCGCTCCGGTCGGACCTTGCGAACATTATTTCCGATTCGGCCGAAGAACGCGATGCCGTCGCGCTTGGCGAAGCGGGCGGCGTTTCGGGCGGTGCTCCTGTCGCGAGTGGCGTTCCCGGAAAAACAAAAGCACTCGACCAATATACCGAAGACCTTACGGCAAAGGCTCGCGCCGGCAAGATCGATCCGGTGCTCGGGCGTGATTTCGAGATACGCCAGATCGTCGACATTCTGACGCGCCGCCGCCAGAACAATCCGATCCTGACCGGTGAGGCCGGCGTCGGTAAAACGGCGGTCGTCGAAGGTTTCGCACTTCGCATTGCCGAAGGCGACGTTCCCGATCCGCTGAAGAACGTGGCGCTTCGTTCGCTTGACCTTGGTTTGCTTCAGGCCGGAGCCGGTGTGAAGGGCGAATTCGAGAACCGCCTGAAATCGGTCATCGATGAGGTCAAAGCCTCGCCGCAGCCGATAATCATGTTCATTGACGAAGCACATACGATGATCGGCGCGGGCGGTGCCGCCGGACAGAACGATGCGGCAAACCTGCTTAAACCGGCACTTGCACGCGGCGAACTTCGCACGATCGCGGCGACAACCTGGGCGGAATACAAGAAATATTTCGAAAAAGACGCCGCGCTCGCACGCCGATTCCAGGTCGTGAAAGTTGACGAGCCGGACGAAGAAAAAGCGATCTCCATGATGCGCGGCATCGCCGACAAAATGGAAGGCCACCACAACGTCCGCATTTTGGACGAAGCGATAGTCGATTGCGTTAAACTTTCGAATCGTTATATCACAGGCCGCCAGCTTCCGGATAAATCGGTTTCGGTGCTCGATACCGCGTGTGCGAAAGTCGCCATAGGCCAAGGAGCGACACCCGCTCCGATCGAAGACGCGACGCGCCGGATACAGAATCTTTCGTCCGAGATCGATTCGCTTGAACGCGAAACGGCAACCGGAGCCGAACACGGCGACCGGCTGAAAGATCTAAAGGCAAAGCGCGAAGAAACGGAAAAACGTCTCGCCGAATTGAACGAGCAGTGGGTCAAGGAAAAGGAACTTACCGAAAAGATAAAGACTATCCGTACGAAACTTGAAATGGGCGTGATGGAGGCCAAACTTCCGAATGCGGAAGCCGCGAATGCCGGCGAAACCGCCGAAGCAGCGGCAGAGTCGCCCGCGGACGCCCCGGCGGAACCGGCCGGGGATTCGGGAGCCGCCACAGCGACCGCATCGGAACCCGCTGATGCCGAATTCCTGAAAGGCGAACTCAAAAAGCTGACGGCCGAACTGAAAGAACTTCAGGGTGAAAGCCCGCTGATGCAGCCGGTCGTGAACGGACAATCGGTTGCCGAGATCATCTCCGGCTGGACCGGAATTCCGATCGGGAAAATGGTCGCGGATGAGATCAATGCCGTGCTGAACCTGCACGAAACACTTCGCCAGCGCGTGCTCGGACAGGATCACGCTCTCGAAGCCATTTCACAGCGTATTCGCACATCGCGTGCCGGGCTGACCGATCCGAAACGCCCGATCGGCGTGTTCCTGCTTGTCGGAACCAGCGGCGTTGGTAAGACCGAAACCGCTCTTGCCCTTGCCGAATCGCTGTACGGCGGCGAACGCAACCTGATCTCGATCAACATGAGCGAATATCAGGAAGCACACACGGTTTCGAGCCTGAAAGGTTCGCCTCCGGGATACGTCGGCTATGGAGAAGGCGGCGTTCTGACCGAAGCCGTCCGCCGCAAACCGTATTCGGTGGTTCTTTTGGACGAGGTCGAAAAAGCGCACCCGGACGTGATGGAACTTTTCTTCCAGGTGTTCGACAAAGGCGTGCTCGAAGACGGCGAAGGCCGCGAGATCGATTTCAAGAACTGTATCATCCTGTTGACGTCGAACGTCGGCACGGATACGATCATGGCTCTTTGTGCCGATCCGGACACGACGCCGAGCCCCGAAGGCCTGGTCGAAGCCGTCAAGCCGGAACTCGTCAAAGCTTTCAAACCGGCTCTGCTCGGACGTATGGTGACCGTGCCGTATTATCCGATCTCGGATGAGATCCTGCGGCTGATCATCAATCTGCAGCTTGGCAAGATCCGCGACCGCATACAGGAAAATCACGGAGCTGAGTTTACGTTCGATCCGAAGGTCATTGATACGGTTGCCGAACGCTGCACCGATGTGGACAGCGGCGCGCGCAATGTGTATAACATCCTGACCGGAACGCTGCTGCCCGAAATGAGCGGCGAGGTTCTGTCCCGTATGGCCGCGGGCGAGGGTATAAGCACGGTGAATGTGTCGGTCGACGACACAGGAAATTTTGCCTATACCTTCGGTTAAACTTAGAACGATCGTCCAAAGCCGATGCTGCTCCGGATGTTATCGTCCGAAGCCGCATCGGCGAATCCTGTGTTTTTCGATGATCCGGATCGCGGGTTGTGCTGAAATCACGCAAAAATCCGTGTTATTTTCGTCTAAATAGCGTTCAGGTTTAGAGGACAAGAACGATATGGCAATAACTCAATCAGGACGTTTATTATACTTAACATCACCGCTGGGCGGGGAATATCTGTTGATCAATAAGTTGGTCGGCCGTGAGGCCATTTCGGAGCTTTACAGTTACGAGCTGGAGGTTCTGCACGAAGAGAACGAAGAAGGCTATCGCCCGACGCCGATCGATCCGAAGAAAGTTCTGGGAAAACCGCTTGTCGTGCGTGCGACGCAAAATGACGGCGGCGAACGTTATTTTAACGGGTTGTGCATTGCGTTTCACCAAGGGAAGCGGGGCCCGCGGTTTTCGTATTACCGTGCCACGATCGTGCCGGATGTTTGGATGCTGACGCGTACGACGCAAAGCCGTGTCTTTCAAAATAGATCGGTCGTTGATGTCCTGAACGCTGTGCTTGACGGGTTCAAATTCGATATTGAGATCAGCCAAACATTGGAACCGCGAAATTATATCGTTCAATATCGCGAAACGGACTGGGATTTTATCTCCAGGCTGATGGAAGAAGAAGGCATCTATTATTATTTTGAGCATAAAGCAGACGAAAATCGTCTGATCATCGCGGATAGTCCGCAGTCACACCGTATAACGCCGAGCAAGGAATCATTGCCGTACATGGCGGATATTTCCGAACTTGGCGAAGAATGGGTCGGCGGCGTGCACGAATGGCTCTACGAAAGCCGTCTTCAGACGGGCAAGCTCGAACTTAGAGATTATAATTTTGAGCTTCAGGATAATCCGCTTCAGGCGGTTCAGACGACGCGTTTTACCGGTTTCCCGAACCAGGACATGGAGCATTATGACCTGCCGGGCGGTTACGCGAAACGTTTTGACGGGATCAATGTGTCGGGCGGCGAACAGTCCGGCAATCTGCAGAAAATATTCCCCGACCGCGAACGTACCGCCCGCCTTCGTCAGGAGCAGATGGATGCGAATTTTCGAACGGTTTCAAGCTGGTCGGATTCGGCGGCTCTTATCGCGGGATATCGTTTTAAACTGACGACACACCCGATGGCGTCGAACAACATCTATCAGATAGTTGTTTCGTCGGACATCGTCGCACAACAGGCACCGCAGTACGTCACGGATGACACTGTGCCCGAAGCTTACCTTAACGAATTTACCTGTATGCCGCACGGCCAGGGACACGCGCCGTTCCGTCCGCAGATGCGAACGCCGCGTCCGACCATTGCCGGCAGCCAAACGGGCATCGTCGTCGGGCCGTCCGGCGAAGAAATATTCCCTGATAAATACGGCCGCGTAAAGGTCCATTTTCATTGGGATCGCCTTTCGAAATTCGATCCTGAAGCCTCGTGCTGGCTGCGCGTCGCGACAAATATCGCCGGCAATAAATGGGGAACGATGTTCATTCCCCGCGTCGGCCAGGAAGTTTTGATCGATTTTCTGGACGGCGATCCGGATCGGCCGATCATCACGGGTTCGGTCTATAATCCGAAAACGATGCCGCATTATGAACTGCCGAAGTTCAAAACGCTGACGTATATAAAAACACGCACCAGCCCCGATGACGGCAAAGGTTACAACGAACTTCGGTTCGAGGACAAAGCCAATAAGGAACAGGTCTTCATCCGCTCACAAAAGCGTATGGACGTCCGCGTCCGCGGTTCGCTTTACGAAACCTGCGGCGGCAGCCGTAATGAGGTCATCGGCCTGAAAGAAGAAAATCAGCCGGGCGGAAACCTCGCCATCACGGTTGCGGGAAATTATGACCTGCACGTAAAAGAGGCTAGATTTATTGGCGTCGACGGTAAGCTTAATGAGACGGTAAAAGGTGAGGTAGTCGAGGATTATCAATCCAGTTTGGCTACGATGGTCAAAACATCCGCGGAACTAAACGCGAATACGATCACGCTTGAGGCAAAGACTCAGATCACGCTGAAAGTCGGCGGAAATTTTATTACGATCGGACCTTCGGGTGTGACGATCGTCGGCACAATGACCATGATCAATTCGGGCGGCTCAGCAATGGGAACGAATAATGCCAGTATTGAAGATCCGGTTGATGCGGAAACGTCCGATACGGGTGAACCCGGTTACCTGGATAAACCGCGAACCGGCGGCGGCGGCGGTCGAAAGAAACGAACTCTTAAGGGGCAGCACTATGTCGCTCCGCCGCGACCCGGCGAAGACCCGCGTATGACGGCGATCAGAGACACGTTGGCCGATTCGGCGCAAGGCAGACAAGCCCTTGAGATCTATGATCGTTACGGTGTCGAACCCACGTTCCGGGCCGGCGAAGGCTCGACGTACGACTCGGGCACGAATTCGACGAACCTTGATCCAAGCGAAGATACCACGACGTCGGCTCTGACCTTTGTTCACGAGATGCAGCACGCTCAGGAAGCAAATGAAGGAACCAGTGGTGATATCGAAAATCAGAGCCGCGACGAATATGTGGACGAAATGCTTCAGGAAGAGGTCGACGGAACCGTTCGAAGCATAGAAGCCCGCAACGAATTGGCGGAAAATGGTACCGACGTTTCAAATGCCCACTTCCCACTTGAGAATGAATATCAGACCGCATATGACCAAGCGGTCGCGGACGCACGGGCGGCGGATCCCGACATTAGCGATGCTGATGCAGATGCCGCGGGCCGAGCCGCAGGACGACAGAGGGTACAGGATGGTTTTGAGAATGGTGAAGTCGTAACCTCCAATACGAATGACTCATATCCTGATTATTACGGCGATTCATGGGACGGACATCATCCTACCGGGCCGTGAAGTATGGAGGAGGACTATGACAAGGTCTATATTGATTTTATGCACGGTGTTCGCATTACAGGCAAACTGCGAGACTCCGGTTGAAAATACGGCTAGGGCGGTAAATTCGAATTCCGCATCGGTAAAAATACTGCCGGCCACCGATAAGCGTGCGGATCAGGAGAAAGTTAACGTGAGTGACGAAAAAGAATTATTGGCAAAACGGTTCGAGCGGGACGACCCGGACACGGCGGCCTTGATAATGGCGGCGGATTCGACGGTGGAACGCATCGCGACCCCGTTCCTAAATAACGGCCGCATTTACAAGATCTCAAAATTTGCGCCTTCCAGGGCGATCATCGTTTATGTCGGCCTGGACCCGAAAGATTTTCAGGTCAAGCTTAATGCCAACGAGGACGGATATTTCGAACTTGCCGAAAGAGCAGGCCTGAATATAACCAAGAATGAGAACCGGATCAGTTACGTCACGACATTTCTGGAAACGGTGGAATCGAAAAATAAACGTCTTCGTGTGATCGAGAGCGTTGATGACATCGAACGACGGCCAAATCTGGATCAACAAAAGCAGGAAGAATTCGAAGCATTCAGGGAAAAATACGGCAAGGTGATCAAGGCTCCGGAGACCAAGGGCGACGCAGTAGAATTGTTTGCTGTTAAAGGGCAGGATCTTGTAAAAGCGACGGCGACAATTTCCGTTGCCGGCAAGATCGCCCTGCAAGAGACGGTCCTCGAACAAGATCTGTTGATCCCGTATGCAATGTAAGCAGGAGATACACGTATGCCGCCAGCAGCAAGAGTAACAGATAACGTAGCCCACCCGCTTCCGCCGGTTCTGACGATCGGGCCGGGCAGTCCTAATGTCTTGGTCGGGTTTTTGCCCCAGTGGCGCGGAATGCCGCTTGCCGCGGTCGCGGCGCTTCAGGTCGCAAAAACCGCGGCCGATACAGCGATCAAGACCGCCGAGGCCGCCAGCGCCGCCGCAGCCGGAACACCGGGTGCGCCGGCCGCGAAAGCCGCTGAGGAAGCCGCGAAGGCGGCCGCATTGTCGTCAATGTCGAGCGCTATTTCGAGTGCCGCGGGCGGAGCGGACATTCATACCTGTACGACGCCGCTGCCTGTTCCGCCGCACGGCCCGGGTGTCGTAATTACCGGTTCCAAGACCGTGATGGTCAACAATCTGCCGGCGGCGCGTATGGGCGACACCATTCTCGAAGCGATCGGCCCGCCGAATAAGATCATGAAAGGACAGATGAACGTTATGATCGGCGGTTAAGTGTCAGTGGTTAACGAAGACGGCCTGATATCGGGCATCTACAATTATTGTGACCGGTGGTGCGAGCGGTGCGAATTTACCGCCCGCTGCCGAACATTTCAAATGGAGCAGGAACTCCCGCCCGTCGAAACGATCGAAGACGCGGTGCGCGAGGTCGGCAATATTTTTGCGGAAACAAAAGAACTGCTGATCCGGGCCGCCGAAGAACGCGGCATTGACCTCACCGTTGATGAAGACGAATGGGCCGCGAACGAAGCCCGCACAAAAGAATTTGTCGATGACCGCGAAGCCCACAAGCTCGGGATGGAATACGCGGTCGAAACCTCAAATTTTCTCGATACAGGCGATGATTGGATAGATCGCGAAAGGTTGGACGAAGACATCGTCAATGCCCAAATGGCGGTCATAATCCAATATATGTTCAGCATCGGAGCAAAGGTCCACAGCGCATACCACGGACTTTTGGACCTTGACGGTTACGAAGATCCGGACGAACGGACCGATCCGCGATCGCATGCCAACGGTTCGGCAAAGATCTGTTTGATAATGATAAACGGTTCGATCAACGCCTGGAAAAATCTTTTGGATGAAAAGAATGCGGACGTTGTTTCACCACGCATCGAACAGCTCGAACGCCTTAAAACATTGATCGAAGCAGATTTTCCGAAAGCTTGGGATTTTGTCCGGCCGGGTTTTGACGAACTCGAAGCGGTTATGTAATTCCGTTCG
>CBFGSN010000035.1:0-21062 GCA_965651435.1 uncultured bacterium | reverse complement strand
TCCGCGAAGGCGGCCGCACCGTCGGTGCCGGTACCGTCACGGAGATCGTTGAATAAGAAAGATCGTTGATGGTTGATCGCAGATGGTTGTAAAAACCAACGATCAACCATCCATGATCAACGAGTAACTTTATGTTGAACGAAAAGATTCGCATTAAATTAAAAGCCTACGACCATCGCGTGCTGGATCAATCCACGCAGGAGATCGTCGATACCGCAAAACGCACCGGGGCGAGGATCGCAGGGCCGATACCGCTTCCGACGGTCAAGAACAAATGGACCGTTCTGCGTTCGCCGCACGTCGATAAAAAATCGCGTGAGCAGTTCGAGATCCGGACGCACAAAAGGCTTATGGATATTCTCGATCCGACGGCGGAAACGGTCGATGCGTTGATGAAGCTGGATCTTCCGGCGGGCGTCGATGTAGAGATCAAGGCATTTGGAAAGAATTAGAGTCAAACAAACTTTAGTTTGTTTTATAAAGACCGACAAACTGAAGTTTGTCGTACAAAATTATGATCAGCGGAATAATTGGTAGAAAAGTTGGAATGACGCAGCTGTTTGCTGAGGACGGAACGGTAACGCCGGTGACCGTCATTAAAGCGGGGCCGTGCGTTGTCGTCCAAACAAAGAGTGCGGCGGGCAGCGACGGTTACAATGCCGTGCAGCTTGGTTTTGTCGAAGAAAAACCTATCCGGCTCAAGAATGTAACAAAACCGCTCCGCGGCCATTTCGAAAAGACCGGCGGCGGAATTCCGCCAACGCGCGTCCTTCGCGAACTGCGTATGCAGGATGCGCCCGAAGCGGCGGTCGGCGACCAGATCAAGGTCGATCTTTTTGCCGACGGCGACAAGGTAGAGGTCGTGGGCCGTTCGAAGGGACGCGGTTTTGCCGGTACGATCAAACGCCATAAATTCAACCGCGGTCCGGAATCGCATGGTTCGATGAACGTCCGTAAACCGGGTTCGATCGGCCAATCCGCATATCCGTCGCGTGTTATCAAAGGAACGCGGTCATCCGGCCACATGGGCGACGAACGCGTTACCGTAAAGGGTTTGACGGTCGCAAAGGTCGATGCCGAGAACAATTTGCTGATGGTTCGCGGTGCCGTTCCCGGGCCGAATGGAAGCTTGGTCGTAGTTAAGAAGAGTTAGAGTGACGCCTTTAGGCGTTAAGAATGTTGCAAATGCGCAACGTTGAGTTCACGCGTAAACGCGTAACTCTTGCGAGGGAAAATATTATGCCTACCGTAAAGGTTCGCAATTTGAAGAATAAAGAAGTTGGCGAGGTCGAGCTGTCGGATGCCGTATTCGGTGCCGAACTTAATGAAGCGCTGATCCATGCAGCGGTGATGAATTATCAGGCGAATGGCCGTCAGGGAACCTCCGCGACAAAAACACGCGGAAACGTTTCGGGTTCGGGCCGCAAGCTCTGGAAACAGAAAGGCACGGGACGCGCCCGCATCGCATCGCTCAGATCGCCGCTTTGGAAAGGCGGCGGCAACGTGCACGGACCGCAGCCGCGCGATTGGTCATACAAAATGCCGAAGAAAATGCGCCGCGGCGCACTGCGTTCGGCCCTTTCGGAAAGACTTCGCGAAGGAAACCTGATCATCATCGATGAATTCGGGTTCGCTAATCCGAAGACCAAGGAATTTCTCGGTGCCGTCGATGCTCTCGGCCTGGCGGAAAAGAAACGCGCAAAGATGCTGATCATTGATTCGCTCGACAACACGAACCTCGTGCTTTCGTCGCGTAACGTCGAAAAGACAAAGGTCACGAACAGTTTCGGGCTGAACATCTACGACATCATTTATCACGAAAAGGTTCTGATCTCGAAAACGGCGGTCGCCGAATTGAACGACCTTTTGGATCCGAAGCGTGAAGCCGGTGCCGCAGCCGAAACCGAAGCCGCCGAAACGAAAAAACCGGCAGCGAAAAAGGCCGCGAAGCCGAAAGCGGAAGCGAAAGAAGCAAAGCCCAAAGCCGCAAAAGCGGATAAAGCACCGAAAGCCGAAACGGACGTGACCGGCGAAGCGGGCGGGGAGGCGACAGATAATGAGTAATCTAAGTGTTTGGGACGTTTTGAAGGCGCCGGTCGTTACCGAGAAGAGCTTTATTCTCAGAGAAGAATCGACCGATGAGAACGACGAAAGCCGCAAAACCGGCCAGATCCTGACCTTTCGCGTAAACGTGAAAGCGGCGAAAGGCGAGATCAAAAGTGCCGTCGAAGAGATCTTTAACGTAAAGGTCGCGAAAGTGCGGACCGTTCAGTACGAAGGAAAGATGAAACGCCGCGGACGCCAGGAAGGCCGCCGCGCGAACTGGAAAAAGGCGTACGTTACGCTCAAGAAGGGCGAACCGATCGTCGATTACGCAGAAGCCATCTAGTTCGGCAAACTTTAGTTTGCCGATAAAGAATCATCAAACTGAAGTTTGATGGACATTTGAATTATGGGTATCAAAAGATTAAAACCGACATCACCGGCACGCCGCTATCAGACGTATCTGACGCGCGACGAATTAACGCCGGGAGCAGCACCCGAAAAATCGCTGCTTGAACCAAAGAAAAGGATCTCGGGACGCAACAGCGACGGACGCATCACGATCCGACGCCGCGGCGGAGGCCACAAGCGTTTTTACCGGATCATTGATTTCAAACGCGACAAATCCGGCATTCCCGGACGCGTTACACAGATCGAATACGATCCGAACCGTTCGGCGCACATCGCTCTGATCACATATCTCGACGGCGAAAAGCGTTACATTATCGCTCCGGTCGGCTTGAAAGTGAATGCGATGGTCCTGAGCGGACCCGACGCCGATATTCTGCCGGGCAATGCGTTGCCGATCAAGAATATTCCGCTCGGTACGGAAGTTCACAACATCGAACTGCGGCCCGGAAAGGGCGGACAGCTCGTGCGTTCGGCGGGCGGATTTGCCCAGATCGTCGCGAAAGAAGGCGATCACGCACAGCTTCGTATGCCTTCGGGTGAAGTTCGCAAAGTGCCGGTCGTCTGTTACGCAACGGTCGGACAGGTCGGCAACACGGAGCACGAGAACGTTTCGCTTGGTAAAGCCGGACGTTCGCGGTGGATGGGCAAACGCCCGAAAGTCCGCGGCGTTGCGATGAACCCGGTCGATCACCCGCACGGCGGCGGCGAAGGTAAAACTTCGGGCGGACGTCATCCGGTTACGCCTTGGGGGCAGCCGACACGCGGTTATAAAACGCGCCGCAATAAACGCACGGACAATATGATCGTGAGAGACAGGAGAAGAAAGTAATTTGATTGCGGAATGCGGAATGCGGAATGGAAGAAGCGAATTCACCGCGTCGGTTCCAAGGGTTTATAAAAGTAAGAGCGGACGGACGCTGACACGATCCGCGATCCGAATTCCGAAATAAAAGATATGCCACGTTCATTAAAAAAAGGACCGTTCATCGATTTGAGTGTGCAGAAGGCCGTTAAAAGGATCCTCGACGGCGGTAAAAAACCGCCCGCGATCAAAACCTGGTCGCGTCGTTCGACGATCTCGCCGGATATGGTCGGATTGACCTTCGGCGTTCACAACGGAAAACGTCACATACCGGTTTTCGTTACGGAAAATATGGTCGGCCACAAGCTTGGCGAATTTTCGCCGACGCGTTTGTTCAAAGGCCATCCGGGAACCAAAGCGGAGAAAGCGGCGAAGAGGAAGTAACGGCAGCGGGCCGTGGTCAGCCGGCAAAAATGAAAGTTCCGGCCGCCGATCACCGGCCACCGAATACTGAGAGTTATGGAAGCGACAGCAAAAACAAAATATCTAAAGGGTTCGCCGCGAAAGACGCGTCTCGTTATCGACATGATCCGCGGACGCAATGTATCGCAGGCTCTTTCGATCCTGAAATTTACGGACAAACGTGCGGCGGGTCCGATCTCGAAATGCCTTAATTCGGCCATCGCGAATGCGACATACAAAGCCGAACAGCAGAACATCGCGATCGATCCGGACGGACTTTGGGTCAGAACCTGTTACGTCGATATGGGCCCGACGAAGAACCGCCGGCGCGTTCGCCCCGCTCCGCAGGGCAGAGCGTATCGTGAACAGCGGCATTATTGCCACATCACTATCGAGCTCACGAGCGAAGACAAGCCTTTGACCGAAAAGGAACAGAAGCGTGCCGATGCCGCCGCGAAGGCGGAAGCCGGAAAGGCAAAAACCCCGAAAAAGGCCGCGAAGAAAGCCGAGCCCGCAAAGAGCAAAAAGGCCAAGGAAAAACCTGAAGCCGAGAAATCAGCGGAAACCGCGGCCGAAGCCGTAGAAAACGAGGCAGTCGTTGAACAGCCGACCGCCGAGACCGCCGAGGCCGAAGTTGTCGCCAAAGAAACGGCCGCCGAAGCAGTAGAAGACAAGGCCGAAACGACCGAAGGCGGCGAAGAAAAGAGCGAGGATCTCGAAAGACAGTAGGAATATTTTATGGGACAGAAAGTTCATCCATACGGATTTAGGGTCGGATACAACAAAGATTGGCATTCGCATTGGTTCGCGAAACAGGATTTCGCGCAGTACCTTGCCGAAGACCTCGAACTCAAACGCGACCTTAAAAAACGTTTCAGCGGCGGCGGTGTTTCGCACATCGACATCGAACGCGCGGCGACCCGGCTTCGCATCATTATCTATACCGCGCGTCCGGGCATCATCATCGGCCGCAAGGGAACCGAGATCGAAAAGCTTCGCGAGGACCTTTCGAAGAAGACCGGCCGCGAAGTGCAGATCTCGATCCAGGAGATCCGCCATCCGGAACTGAACGCACAGCTTCAGGCCGAAAAGATCGCCCAGCAGCTCGAAAAACGTATCGCTTTCCGTCGTGCGATGAAAAAGACGATGGAAGAATCGCAGCGTTTCGGAGCACAGGGCATCAAGGTAATGATCTCCGGCCGTTTGAACGGAGCCGAGATCGCCCGCACCGAATGGTCGCTGCAGGGACGCCTGCCGCTGCATACGCTTCGCGCCGATATCGATTACGGCTTTGCCGAAGCATTGACGACCTTCGGTATCATCGGCGTAAAGGTTTGGATCTACCGCGGCGAAATTCTCGACCCGAATGCGTCGATGGCACGCGGCACGACGACCGATCCGATGAACGAGGTCCGCGTCGAACGCGGTGCACGCGAACGCCGTCCGCGCCGCGACAGAGGAGACCGACAGTAAATTTTTGACATTCCGGCTGGTTTGGAATGAGCGAATAAAGAGGGAAGAAAAGTTATGTTAATGCCGAAAAAGGTCAAGCACCGAAGAGTTATGAAAGGCCGCATGCGCGGAAAAGCGACGCGCGGCGAAAAGCTTAACTTTGGTGATTTTGGCTTGAAAGCACTGGAAGCAGGATGGATCACGGACCGTCAGATCGAAGCGGCACGTATCGCCATGACCCGTCACGTCAAACGCGGCGGAAAGATCTGGATCCGTATTTTTCCCGATAAGCCGATAACCAAAAAGCCGGCGGAAACCCGTATGGGCTCCGGAAAAGGCGCACCGGACCATTGGGTGGCGGTCGTAAAACCGGGCCGCATAATGTATGAGATCCAGGGCGTTGACGAAGCATTGGCGCGTGAGGCGTTCCGCCTGGCGGCACAAAAGCTTCCGATCAAGACGAAATTCGTGACACGTACCGACCTCGAAGGAGGCATTGTTTAGGAAAATGAAACGCAAGGAACAGATCGACCAGCTTCGCGACATGAGTCTCGAAGAATTGAATGAACAGGCCGACGCGCTCAAGGAATCGTTGTTTCGCCTGAAGTTTCGTAAAACTTTAGGTGTGGGCAATACCGTCGCGGACATCCGGCGCGAGAAAAAAACGCTGGCGCGTGTTTATACGCTGATCTCGGCGAAGAATCTTGAAGCAAAAGAGGGGCAAGCGTAAAGCTTTTTAGGAAAGTAAGATGCCAAAGAAGAAAACAGACGAGGTCGAAGGATCGACCGAAACTACAGTAACCGAAAGCGCACCGGAAACGGCCGAAGAAACCGCCGCGGCTCCTGCTGAAGCAGCTGCTGAAAGCGAAGCTCCGGTCGAAGTCACGGAAAAGGCTGCGGAAGAAGCACCGGCGAAAAAGGCTGCTCCGAAAAAGAAAGCGGCCGCGAAAAAGCCGGCGGCGAAAGCTGACGAAAGCGGCGAAGCACCGGTCTTTAACAAAGGCAAGCGCATGGAAAAGATCGGCATTGTGGCTTCGGACAAGATGATGAAAACGGTCACCGTGAACGTAGATCGTTTGGTCAAACATCCGACCTACCGCAAATACGTCCGCAAGCGCAAGAAATTCATGGCCCACGATGAACTTGGGTCGAAGATCGGCGATAAGGTCCGTATCATCGAAACGCGGCCGACATCGGCAAGAAAGCGTTGGCGTGTGGTCGAAATAGTTCAGAAGGCTGAAAGGTAGTTTCAAGAGTTTGTAAAAGTTGCAGGGTTCATGGAGTTTGAGAATTGCTCGCCGGGTCGTTCCGGAAAACTCCCCGGGATCCCTTAACGGAGAAATATTATGATCCAGATGCAGACCTCATTAGCGGTCGCAGATAATTCGGGTGCAAAACGCGTTGTGATGATCGCGCCGATCGGCGGTTCGACCGCAAAGATAGCGCGGCTCGGCGACAAGATCAAAGTTACGGTCAAGGAAGCGTCGCCCGACGGCACAGCGAAAAAAGGAAAGGTTTATAACGCCGTGATCGTTCGCACGCGGAAAGAAGTTCGCCGCAAAGACGGAACGTATATCCGCTTTGACGAGAACGCCGCCGTGCTGATCAAAGATGACGGCACACCGGTCGGGACGCGTGTTTTCGGCCCGGTAGCACGTGAGCTGCGTGAAAAGAATTTTATGAAGATCGTCAGCCTCGCGCCGGAGGTTATTTAAGGTAATGAAAAGCGCAAAGAAAGGAACAGTCAGAAGCAAGATAACACGCGGCGACCAGGTCGTTTTTGTCGCGGGCAAGGAATACAACCGCTTTGACGCGAACGGCAAACGTCAGCCATACCGCGGAAAGGTCATCGCGGTCGATGCACGCGGCGGCAAGGTCAAGGTCGAAGGCGCGATGATCGTAAAACGTCACCGCAAAGCCCAGCCGCAGATGAATATCGAAGGCGGCATCCGCGAACAGGAAGCATGGGTCGATATTTCGAACGTCGCTTTGATCGATCCGGATACGGGCAAACCGACCCGCGTAAAGATCGAAGTGCGTGACGGCCAAAAGGTTCGCATCGCGAAAAGCGGAAAGGCGATACCCTCGGCGAATTCATTTCAATTGAACACCGCGCCGAAAGAAGAGCCGGTCGCGGAAGAAACAGAATAACGTTTGAGGTTTGGTAACGGCCGCGAAAGCGCCGGGTCCCAAACGCGAGCAAAGGAGAAGCTCAAACAATGGCAAGACTTAAAGAAAAATATAAGAACGAGATCGCACCCGCGCTCCAAAAGGAATTCGACATCAAAAATCCGATGGCGATCCCGCGTATCGAAAAGGTCGTGATCAACATGGGGCTCGGCGAAGCGAGCAGCAATGCGAAAATTCTCGATGTCGCGACCGAAGAGATCAAATCGATAACCGGCCAGAAGCCGGTCGTCACAAAGGCGAAAAAATCGATCGCTGCGTTCAAGCTCCGTCAGGGAATGAACATCGGCACAATGGTCACGCTTCGCGGCGACCGGATGTACGAATTTCTGGACCGGCTGATCGCCGTCGCCCTGCCGCGTGTTCGCGATTTCCGCGGAATTTCGGCAAAATCGTTCGACGGCCGCGGCAATTATACGCTCGGCATCCGCGAACAGCTGATCTTTCCGGAGATCGATTTTAACAAGGTCGATAAGACCCGCGGTATGAATATTTCGATAATAACGACAGCAAAGACCGACGAAGAAGCTCGTTCGCTGCTTAAATCGATGGGAATGCCTTTCAGGCAGTAATAAAAAGAGAGTTTATGGCAAAGATAAGTAAGATCGTAAAAAACAACAAGCGCAAAGCAAAGGTCGAACTTTGGGCAGAGCGCCGGGCCGAGCTTAAGAAGGTCATCAACGACCCGACATCGAGCGTCGAAGCAGTCGATGCCGCCGTCGCAAAGCTCCAGAAAATGCCGCGTGACGCGAGCCCCGTGCGTGTTCGCAACCGCTGTTCGCAAACCGGCCGTTCGCGCGGATACCTTCGTAAATTCGGCATTTCGCGAATCGCGCTTCGCGAACTCGCACTCGAAGGCCAGATACCGGGAGTTGTTAAATCGAGCTGGTAAGAACGGGATCAACGATCTCAAATTCCAGATTCCAATTTTAAGGAATATTTTGGGGCCGGACGCCGGCATTTCCCAAATAATTGTACGGAGTAAAATAGTAATGACAGATCCAATAGCCGACATGCTTACACGAATTCGCAACGGAATAGCCGCGAATCATCCGCGTGTAGATATTCCCGGTTCGAAGCTGAAGCTCGAAGTCGCCCGTATTCTTAAGGAAGAAGGCTATATCAACAGCTTTTCGACGGTTGGCGAAGGCGTAAAATATATGATCCGAGTGTTCCTTCGCTATGATGCGAAAGGTGCTTCGACGATCACGCATCTCGCACGCGTTTCGCGTCCGGGCCGCCGCGTATATGTCGGCGCCGGTGAGATCCCGAAGGTCCTCGGCGGATACGGCATCAATATCGTTTCTACGTCGAAAGGCCTGATGAGCGGCAAAAAAGCGAAGAGCGAAAATATCGGCGGCGAAGTGCTCGCAGAGGTTTATTAAAAAGAACGTGCGGAACGCGGCCGGATTTTGCGGCTGTTGAACACGCAGAGGATAAGAAATATGTCACGAGTAGGAAAAAAACCGATCACGATCCCGTCAGGCGTGACCGTAAATATCACGGACAGCGGACTTGAGTTCAAAGGGCCGAAGGGCACGCTTTCAACTCCCGTCCCGGCCGGCGTGAAATTCACGCACGAAGACGGCACGCTGACCGCCGAACGTCAGGACGACAGCTACGCCGCTTTCCACGGCCTGGCACGCGCGCTTGCGAACAATGCGGTCGTCGGCGTTACCGAAGGTTTCACGAAAGAGCTGGATGTCGTCGGCGTCGGTTACAAAGCCGACGTTCAGGGCAAAAAGATCGTTTTCGCACTCGGTTATTCGCATCCGGTCGAATACGTTCTGCCGGACGGCATCGAAGCAAAAGCCGAACGCAACAACGCAAAGGCTTCGATCTCACAGTATCAAACGACGGTCACGCTTTCGGGTATCGATAAGCAGGTTCTCGGCCAGGTCGCGGCGGAACTTAACCGCCTGCGTAAACCGGACGCTTATAAAGGCAAAGGCGTGCGTTATGCCGATAAGCACTATAAGCTGAAACCCGGCAAAACCGGTAAATAAATCCGGCAGGTGAAATAAAACTTTAGAGAGATCTATTATGGGACAGAAAAATAAGGCGGACATTCGCCGCGGCATTCACAGCCGGATCAGAAAGAAAGTCAAAGGTTCGGCCGAACGGCCAAGGCTTGCGGTATTCCGCAGCCTGAACCACATCTACGCGCAGGTCGTCGATGACGTGAACGGAAAAACGTTGGCCGCCGCATCGTCGGTCGAAAGCTCTTTTTCAGGCAAAAGCGGCGGAAACGTCGCGGCCGCACAGGCCGTCGGCAAAGCCGTTGCCGAACGAGCCATCGCCGCGGGCGTTTCGACCGTGGTTTTTGACCGCGGCGGATATTTGTATCACGGACGCGTAAAAGCTTTGCTCGACGCAACTCGCGAAGCAGGATTGAACAAGAACGAAACGGAAGCGAAAGCGCCGAAGAACGAAAATAAAGATGAAGAATAATCAGAGAATTTCTCCGAACGGACTGCTGCTCAAAGATCAGCTGGTGTCGATCAACCGCGTTACGAAAGTAGTAAAAGGCGGCAAAAATATGTCGTTCGCGGCGCTGGTCGTTGTCGGCGACGAAGCCGGCCACGTCGGTTTCGGAACCGGAAAAGCAAAGGAAGTGCCGAATGCGATCAAAAAAGCGGTCGAATCGGCAAAGAACAATCTGATCCGCGTACCGCTTATCGACGGAACGCTTCCGCACGAGATCATTGGCGAATACGGCGCAGGCCGCGTTCTGCTGAAACCGGCCGCAGAAGGTACCGGTGTTATCGCGGGCGGCGCGGTTCGTTTGGTGCTTCAGATACTCGGCGTGCATAATGTAAGGACAAAGATCCTCGGTTCGAACAACAATCACAATGTGATCCGTGCAACGTTCGACGGCCTTATGCGCATGAAAGACCCGATCGAGGTCGCAAGGCTTCGCGGCAAAGCGGTCGAGGAATTGGTTTAACGGCAGCCGGCCGGATAACGGTGAAAGATCATGGCAAAGAAAACTGAACAAGAAAACGGCGGAACGATCAAGATACAGTATTACCGCAGCTCGATCGGTTATTCGAAAAAGCAGAAAACGATCGTGCGTTCGCTCGGCATCACGAAGCTTAATCAAATAGTTTCGCTTCAGGATTCGCCGGCGGCCCGCGGCATCGTCGCAAAGGTTCCGCATCTGTTACGGATCGTTGATTAATATATTTGGTCCGTGTGAGCTTGCCGTTCATCGGCAAAACCGCGGACAGAGGAAAGACAATGGCATTATCACTTAATAATCTTAAGCCGGCGAAAGGTTCGACGCATAAGAAAAAACGCGTCGGCCGCGGCCCGGGTTCGGGTCTCGGAAAAACTGCCGGACGCGGACACAAGGGTCAGAAATCGCGTTCGGGCTACAGCAGCCGTCCGGGATTCGAGGGCGGACAGATGCCGCTTCAGCGCCGTCTGCCGAAACGCGGATTCACGAATATCTTTAAGAAAGAATGGACCGAAGTTTCGCTTGCAAAGATCGAAGCAAGTTTCAACGCGGGCGATGAAGTCACACCGGAACTGCTTCGTGAACGCGGCCTGATCAAAAAAGCGAAACACGACCTGGTGATCCTGGGCAGCGGCGAACTCACGAAAGGCCTGAAAATATCCGCTCACCGCTTTACGAAAAAAGCGAAAGAGAAGATCGAATCGGCCGGCGGAACCGCCGCGGTCATCGAAGCCAAACCGGCCGCCGAAGCATAGTTCGGATCCGTTTTTTGTACGTCTTTTTTTGATCGACCTTCGCGCCGAAGAAGTGGTTCGGCGTTCTTAAATTTATGGAGAAGTTTTTCAACGCGATCCAGAATATGTTCAAGGTGCCGGAGCTCCGCACGCGTATCTTTTTTACGCTTGCGCTCCTGGCGGTCTATCGCCTCGGTGCCCATGTTACGGCGCCGGGCATAAACAAGGTTCGCCTTGAACAGGTTTGGGGCGAAGTTGCCGGCACGCTGCTCGGTATTCTGGACCTTTTTTCGGGCGGTAATTTCCAGACGATCTCGGTCTTTGCTCTCGGTGTTATGCCGTACATTACCGCATCGATCATCATGCAGCTGATGCCCGTGCTGTCGCCGACCGTGAAAAAGATCCAGGAAGAAGGCGAGGTCGGACGGCAAAAGCTTAACCAATGGACGCGTTACATGACCGTCGGGCTCTGTTTTATCCAGACGTTCTTTGTTGCGACGTGGCTGAGCAAGAACGGCGTTATCGCGAATACGTGGGCGGCGACGATCATGATCACCGTTACGCTTACGACCGGTACCATCTTCGTAATGTGGCTTGGTGAACAGATCACGGAACGCGGCGTCGGAAACGGTATCTCGCTTTTGATCTTTGTCGGTATTATCATCGGCCTGCCGAACGCGGTCATTCAGGTAATGGGGCGCGTCCGCGCCGGTGATGCGATGCAAACGCTCGGCGTTCTGTTCCTGGTTGCGGTACTTGTCGCGATCATCGCGTTCATCGTTTATGTGGAATCGGCACGCCGCAATATTCCGATCAGCTACGCCAGCCGCCGCGTCGGCAACCAGACGTTCCAGGGACAGGAAACGAGCCTGCCGCTGAAGATAAACATGGGCGGCGTTATCCCGATCATCTTTGCTTCGTCGGTTCTGGCGATGCCGCAGACGCTTTTTGCCGCGTTTCCGGCCGATCCGAACAACCCGAATTCGACCTGGAGCCAGATCTCGGCGTTCTTTCAGCAGTTTCACGGCGGCGACCCGTATTACGAACTTGTGTTCATTTCGCTGATCGTTCTGTTCACGTTCTTTTACATTACGATCATTTTCAATACCGATGAGGTCAGCGACAATCTTCGCAAACACGGCGGCTTTATCGCGGGCATTCGCCCCGGAGCCCCGACCGCGAATTACCTCAACGGAATTTTGACGAAACTGACGACCGTCGGTGCCATCTATCTGGCGCTTGTCTGCTTTATTCCGCAGATAATGCTGAGCGGTTTCCGCGTTGCACGTCTGCCCTTTGTCGGCGACCGGATCGACGCGTTCCTTTCGGCGACGCCGGGGCTTTCGTGGATCCCGACAGGTCTGGGTTATCAGTTCTTTTTCGGCGGCACGTCGCTGCTGATCATTGTCGGCGTTGCGATGGACACCGTCGCACAGATCGAGGCACAGCTTGTAATGAGAAATTACGAAGGCTTCCTCGGTGCGGGTTCGAACCTTCGCGGGCGTCGAAGTTAAAAGGTTACGGCCGCATCTTCGGACATCCGCGGCCGATATGCCGGAGCGGACGACGAATTTGCGGCTTTTGATTTCATGAGCAAGATCATAGTTTTAATAGGAGCACCCGGAGCCGGCAAAGGCACGCAGGCGAAACTTATTTCAGAGCGAAAAGGCATTCCGCATATTTCCACAGGCGATATGTTCCGCGAAATGAAAACGCTCGATACGCCGCTTGCGAAAGAAATTCAGGAAATAATGGCGTCGGGAAAGCTCGTTTCGGATGAGCTTACCTTTGAGGTGGTAAAGTCGCGAACGTCGCGGGCCGATTGCTCCGGCGGTTATATTTTGGACGGTTATCCGCGAACGGCGGTTCAGGCGGAACAGCTCGAAAAGCTTGCGGCCGAACAGGGAAACGAGATCGCCGCGATCGCTGTCGATGTTCCGAAAGAAGAATTGATGAAGCGTTTGACCGGACGCAGAAGCTGTCCGGTTTGCGGCGAGATATACAATATTTATTCGAAGCCGCCGAAGGTTGACGGCGTTTGCGACCTTCATCCGGAGGCCAAACTCGATCACCGTAAGGATGACAACGAGGAAAGCGTTGCGACGCGGCTCGAAACATACGAAGAAAATACGAAGCCGCTTATCGATTTTTATGAGAATTCCGGCAGGCTTCACCGCGTAAGCGGCATCGGCGAACTCGAGAATATTTACGCCGAAATAGAAAAGCTGGTTTGATAAAATGCCGTCGTTTTTTAAGCGGATCGCAGCAACGCTGTTCGGAAATGAAATGATCATAGCGAAGTCTGAAAAAGATATGGATAAGATGCGTGCCGTCGGCGAACTCGTCGCCGAGGTGCGCGAGACGCTTCGCGGAATGGTCGAACCGGGAATTTCCACGATGGACCTGAACCGTGCCGCTGAAAAAATGATGCGCGACGCGGGTTCGATCCCGACGTTCATCGGCTATCACGGTTTTCCGTACGCGATATGCGCGTCAGTAAATGACGAGATCGTTCACGGTTTTTCAAAGGAAACGCCGCTAAAGGACGGCGACATCGTTTCGATCGATCTGGCGGCGACGTATAATGGGTTCGTCGGCGATACGGCGATAACCGTTCCGGTCGGTGAAATAACCGATGAGCTTGCAGAGCTTATCCGCGTGACCGAAGAATGCCTCGAACTCGGCATTGCCCAGTGCGTTGCCGGAAACCGCGTCGGTGACATCGGTTGGGCCGTTCAGCAGCACGGCGAAAAGCACGGTTACGGAATCGTTCGCGATTACACCGGCCACGGCATCGGCCGGGCGATGCATGAAGCTCCGCAGATACCGAATTACGGCCGGCAGGGAACACGCGAAAAGATCCGCAACGGTTATTGTTTTGCGATCGAACCGATGCTCAATCTGGGTACGGATAAAACGAAAACGCTCGAAGACGGTTGGACCGTCGTAACGCTCGACGGCAAAGCCTCGGCGCATTTTGAACATACGATCGCCGTCACCGCCGCCGGGCCGGAAATATTGACGCTCACAAAGGCTCAGAAAGCGGAGCGTAAAAAAAGCATGGCCGCATAGCCGCTGTAAACTTGATAAACGGGCGAAATTGCGGTAACATTAGCGGTTTGTCCAACTATTCAGTTAGTTGGGTGATGGGTTATGGCTAAAGAAGACGCGATAGAGGTCACAGCCACAGTGCTCGAAACCCTGCCGAACGCTCTATTCAAGGTGTCGGTGGATGGTAACGAACACGAGGTTTTGGCTCATATTTCGGGCAAAATGCGGAAGAATTTCATTAGGATACTTCCCGGAGACAAGGTGCTTGTCGAACTTTCGCCCTACGATCTGACACGCGGCCGGATAACCTATCGGTATAAATAAGAGGCTGAAAATATTATGAAAGTACGTCCGTCAGTAAAGAAAATGTGCGATAAATGCAAGATCATTCATCGCAAAGGAATCGTACGCGTGATCTGCGAAAATCCGAAGCATAAACAGCGTCAGGGATAATTTTGGATCTCGGCCGTGTTCGTGCGCGGCCGTAAGTTAAACATTTGGAGAGAATATGGCTCGTGTAGCAGGTGTCGATCTTCCGCCGAACAAAAGGGCACAGATCGGATTAACATACATTTACGGCGTCGGTAAAGCACGCTCGACCGCGATCTTGAACGAAGCGGGTATCAGCATCGATTCGAAGATAAAGGATCTCAGCGAAGACGAACTGACGAAGATCCGTGCGATCCTCGATCAGCAGGGCGATATCGAAGGAGACCTTCGCAAACGCATCCAGATGGACATCAAACGTTTGATGGATATCGGCTGCTATCGCGGACTGCGTCACCGCAGAAGCCTTCCGGTTCGCGGACAACGCACGCAGACGAACGCCAGAACGAGAAAGGGCCCGCGTAAAGCGGCGGTCGCCAAGAAAAAGGCACCGGGCAAGAAATAAGAATAGCTGCCGGTTATCAGTTTCCGGTTGCCGGTTCGCCGGCGGCTTTTAACTGACGGCCGGCACCTGAATGCTGAATACTGATTATGGCAAAAGCAGCTAAGAAAAAAACTTTTAAGAAGAAAGAGAAGCGTAATATTCCGAACGGCATCGTTCACATTTCGGCTTCGTTCAACAACACGCTGATCTCGATAACGGATACGCACGGCAATCTGATCGCGCAGTCTTCGTCGGGTGCACGCGGTTTCCGCGGTTCGCGCAAAGGCACGCCGTTCGCCGCACAGCAGGCGGCAGGCGAAGTCGCCCGCAAGGCGATGGAAGCCGGTATGCGTGAGGTCGAAGTTCGGGTCAAAGGCCCGGGCGGCGGCCGCGAATCTGCCATCAGAGCGATCAGCCAGGCAGGAATACGCGTTGCCGCTATCCGCGACACGACGCCGATCCCGCACAACGGCTGCCGTCCGCCGAAGCGCAGACGAGTGTGAGAATTGTTTATTCCATATTCCAAATTTGAAATTTGGGATCTGAAATTTGGAATTTAATTTTAATTATCGAAAGGACGAAGGGCCGAAGGGCCTGTAAACTTTTCCGTCAATTTACGGAGGCATGAACTTTTAATGGCTAGATATAGAGATGCGGTGTGCAGGCTTTGCCGCCGCGAAGGTGGAAAATTATTTTTGAAGGGCGACCGCTGTTTCAAGCCGTCCTGCGCTATCGAAAAACGCGGCACGAATCCTCCGGGACAGCACGGAGCCGCTCGCCGCAAGATGCTTGGCGGTTACGGCCAGCAGCTTCGCGAAAAGCAGAAAGTAAAACGTATATATTTTATCCTCGAAAAGCAGTTTCGAAATTATTTTGAAAAAGCACTCAGGCAGAAAGGCGTTACCGGTGAAAATCTTTTGGTAATGCTTGAACGCCGGCTCGATAATGTCGTTTACCGTTCGGGTTTTTCGACATCGCGCCGCCAGGCACGCCAGCTTGTCAATCACGGCCACATCCTTATTAACGGACGCAAGGTGGATATACCTTCGTTCGAAGTGCGCGTCGGCGACGTCGTCACGGTCAAGGACAAAACGGTCAAGAACGTACACGTTGACGGCGCATGGCAAACGGCAGCCGGACGCGGCCGTCCGTCATGGATCGCTCCGGGCGAAAAAGATCTGAGTGTTTCGGTCGTTAGCATGCCGACGCGGCAGGATGTCGATTCGAACATTAATGAGCAATTGATCGTCGAGCTTTATAGTAAATAGTTGAAAGCGCCGGCCGTGTCTTTTCACGGCCCGGCCTTTTATCGGCCGGATGTCTTTTATTGGCCGCCTAGAGGACTTTTAAAAACGATATGACACAGAGCAATAATTGGACAGACTTTCAAATGCCGAGCCGTTTGAACGTTGAGACCGAAACGCTGACGGACAGATACGGAAAATTCTACGCTCAGCCGTTCGAACGCGGCTTCGGCACGACGATCGGCAATTCGATCCGCCGGGCGCTTCTTTCCTCTATCGAAGGCGCCGCCGTTACGGCAGTTAAGATCGAAGGTGTCGAACACGAATTTTCGTCGATCGAAGGAGCCGTCGAAGACGCCACGGATGTCATTTTGAATCTGAAGCAGGTGCCGTTCCTTCTGCACGGCAGCGGCCCGAAAACGCTGACCATCAGCAAAAAAGGACCGGGCGAAGTCACGAGCGCGGATATTGAAACCGACGCGGATGTTGAGGTGCTGGATGATTCGATACACATCGCCACCATCGGCAAAGGCGGTTCGATCAACGTTGAAATGCGGCTCAAACGCGGCCGCGGCTACGTTTCCGCCGAACTCAACAACGACGAAGACCTTTCGGTCGGCTATATCCCGATCGATTCGGTCCATACGCCGATCAAAAAGGTAAATTACATCGTCGATAAGACCCGTCAGGGTTCGAATACCGAATTTGACAAACTTACCATCGAGGTTTGGACGGACGGTTCCGTCAAACCCGAAGATTCGATCGGCCTTGCCGCAAAATTGGTCAAAGATCATATGTCGATCTTTATCAATTTCGAAGAGGAAGAAGAAGAATATAAATACGAAGACATCGCCCGTCCGCCGCTTATGCGGAACGATCTTTTGGACAAACCGGTCGATGAACTCGAACTTTCCGTACGTTCATATAACTGCCTGAAGAACGCCGATATCCGTTCGATCCGCGACCTGATCAAACGCAGCGAAAAAGATATGCTCGGCACAAAGAACTTCGGCAAAAAATCGCTGACCGAGATCAAGGATATGCTTCACGGAATGGGGCTCGATTTCGGTATGGATTTTGACGAACAGGGAAACCCGATACCGGGTTCGGGCGGAAAGGATCTGGATTAAGTATTCTAAGTCTGAAGTCGGAAGTCCTTAGTCGGGAGCGTAAAGCCGAAGACCAAAGTTCAAAGGCCGAAGACCTTATAAAGAAATGAGACACAAAAAAGCACACAGAAAATTGGGCAGAACGACCGAGCACCGTATGTCGATGCTCAGGAACATGGCGACGTCGCTGATCAATTCGGAAAAAGAGCACATCGTCACGACGATCCAAAAAGCGAAAGAGCTTCGCCCGTTCGTTGAAAAAGCGATCACGCTTGCACGCAAGGCAGAAGCACTTTCGGGCGATGACGCAAAAGCTCAGGCAGTTCACCTTCGCCGCCAGGCGGCACGCTTTTTCCACGCCGGAAACACGACGTTCAAAAACGAACAGAGCCGTTTTCGCGGAAAGAAAGGCGAACCGAAAGCTTTCGTTCCGGAACGCACGGCCGGTGTCGCCGCGGTACAGCGTCTGTTCGATGAATTGGGCGCGCGTTACAAAGACCGCAACGGCGGTTACACGCGCATCATTCGGCTCGGACGCCGTTCGGGCGACAATGCCGAATTGGCCGTGATCGAACTCGTCGATAACCCAAGGGAATTGGCAGCAAAAGGATAATAAATGAGCGAAACAAGCGGTAAAAATACGGACAAAGGAAAAACCGGCGGCAGCGGTTCGTTCGATCTGAACGAACTTCGCGAACTCGCCGATCTTGTCAACGAGCACGGTTTCACGGATTTTGAATTCGAGAACGAAAATATCCGCGTTCGTCTGAGCAAAGCCGCACCGGCTGCCGCTCCGGTCCAATACACCGCTGCTCCGCCGGCTGTCGTTTCCGCTCCGCCGGCACAGGCCGCTGCGGAAACTCCGTCCGAATCTTCGCCGGCGGACGACGGGCTTCACAAGATAGTTTCGCCGATCGTCGGAACGTTCTACCGCGCACCGTCGCCGGACAAAGATCCGTATGTTTCCGAAGGCGCAAAGGTTTCGGCCGAAACGGTCGTCTGCATCGTCGAAGCAATGAAGCTGATGAATGAGATCCAGGCTGAAGTTTCGGGCGAGGTCGTAAAGGTTTATGTCGAAAACGGACAGCCGGTCGAATTCGGCCAGCCTCTGTTTGGAATTAAGAAGTGATCCAACCGCCGAGACGCGGAGACGCAGAGAAGAATTTAAGAACTTTGGTTTGCCGAAAGCCGGGCCTTCTTTCGTAAAGCTTCTTTCTCAGTGTTTCGGCGTCTTTCCGGTTTAAATCTAATGTCAACACGCGAGATACGAAAAGTTCTGATCGCCAACCGCGGCGAGATCGCCTGCCGCATAATATGGACGTGCAAGGAGATGGGCATTAAAACCGTCGCTGTGCATTCGGAGGTCGATAAAGACGCGCTCCATGTGCGTTACGCCGACGAAGCGATCTGCATCGGCCCGGCGGCATCCGCCGAAAGCTACCTGAATATTCCGTCCATCATCAGCGCGGCCGAAATTACGAATGTCGATGCTATCCATCCGGGCTACGGCTTTTTGGCTGAATCGGACATTTTCGCAAAGATCTGCGGCGACTGTAACATCACGTTCATCGGCCCGCGTCCCGAAGTCATAAAAATGATGGGCGATAAGGTCGAGGCGCGCCGAACGATGACGGCAGCCGGCGTGCCGATCCTGCCGGGCAGTCCGGAACCGATCGAATCCGCGGAAGAGGCGCTGAAACTTGCAAAAGAGATCGGGCTTCCGGTCATTATAAAGGCCGCGGCTGGCGGCGGTGGTCGCGGTATGCGTATCGTACGGAAAGAAGAAGACCTCGCGAACCAGCTGGAAATGGCACAGACCGAAGCTCTTGCCGCATTCAAGAACGGTTCGGTTTATATCGAACGCTACGTCGAACGCCCGCGGCATATCGAAATACAGGTGCTTGCCGATGAACACGGAAACGTTGTTCATCTCGGCGAACGCGAATGCTCGATCCAGCGGCGTCACCAAAAGCTTTTGGAAGAAGCTCCGTCGCCGGTGATCACACCCGAACAGCGTGCCGAAATGGGCGCCGTCGCGGTCAAAGCGTGTCAGGAGATCGGATATACGAGCGCCGGTACGTTCGAATTTTTGCTGGACGAAGACGGCAGTTTCTATTTCATGGAAATGAACACGCGTATCCAGGTCGAACATCCGGTAACGGAAATGGTCACGCTTGCCGACATCGTCCGCAATCAAATAATGATAGCGACCGGAATGAACATGGATTTCAAACAGGAAGAGGTTCAGATGGTCGGCCATTCGATCGAATGCCGCATCAATGCCGAAGACCCCGTGAAATTTACACCGAGTCCCGGTAAGATAACGGCGTTCAACATACCAGGCGGACCGGGCGTCCGTGTCGATACGGCCGTTTATCCGGGCTATGTCGTGCCGCCAAATTACGATTCGATGATCGCCAAACTGATCGTTCACGCACGCACCCGCGAACTCGCCATCGCGCGTATGCAGCGGGCACTGGACATGATGGTCGTCGAAGGCATCAAAACAACGATTCCACTACACCGAAAGATCATGGCCGACGAACGCTTCCAAAAAGGCGATTTCTCGACGAAATTTATGGAAGAGTTCGATAATAGTTAAGAGTGCCGGACGTGTGTGTATCCCGAATGTCAGTAGCCCGCGCGTAGGTAAGGGCTTGGGATGGCCCGTTACGCGACGCAGTAACGGCTCGCGAAAAGCTTGTTCGACGACTTTTTCCCGATAGGTCTGCGGTCAAAGACCCCGCTTATTCTTCTCAAGACGATAAACATCTTTCCGGTCGCCTACTTTTACCACGGTAACCATGATCTTTTTTATCCGTTACTTCGTAAATGATTCTGTGGTCCTTTGTGTACGGCCATTTGCGAAAGCGTTTGAGTTCGCCGTGAAGCTGTTCGGAGCCGTAAGGGCGCGGTTCATTTTCAAGGGTTTTCAATGCTTCGTAAGTGATCTTTTGGAGTTTTTTATCCAGCTTTTTTATGTCGCGTCGCGCAGCCGGAATAATAATGACGGTATATCTTGCCATCACAAGCCGAGTTCCGATCTGATCTCTTCGAGGCTGTAAGATCTACCGGTTCGTTCGTATTCGGCAAGGGCCTTTTTCACATCCCGAACGTCTTCCTCATGCTCTAGCTGTTCGATCTGCTCACTGGTCAATTTCGGCGGGTTCTCCTTCACGCGGATGGTTTTTTTTCAAGCATCTCGACAAAGCGGTTGGCCTCGGCATCGCTTGAGAAAACATAGGACCGATTCTTCTGTTTCGGAGCTTCTACAATGATCTCTACCATACCACAATCTTAACACAATTATTGGGCGGCGATAGAGGTTTAAGCTAAAATTGAGGCGGCCCGGGGGATGGATGTAACCTATTGCTGCGGTTGATAAAAACGTGCTTATTTTGTATCATAAACAGTTTGATAAATTTAGATTTATCGAAGCAATGAATTTTTGCGGTTACCGGGCTTGTTTCCGGAGTTACTGCGAGCAAGGAGAGGCTATTTTTAGCAGTTTATATGGCAACATTAAAAGAAACAAAAGAACAGATCGTCGGAGATTTCAAGACGCACGCGTCGGACACGGGTTCGTCGCAGGTACAGATCGCACTGCTGACGCAGCGCATCAACGAACTTACGGAGCATTTCAAGATCCACAAAAAAGACAACCACTCGCGCAGAGGATTGCTGAAAATGGTCTCGCGCAGAAGAAAGCTTTTGGATTATCTCAAACGCAAAGATAT
>CBFGSN010000034.1:0-21712 GCA_965651435.1 uncultured bacterium | reverse complement strand
CTAAACGAACATCTTTCCGGGGTTTAGAATACCTTTCGGGTCGAATAGGTCTTTGATGCCTTTCATGACCGCCAGCGTTGCCGGATCGACAGCGTCGTTCAGATATTGCGCCTTTACGTAACCGATGCCGTGTTCGCCGGAGATCGTTCCGCCGAGTTCGACCGACAGCCGAAACGTTTCGGCGACACATTGGCGAGCCCGCGCGACCTGATCCGGGTCGTCGCGATCGACGACAAAATTGACATGAATGTTGCCGTCGCCTGCGTGGCCGAAATTGGCGACAAAAGTGTCGTGTTTTTTGCCGATCTGTTCGATACGGGCGACAAGTTCCGGAACGCGCGAACGCGGAACGACAACGTCCTCGTTTATCTTCAGCGTGCCGTATTTCATCAGGCTCGGCGAAACGGCGCGCCTGACGTCCCAGAGTTTGTCTTCCTCTTCCTTAGACCGAGCCCGGATGATATCAAATCCGCCGTTATCGCCGATCACGCGTTCGATCGTTTCGGCATCACGTTCGACCTGTTCGCGCGAACCGTCCACCGCGACCAGCAAGATCGCTTCCGCATCGCGCGACAAGCCAAATGCGAAATTTTCTTCGACCGCGGCGACACAAAATTTGTCGATGACTTCCATCGCCATCGGCAAAATTCCTTCGGGCGTGAATTTTGTCAGCACTTTGCAGGCCGCTTCCATCGACCGGAAATTTGCACGCACCGTCGATGTCGCCTCCGGCATCGGCATAAGCTTAAGCGTAGCTTCGGTGATTATCCCGAGCATTCCTTCCGATCCGCACATCAAACCCGTCAGGTCAAAACCGACGACGTTCTTAACCGTCTTTCCGCCCGTGCGAATTACTTCGCCGGTGGCGGTCACGACCTCCAGCCCGAGAACATGATGTTTGGTGACGCCGTATTTCGGCGTGCGCATTCCGCCGGCATTTTCGGCGATATTTCCACCGATGTATGAATCTTTGTAACTGGCCGGATCGGGAGCGAACAGAAGTCCGAGTTCCGCCGCCGCCTGTTGAACTTCGAAGGTCGTCAGCCCCGGCTGGCAAACGATGTATAGATCGTCCGGATTTATTTCGATGATCTTTTTCATACGGTCGGTGCCTATGACGATGCCTCCGTTAACCGGCACGGCTCCGCCGGTGTAACCAACGCCGCCGCCGCGTGCCGTAACGGGAAATTCGTATTCGTTCGCGAGCTTTAGAATGGCCGACATTTCCCCGGTCGTTGCGGGAAACGCGACCGCTTCGGGCGGAAATTTTTCCTTAACGGCGTCTGCGCCATATGGTTCAACGCGGTCCGGATCGACGATAAGGTTTTCCGTTCCGACGATCTGCTGCAACTTTGCGATCACGGCCGGATCGGACGCCGCCGTCGTCGCTCTGCCTTTTGATTCGAAATGAATTGATTCGTACATCGCTCTAAAAATCCCCCGCAAGGCCGAAAAATTCCGTTCGCACGTTTCCGGTACTGCTTTCCAAAATATAGAACACGCGTCGTCCGCTGTTTGCCCGCGTGACGGCGTGGTCGGTGCGGCCGTCGCCGTCATAATCGCCAAGTTTGACTACATCCGACGGTACGCCCCACAAAACTGCCTGCATCTGCGAATCCGAACTGCGAAGCGTATAAAAACGCCGGCCGCCGTCCTCGTTCCTGACGACCGTGATGTCTTGTTTGCCGTCGCCGTCAAAATCCGCACGGCCGGTGAAAAATCCGTCGGAGCTAAGGCCGAACGGCACAACGCGCATCTCGCCGGTAGTGCTCAGCCGCGTGTACCACACGCGAACGCCGCCTTCGCTGCGTGCAACGGTCAGGTCGGCTTTGCCGTCGCCGTCAAAATCATTCGGCGCCGGAACGTCGCCCGATGTCCCCCAAAATTCGTATCGGTAATTTCCGGTCGAACTTTCGATGATGTACCACGTACCCGCACGAAAGACCGCTATGTCGAACCGCCCGTCGCCGTCATAATCGCCTGCGGCAAAAAAATCGCCGAGCGAAGAGCTGCCCCAATGCGTTTCTTCGAGAATGCCGGTAGATGACGCCAGAACGCGCCACACAACGTCCGCACTATATCGGGCGGTCGAAAAATCAGAGATGCCGTCGCCGTCCCAATCGACCGTCAGCGAAACCGAATCGCCCGCCTGGCCAAGCGGCTGAACTATCCATGTTCCATCGGTGCTTCGCTGCGCGTAGAACGTATGTTCCGAGTTTCGATAAACCTGCAGGTCGGTGCGACCGTCGCCGTCATGGTCGTTATACGTTCCGTTCGCAAGCTTTAACTGGCCGCGGACCTCGCCGTCAGGATATTGCGGAGTATTGATCGAAAAATAAAATTCGTTCGCATAAAAATCGGCAAGCTCTGCGCCGCCGATCGCCACCGCCATTCCCCAGCCGTGGCCCGACGGCAGCGGAAGGTCAAAAAGTGCCGGTGCATTCGTTCCGACCCATGCGTGATGCATCGACAGCGTCGATCCCGCCGGAAAATCCGAACCGGACACCGCATTGAGTTCCAGCTCGGCCTGACCGGTTGTCGGCGACATTTGTACCGTGGCCTTGATGACGAACGATCGGTCCGTCGCGACGGCCGGCACCATCTGCCGCCCGCTCAGATTTGAAATAAACACCTGTTGTGCCAATGCATCAGCGGCCGCAAACGCGGTCAAGAATAAAACGGCCAATGCGAACATCGCCTTAGTTTTCATATGGATCTCCTGCTGAACGAATCATTCAATGATACCCAAATAGAACTTTTTTTGCTAAACTCACAAAACAATCCGCCATCAAGCATCTATCCGAAACGGCCGCCTCGCGGTTTCCGGCTTGACGGCACATTTCGATTACACATTTTTTGACCGGAACATATAGGAATTTTTGAATGAGCGAAAACGAAGAAAACGAGCAGATACCCGCTGATGAATACGAGCGCGAACTCGGGACGGACCTTGACGACGAAACGCCGGATAAACCGAAAGGCATTCCGCTGCATACAAAGATCCTGATCGGTTTGGGGCTGGGCGTCATTGCCGGACTTATCGTAAATGGAACATCAGGCGGAGAAAGCGAGAACGTCGTCTGGGTCGTGGAAAATTTCACACGTCCTATCGGCCAGCTTTTCCTGAATCTCCTTTTGATGATCGTCGTTCCGCTCGTTTTTTCGTCGCTCGTGGTCGGCATCGCGGGCATCGGCGACATCAGAAAACTCGGCCGCATCGGTTTCAAATCTTTCGCATATACACTGGTCATATCGGCAATATCCGTGGTCATCGGACTCGGCCTTGCAAATTTACTTAGTCCCGGCGAGCGCATCAGTCCTGAGGTCAAAACACAGCTCGAAGAAAAATACGGCTCAGAAGCCGGACGGCGTGTTTCGGATGCGATGAATGTCGGAGCCGTTTCGGCCGCCTATGCGTCATCGGCGCGACAGATCTCGCAAAAGATCGGCACGCTTGCCGCGGAAACCAACGAAGACGGAGAGACCGCGCTGGCATTTGCGACACGCGTATCGGATTTCGTCAAAGCTTCCGAAACCTTTTCCGAGGACGTCAAGCGTTCCTATGACACGGCGGATATCTACATAAAACAGGCCGAACGGGTTGCCGCCGATGCCGACCGGCTCGCCAAACGCACCGATCTTCTCGGTGTGGAAGCAGAAAAATTATCGATCGAAACAAAACAATTCATCGGCAAGATAAAAAGTGCTCGTTCAAGCGTAAGCACGCCGCTGATGGAGGTCGTTTCGACGATCGTTCCGCAGAACCTGTTCTATTCGGTTGCCGGACAAAATCCGAACATGCTGCACATCATGTTCTTTGCTCTGATAACCGGTATTGCGATAACGCTGCTTCCGGCGCCGGTTTCGGACCCGTTCGTGTCGCTGATGGAAGCGGTATTTGCTATCACGACAAAGATCATCGACCTGGTGATGAAATTCGCGCCGTACGCCGTCGCGTGTCTTCTTTTTAACAACATCGCGGTTTTCGGCCTTGACCTGCTGCAATCGCTTGGCTGGTTCGTGCTGACGGTTCTTTTGGGCCTTTCGATACATTTTTTCGGAACGTATTCGCTGGCACTTTATTTCCTTGCCAGGCTGAATCCGATCGAGTTTCTCAAACGCGTGCGAACGGTCATCGTTACCGCGTTTTCCACCAGTTCGTCAAACGCCACATTGCCGACGGCTCTTCGCGTTTCCGAGGAAAATCTTGGAATTCCGAAAGATATCAACAGCTTTGTTCTTACCGTCGGCGCCACGGCAAACCAGAACGGAACCGCTTTATACGAAGGCGTCACGGTTCTTTTCCTTGCCCAGCTCGCGGGCGTCGATCTAACGCTTGGAATTCAGCTAATGGTCGTTTATCTGGCCATCTTGGGCGGCATCGGCACGGCCGGAGTTCCGTCCGGTTCGATACCGTTCATCATCGGCATACTCGCGATGATCGGCGTAAATCCGGCGCTGATCGCGATAATTATCGGCGTTGACCGGATCTTGGATATGTGCCGAACTACGCTTAACGTTGTCGGCGATATCACGGCTGCGGCCTATGTAGCCAGAAGCGAAGGCTACGAACTGCTGACACAGCCGGAACGGCCCGAAATGCTATGAGGAGATAAATTATGTTTCCGATCGGTGACGACAATTCCGACATCACGATAACGCCTTTTGTAAATTATGCGTTCATCGCGATCAATATCATCGTTTTTGTTTTTTTGCAGCAGCTCGGCAGCAGCGAACCTTTCACGTATGCATTTTCGCTTGTCCCAAAGGAGATCACATCGGGCATCGACCTTTCCGGGCCGCAGGTCATCAGCGACGGAGCCGGCGGCACCGCGGCCATAATGCAATACGCGACGCCGCTGCCGGTCTATTTCAATTTTCTCTCGTCGATGTTCATGCACGGAAGCATCGGCCATATCGCCGGAAATATGCTCTTTCTTTGGATATTCGGCGATAATCTGGAAAACCTGCTTGGACACGTTCGTTTTGCCGCGTTCTATATCGTTTGCGGATTTGCCGCGGCATTTGCACAGATCGCGATGGATTCCGGTTCGATCATTCCCATGCTCGGAGCTTCCGGGGCGATCTCAGGAGTTTTGGGCGGATACGTTCTTTTGTTTCCGCAGCGACGCGTTCGCGCTATCATTTTCAATTTCCTCACGACCGTTCCGGCCGTTGCTGCTATCGGCATCTGGATCGTCTATCAGCTCATCCTCGGTTATCTTTCGCCGGCGGGCCAGGGCGGCGTCGCCTATGCCGCTCACATCGGCGGATTTATTGCCGGTATCGCGTTGGTGAAGGTATTTGCGATCGGCCGCAGAGTGTGACCTATGCAGGCCGAACCAAGGATCGAAACATCCGCCGAAAGAAAGCTCATCGGCAAACGGCTTACAATGAGCTTCGCCGAGTACAAAGTCAGTGAACTTTGGCGAAGCTTTGTTCCCCGCCTGGATGAGATCGCGAACAGAACCTCCGACGATATGATCTCAATGGCATTATACGAACCGGATCATTTCGCGAAATTTCATCCGGCTAACAAGTTCGAAAAATGGGCGGCCGTCGAGGTGTCGGGCTTTGAGAAAGTTTCCGACGGAATGGAAACGTTCGTCCTGCCCGCGGGGCTTTATGCGGTTTTCGACTATAAAGGTTCTAACACGGACAACACTATCTATCAGTATATTTTCGGAAGTTGGCTGCCCGGGTCCGCATACGCGTTGGACGACCGCCCGCATTTTGAAATACTCGGTGAAAAGTACAAGAACAACGATCCGGATTCAGAAGAAGAGATCTGGGTTCCGGTCCGGCCAAGGTAACAGGCTAAGGTCCGGCAAAACCGCCTTCCTTTCATTTCATAAAGATCGTCGAATATCATAAATTTCATAAACATTATAAAAACCCATAGCAAGAATGGTTCGTGCGGGTGCGATAATTGTCACGGCAAGTTATCGCCGCGCTCTTTGATAACCGAATATGATCGCCGAGAAATTACCCCGCGACATATACAAAAGAAAATATCCGTACAAACGTCGTTACCCCTTGTGTTTGCACCACTTAGCTGTGTGGACAATGGTGTGGACACAGGTGTGGACACGGGTGTGGACACGCAAAGGCAGCCGGGACAGATTCCGTGTTTCAAGCCTGAACGGCAATTGAAAATGTTCCGTCCTTTTTGGAAAAGTGTTCGCTGTAAAACGGATCGCGTTCGATGTTCTTATGCCAGCGGGCGTCGAATTCGCGGCGTTCGTTGTCGGAAATTTTCCGCGGCCGAATGCGTTGGGCAGAAAATTCGGCATACGGTGTTGATACGATCCGGAAACCCTTTTCCCGAAGCCTTAGACAGAGATCGGCGTCGAATAGATCTTCGGGAAATGAATCCGCGTCAAATCCGCCTGCCGAGCGGAAAACCTCAGCACGGATCGCCATTGCCGAGCCTGACACCGCCGAAAAATTTCCGACGACAAGGTTTCGCCACATATTGCCTAATTCTTCCGAGTCGAGGCCGGCGTGAGCGTGACCGACCGCGCCGCCCGGGCCAGTGACGAGGCCATTTGAAAGAACGATGCCGTCGGGCGTCACGATCTTTCCGCCGACGGCGCCGATCTTTTCACGGAATGCGAACCGCGCAAGTTCATCAAGCCAATCGGGATCTTTCGGTTCGACGCCCGCATCCAGGAAGACGAGAAGCTCGGCGTCGGTTCGCTCTGCGGCCGAATTCAACCTTTCCGCTCCGCTTTCCGCGTCGGACGAAACGCACGTTATTCCGTCGATGAGCAGATCGCCGCGTCCGATCACGACGATCTCGAAATTCGAATATGCGGTTTCGGCAATTCGGGAAACTCGCTCGCGCGAAAAGTCACTATCCGAATATGCATCGATGATGACCGCCGCTTTGGGCAGCGGCTGCGGCAAAGCGTATCGAACACGGTGGAGTTCATGAACTGTCGCCAGCACCTCCGCATTTGTTCCGATCCGTTCGAAGTGCGACCGAAGCGCAAGCCTTGCCCTTTCGTGAGCGTACGATTTTTCGCCGCCGCTAAGCGCGACCGAACCTTTGATAGCACGCCAGTGATACAAAATGCGCGGGATGTGCCGGATCTGTTCGTCAGAGATCTGTTCGATAACGCGAAGCGCCAGATCGTAGTCCTGACTGCCTTCGTAACCCGCGCGAAAGCCGCCGATCTTCCGAAGCACATCGGTACGATACGCGGAAAGATGCGTCACAAGATTGATCGAATAGAAAAGATCGCGGCTCCAATCGGGCTTAAAACTCGGATAAAAACGGCGTCCGTTTTCGTCGATCTTATCTTCGTCGCTGTATATCATCGAAACGGTTCGGTCTTCGTTGAGCGTTTTCGCGACATAAAAAAGAGCGTCGGGTGACAGTTCATCATCGTGGTCGAGAAGGACCGAAAATTCGCCGTCCGCGAGTTCGAGCGCCGAATTTGACGCCGCCGAAATATGTCCGTTCGTTTCGCGAAATACTGCTTTTATGCGTGCATCGGCGGCCGCAAATTCTTTCAAGACGCGTGCGACATGCGGTTCGGTCGAAGCATCATCGGCGATGCATAATTCCCAATTCGTGTAGATCTGGTCCGTGACCGAGCCGATACATTTTCGGAGCCATTTTTCTTCGATGTTGTAAACCGGCAGAATGACAGAAATTAGCGGCTGAAATTCGAAAGAATCTATGGCCGCCAGGATCTTGCCGCGTTCGCCTGCGGAGATCGTGCCATGTAACGAGAGCCATTTTTGATATGCTTTGTCTTCGCGCCGTTGCCGGGCAAGCTTTTTCCAATGCCGCCGAAGCCCGCGCAGGCCGCCGCGGCGAAATATATTCAAAGCCGTTTTGGCCTTTCGGCGAAGCATTTTCATAATGGCAATTTCAGAATCATATTCATAGATTTGTTTTGCGAATGCAACTTCCGCCGTTTTTGTTCGAGATTCGTTATACTTTTTTCTATGGACGATAAATGCCGTCTCTGCGAAAATACGGCGAACAACAAAACGCATACGGCACGCGAAATGATGTTCGGCACGCGCGACGAGTTTCGCTACATCGAATGCGCAAAATGCGAAACCCTGCAGATCGCTGAAATTCCGGACCTCGCAAAATATTATCCGCCGGAATATTATTCGCTTGCCCCTGCCGATAAAGGCGAAGTGCGCCGCAGCCTAAAACGCCGAATCGCAAGCCGGCTAATCGGAAGCTATCAAATAAAAAAGCGGGGGCTTATCGGCAAACGCCTGGCGAACGGCGGGTCGTGGGCAGCGATGCTTTACCCGAAGTATCTCAAGAATTTTCCGGGCCCGCTTTCGCTCGATTCGCGCATTCTGGACCACGGCACGGGCAGCGGCAGAACGCTGCGGATACTCGCAAATTTCGGGTTTCGTTCATTGACGGGAACTGACGCATTTATCGAACACGACATCGTGCATCCGGGCGGCGTTACTATCCGAAAAAAGGACCTCCGCGAGCTCGATCCGGCGTTCGATATCATTATGCTGCATCATGTTTTCGAACATATTGCCGAACCGAAGGAAACGCTTTTGCAGATCCATCGCCTGCTCGCTGGCGGCGGCACGGCCGTCATCCGAATACCGCTGAAAAACTACGCCTGGCAGAAATACGGCGTAAATTGGGTGCAGCTGGACCCGCCGCGGCATTTGTTCATTTATACCGAAACTACATTTCGCGATATGGCCGCGTCCGCCGGTTTTGACATCGTCGAAACTCGCTACGATTCGGAAGCGTTCCAGTTTTTCGGCAGTGAACAATATCTGATGGACATTCCAATGAACGATCCGCGCTCATTTTGCGGAGTGACGGAATCAAGTATTTTCTCGGCGAAACAGATCGAAGATTGGACACGCGAAGCCGACGAACTGAACGCCCGCTCGCTCGGCGATCAGGCATGTTTCTATCTGCGGAAACGTGAAGATCAACCTGCGGCTTCGGTTTCCCAATCGAACACCGGACGAACGACGCCGGGAACGACGCCGCCATAATCGCCGCGAGCCGAATCGCCCTCCGGGCTGTCCACTACGTTGAACGTTACCGCATCCCATTCGACAAAATGAACATCGATCGGTTCATATGTCGTCAAAGCGGCACCGACGGACACCGGCCCTTCGGTCAAAAAATTTCCGGGTATCGTCATTCGGCTGACATACCTGCCTTTTGGCCGCGGCCGTTTTCGCCAGCCGCCGTTCCAATCGTGCGAAACAAAAATGCACGTGCCCTGATCGTTAAAAAAGTGCAGATTCGGAACGAGTATCTTTCCGTCCGTAAGCACGTCGTAAGTCATCTCGACGACTATCGGCGAACGTATGTCCATTGTAAAAGACGTTCGACCCGCGGCATCGCACACCCGAACGCCGCGAAGCCGCGCGACATTGTTCCCCGGAGCATCGGCGGGATCTTCCCAGCGTCGTTCGGCACCGGTTCGCGATTGTTCGCGGAGATATTCTGCGACGACGGCGTTCGCATCGCCGTCCGATTCGATCCGGCCGTCCTTCAGCCAAATAACGCGTTCGCATAACCGCGAAACGGCATTCATATCATGCGAAACGAACAGCACCGTTCGGCCCGATCCGCCGATCGAACGCATTTTGGAGATCGATTTTTTTTGAAAGGCTGCGTCGCCGACGGCCAGGACTTCGTCAACGATCAGGACTTCGGGTTCAAGGTGCGCGGCAATTGAGAACGCGAGCCGCATATACATTCCGCTCGAATAATATTTGACCGGCGTATCCAGAAATTTTTCGATCTCGGAAAATTCGACGATCTCGTCAAATTTTGTGCGTATCTCTTCGCGCTTCATCCCGAGAATCGCGCCGTTCAAAAAGATATTTTCGCGGCCTGTCAGTTCGTTATGAAATCCGGTTCCGACCTCCAACAAACTGCCGACGCGTCCGCGAATTTCGGCCGTGCCTTTCGTCGGTTTAGTTATCCGCGAAAGTATTTTCAGCAGTGTGGATTTTCCAGCGCCGTTACGGCCGATTATGCCGAGCGTTTCGCCGTCATTGACCTCGAACCCGACGCCGCGAAGAGCCCAGAATTCTTCGCGTTTGTCCGCTCGTCGGCGCGCAAGCCCCGCGACGGCGTCACGAACTGAATTTACGCGGACACCGCCCAGAAAATAGCGTTTCGAAAGGTCGTTTGCTGTTACTGCTTTCATTAGATCAGGTCGGCGAATTCGTCCTCCATCTTCTTAAAAACAGCCAGTGAGATGATCACGATAAGTACGAGTGAAACACCTGAAACAGCGATCAGCCGCCCATCGAATTCTCCGCCGAAAACGGCCGCTCGAAAGCCTTCGATCACGCCGACCAGCGGATTCACCGCAAAAACGTACCGCCATTTTTCCGGCAGAAGCGACGCCGGATAAAAGATCGGCGACGCGATCATCCATATCTGCAGAACGAACGGCAGTACGAATTTCACGTCGCGGTATTTTACATTCAACGCCGAAAACAGCGTTCCGACGGCCGCCGTCAGAACCAAAGTTGCCGCAATGAATACGGGTACGAGCAACACGTTAGCCGTCACGCCGATCCTAAAATACGCCATCATTATCACGAGTATCGCAAAGCTTATCAGCAGGTCGAAAATGCCGGCGACGGCGGCCGCGAGGGGAACGATGATCCGCGGAAAATATACTTTTGTTACCAGATTCGTGTTGCCCGTGAAACCGGTGCTAGCCGTCGTAACGGTCGAATAAACATAAAGCCAAAGCATCGATCCGGCAAGAGCGAACAACGGATAAGGAACGCTGCCGGTTTCGAAACGCGCGAACGTACTGAAAATGACCGTAAAGATCGCGGTGGTCACTATCGGCTGCAGTATCGCCCAGGCGACACCGATCGCCGCCTGTTTATAGCGAACCTTCAGGTCGCGCCATGTCAGAAAATACAAAAGCTCGCGGTACGCCCAGAGTTCGCGAAGATCTACCGCGGCCCATGCCTTGGCGGGACGAATGTATGTAACTTGTGACGTGTTGTTATTCAATTCGTTCGAAGCTCCGCGGACGTTTTCGAAAGACGGCGTTTTCGCGCCCGCCGTTTTAATTCGACGACAGGCATCGGAATTCCCATTCGCAAGACGAATTTTATGAATTCGACAGGGCTTGCGCCCTTGCGGTTGGCAATTCCCAGATCCCACGCCGTCCGTTTATCGCCCAGCCGCAGGAAATCGCGCGCATAATGAAACTTCAATTCGACCTGACGCCCGGCAAGGTCTTCTTCAGAGACACCGAACTTCGGAAAATGCCGGTTCTGCGCTTCGATAACCTCTTTTAGCATCAACATCTTGTCGCCGCTCGTATTATAGCCGTGGTGACGCCATGCAGAAAGAACCTGCGGGTCAAACGCAAATTCGCCGAGCTGCATCAGGTTCAGATACATTTCGTAATCTTCGAGCCGCGATGCTTCGTTCCAAGTAACGTTTTCAAGAGCCGAGCTTCGATACATAACCGTCGAACTTACCGGAGCGATCCCGTTCAGCAGCATTTCCGATGCATCTCCGTCCGGATAATTTGCCCAATTTTCGGCATGCTCATCGGTCGAATCGACGACCGCGCCGTCGCCGTCAATGAACAGCGCGTGGCCGTAGGCGAGAACCGCATTTTCACGCCGGTCCAAAAGCCGGACGCGTTCGGAGAGAAAATCCGGAAGCCAAATATCGTCCGAACCGATATAGGCGAAATATTTACTGCCGCACATCGAAAAGCCCTGGTTCAGCGTGGAGCAAAGCCCGCGGTTTTCGCGTACGATGAGCTCCGAATCGAACGGACAATCTTTGAGTTCGCGTTCGATAATTGCGGGTGACGCATCGCGCGACCCATCGTCTATCACAAGCAGCTTTCGCGGCGGCTGTTTTTGCCCGATCACCGATCGTATGCAATCCTGTATGAACGGCGCGTGGTTGTACGACGGTATCAGAACAAAAACGTCCGAAATTCTGTTTTCCGATGCGGCACCCATGGAATAGCTTCAAAAGAAAATGAAAACACAAAAAGAGAGGTTTGTCATACTTGCCGCCGAAACACCGCGGCGAACAAAGCGATGAAAGTTTTAATGCATCTCGATACGCTCGGCCGCGGCGGTGCCGAAATGCAGGTGCTGGACGTCTGTAGAAATGCGGCGCGCTTTGGCCTGCAGATAACCGTCACTGCCGCGGGCGGCGGAGCTCTCGAAGGAGCGTTCGCCGAAACCGGTGTCGAATTGATAAGGCTTTCGCGAAAATTTCCCGTCGATCTTTATATGGCGTCGCAGCTTCGCCGGATCATAAAAGACCGCGGCATAGAGATCGTCCACGGCTTTCAGGCGGTTGACGGAACTCATATCTATCTGGCCGCAAGCGGAATAAAAAATGTCAAAAAGGTTTTAAGCTTTCAGGGCTTTGTGCCGGACAAAAGAAACCGTATCGCACTTCGTCTTTTGATACCGCGAATGGATCTGAACATTGTTGTGAGCAACGGCCTGAAACGATGGCTTTCCGAACATGACCATTTGAATACAAACGGTTTCGAATTACTTTACAACGGTGCCGATCCGGCAAGATTACGACCGACCGGGCGTTCCATTCGCGGCGAGTTAGGGCTTCCACCGGACGCCCGGCTGATCGGAATGATCGGCAATTTCTATCGCGACGAACGCAAAGACCAACTTACGTTCTGCCGCGCGCTGCCGGCCGTTTTGGAGCAGTTTCCACGGCTCCACTGTGTTTTTGCCGGCCGTATTGAGAACGGCGCCGAAGGCAAAATGGCTGACTGTCTGAATTTCTGTATTGAACACAACCTTACCGACCGCGTGCATTTTCTGGGCTCACGGAATGATGTTCCCAACATTCTCTCAGAGCTTGAGGTCTTCGTTTTTTCTTCGCTTCACGAAGGTCTTCCCGTTGCCGTGTCTGAGGCAATGCTCGCGCGCGTGCCGATGATAGTTTCAGATATTGAACCGCTCCTAGAAGCTACGGCGAACGGAAAATATGCTCGCGTTTTTCCTATACGCGACGAAAAAGCTCTAACCGGCAATATCATCGATCTGCTTTCAGATGATGAAACGCGCGTTCGTCTTGCCGAAGAAGCGTATCAATTTGCATCCGGGAACTTCAGTATCTACGCCCATCTGAAACGTCTAACCGAACTTTACCAAAATCTGTTTTGATCACTGCCGCTGAAATTCGGGAGTTCCCAAAACCAAACTCACAACCTTAAAGGTGTCAGGATCGCCGCTTGGCGCCAGGAGTTGTGTTCTGCGTTTCCGCACGCGATCTCGCGGCTGCATTTCCGCCAGTTCATCTTCGTCATCCGAAACCGTCGGCGCCTCGACCACGGGCAGAGGCTGTGTCAATTGTTTTTCGAGCAGCGCACGCGTATTCGCGGAAATCTCGCCGCCCAAAATGCCTTCAATAGTCTTGTTCAGCACTTCCGAACTGTTCGTACCGCCGAATTCATCAAGTTCAGCACGCGTTCCGGGGATACGATTACTCGCAAGAGCCACGGAGTAGTTCAGCCGTTCCAGCAATGCTCCCGTGTTCACCCAATCGTCAGCCGTATCGGGATAACCCGTCGGAGCCTGATATCCGAACGGCACTTCGCCCAGTTTATTTAACATCGCGGCGAAGGCCGGGCCGCCGTTCGTGTCGGCATCGATAGCACGGACCGCGCTTACAGCAAGTTCGAACGGGGTTTTTATCTTTGCCCGGTAATTTTCCGGAGCAAAGAATTCCGGATCGCCAAACAGAGCCGAAAGGGTTGCTTTTATATCTCCTTCAGAACGGCTGAACGCGTTTGCTACGCGTCCTACGAGAGCTTCACTCGGCTTGTCGCTGACAAATTTTACGGCGAGCTTGCGGGCAATGAATTTCGCCGTCGCGGGGTTCGAAACCAAAATGTCTATCACTTTGAGGCCGTCGTTCATGCCTCCTTCGTGCACCTTTTGGCCTAGAACGGTTTTTACGGATTCGTCGTGTATCTTTGCGTTAAAATAAAATTCGCCGCTGTCTAAATCGTCCGGAACTCCGGCGAGCCTGCGTATCCTTTTGAGCTTCTTCTCATTTTTTTTGTCAGAAGTTTTCGCGAACACCGGATCGCTGTAACCGCGCGGGTCGGCGATCGTCCATCCGGTAAATGCTTTCGCAACCTCGATAATATCTTTCTGCGTGTAGCCGCCGTCAACCCCCAGCGTATGCAGCTCCATCATCTCACGCGCATAGTTTTCATTGATGCCGCGTTTCGGCCGGTTCTTCGCTTTGTCCGCGTTCTGTTTCGCCCTTGCGATCAACTGATCGAGTTGCGCGTCCGTAAGTCCTCGGTTGCGTTTGATCCGTTCGCGAACGCGAGGAGGAACGTTTCCGCTGCGGATCATCTTCTGCGTTCTCGAGATTTGAGCGTTGTTGCCGCTGCCGGTCTCCGCTACGGATTGAAAATTGTCCAGAAAGAAAAGCATCGCCGGATGCTGAGCTGTTGCAATAAGCAGATCTTTGAAATTTCCGAGCGCATATTTGCGAAGCACATCGCGTTCGTATGACGGCAGGTACCACCGAACGGCTCCCTTGCCCTTGTAAACATTAAAGTGATTCTGCCAAAAATCGACCATTACTTCCTGAAGCTGACGCTCGGAATAAACGGCACGGCGGACGCGGTTCGCGTTTACCTGGGCGATGATCTGATTTGCCGGCCGCAAACCGTATTCGCGATAAACCTCACGGATCCGTTTCTGCTCGGCCCTCTTATCGGCCTGTGTGGGCTCTTTGTTCGGTTCCACTTTATTGCCTGCGGCTTTTTTTCCGCTTGCTAGATAACGTTTAACGCCTCCGGGATTTGGATATTTCGCAAAGATCTCGGATGTGGACATACCGTACACCTCAAGGTCACTGACCCTTGCCTCGGCATCGTTGTCATCGATCGATGCCGGATCTAGCTGCATGTGTATATATTTCTGCAGCCCTATCGAACGCACCCTTTCCAGATCGCCCGGCCGCGGGCCGTAACCGAGCCTATTCAAAACATGCAGTATTTTCTGATCTTCGGTCAGCGGCGGGGCCGGTGTTATCGCTACGGCATTTATCGACAAGAAAGGGAAAATGAGGGCGAGAATTAGTGAAACTGAGGCGACTTTTACGCTGAGATGTTCTTTCATAACTGCTCCCTTCGGCGGCGCCGGAACGCTGGTTTTTAGATGCCGGTGCTCTGCTTTTGGACGAAACTTTTTCCCTCGCTGTTCGGTCCGCCACCTGTGTATGCAACAAATGTCCGCCGACTTTCATCAAAACTTAGCAAATGCGGCAAAAATGCTGTAAACTTAGGGTTCAACCGAAAATTATGAAAATCAAAAATACCGGAATCAATATTGCTTTTTCGTTGTTCCTTGTCTTTTTGACGGCACTAACGGTTTCCGCGCAGGAAAGTTTCAGTGACGCGAACGTGGACTATTCGTTCGATCTTCCGTCTGCTACGTGGAAAATGACGGTCAAACCGTCGAAAACGAGTCCGAACGTCGAGTATGTTTACAACGATCGCCGCGAGGCACACTTGGAAGTGCGTAAGCTTTCTGCATCCGCGACCGATAAATTCGCTGACATAATTCGCGACGAAGAATCAAAACTTCAGTTCTATCCCGGTTATGTTACGGGAAAGGATGAGACCTTTCGCGGCAAGCTTCCGGGCAGCGTGTTTAATTTCGAATTTGTTCGATCGGGCCGTCCGCAGGCGGGCAGATTCTATTTCCTCAAGGTAAACGACACGACATATTACGTGCTTCGGTTCACGGGGGCTCGGGACAAGCTGCGAACGATAAGAAACGAAACCGACCGGATCGCAAGGTCATTCTCGAGTAAATGATCACGTCGAGATGTTAAATCGGATCTTCGCACCGTTCGGAATTATGTAGCCTCTTTTCCCTTTCAAAATTTTTTCTGCGTCCGTAAGTCTTTCGATACCGAGCATTTCAAGATGGCTGTCGCTTAGTGCGGCGGCCATCTTTACATCGAACTGCTCCGCTTTTCTGACGATGCTCCATACCGTCTGGCCATTCACCTTATAGCTTTCACAGAGCCTATCGGCTATTGCCGCGCTTTCGCCGACAAACCATTCTTCAAGATCACGGCGGCCGAGGCCTTCTTCGCATTCGGCAAAGATCAATATGGTTCCACCCGGCAGACATGCCTTAGCCGCGGCATCCAGTGTCTTGTGGGCTTGGATCAGATTTACATCATAGGGCTGTCCGCCGCAGCTAACTACGACGACCTCGCGCTTTTCGTCTATGTTTATGGTGTTGGCCGCGTCAAAATACTCGCACGCGGCGCGATGAGACGTTATCCAGTTTCCGCAAAAAACTTCGGTCGCGGCGCCGCGTTCGTCCACGATCGTATTGACGGAAAGATCCGGTGCGGCCATCGAGGCGATCTCCATAAATGCTTCGTGTACGGCATTGCCGGTAAGCATCGCCGGACCGACGCCGCGGCGTCTGTCCTTTGTGTCGCAGTCGAATGCAAGCTTATGCGTAGCCGCGATCGTCGCTGACGACGCAAGACCCGGGCAAATGAGTTTCCGTCCGCCTGTGAACCCGGCGAAATAATGAAACGAAACGGAGCCAACCGTTATAACGCGGTCGTATTCTTTGAGAGCCCGGTTCAATCCGACACGAATTCCGCCATCCGTTTCTCCGTATTGTTCTATCTGCATCAGATCGCGCGGCCGGTGGTCGAGCGTTTTTATTCGCTGAGCAACGAAAGGGGTTAGGATCTGTTCCTTTTCTTCGGCAGAAACGGCACGGTGAATTCCGGTCGCAAAGATCGCCGCGATGTCGAACGGCTGTGTTCCGTTTGCGATAAGCCGCCTGATCAAAAGGTTTACGATCTGTCCTGCGGCAGCTTCGCGTGTCGCATCCGGAACGACAATAAGCACCGTTTCGCCCGGTTTGACGATGTCCTCAAGCGGCGGCGAATCTATCGGCGAATCCAGGCGTTCTCCTATCTCGATATCCGAAAGCGGCGGTTTGTCTTCGGTCGCGGACAGAATGTCGAACCGCGATTCGTCGAACCGGAACGGGCGTTCGCCCCTGCCGTATTTTAAAAAGATCTCAGTCATTTTTATCTTTTATCCGAATGCTCGTTCGATGGGATAAAGCACCGCGTCCCGGTTTCGCATACATAGACGGCCTCAGTTTCGCGGTCGGCGGTTTCCATTTGTATGGTCAGATGGTCGATGCCGAATTCGTCATGAAGCTTATCGCGAACCGCAGCAAGAAGTTCGGAATGTCCGTGCGACCGGTCGTGCGAGATGTGCGCGGAAAGAGCTTCCATGCCGGACGAGATCGTCCAAACATGCAGGTCGTGAACGCCCGTAACGCCGGGCATCCGCAGCAGCGAGCTCTGAAGCGATTCCATATTTATGTGCGCCGGCGTGCCCTCGAGCAGCACGTTAACCGAATTCAGGATAAGCCGCCATGAACTCGCAATAATTATCACGCTTATGACGACGCTCATTGCCGCATCCGCCCAAACATAGTCAAAAAATATGATCGCAAGTCCCGCGATGATCGCCGCGACCGATCCAAGCAGGTCGCCGACGATGTGCAGCCACGCGCCGCGCATATTCAGGTTTTTGCTGCTGTCCGCGTGAAGCAGCACCAGTGCGATGAAATTAACGATCAATCCGCCTGCGGCGACCGCAAGCATTTGCGTACCTTTTATCTCCGGTTCGGACATCCATCGTTCGTACGCTTCGTAAATTATCCACAGCGAAAGAATGACGAGCGCGATGCCGTTAACGAAAGCAGCAAGGATCTCGAGCCGATAATATCCGTAAGTTTTCTTGGATGTTGCGGGACGCGATGCGAACCAAAATGCAAAGAGCGTCAGGCTAAGTGCCGCAACGTCCGTGAGCATATGTCCGGCATCGGCGACGAGCGCCAGCGAATTTGCGAACCACCCGCCGACGGCTTCGGCGAGCATATAAATGAACGTTAGCCCGAGAGCGATCTTGAGTTTGAAAATACTTCGCGGCGAACGCGAATGTTCGTGTGAATGTCCCGCACCCAAATCAAAATCTCCTTAGCACTCTTGCGTTCCGTAGTGAGAGAACATAACCGGTTCGCCCGCCGCGGTCATTCACAAATTCGACGGCGATCTCCGAAAGCGGCGTCGATACCTGAAGCCGAAAACTGCCGTCGCCGCCGGCGAACACTTCGCGGCCCTGCGAACGCACCAGAAGCCCGGGCTGCGTCTTTCCCGAAAGGATAAAGATGTTTCCGCCAACTCGTTCGACATTCCAATCATCAGCCGTGATCGAAGTGCTGGAATCGCGTTTTACTATCGTGAACTTCCAGGGCTCGCTCCATTCGCTGATCTGGCCGGAGCGGCCCGTCGTTTTCAACCGCCAATAATAATTACCCGGTGTCAGTCCCGAAAGCCGCTGCGTCCGACTTTGCAGATTCGGACGGTCGATCAAGATAGTATCTGTCGAAAAATAAGGCGAACGCGCGACCTGTATCTGATAACGGCCGGCAGAAAGCGGGCTGGTGTCGTCCCACGTGAAATTCAGGCTCACACCTCTCTCATTAGGTGCTTCTATCTGTGACTGGTTCGCAGGAAGCTTCTGCGTCGGCGGTTTCAAAAGAGCCTCTTTCGCCGTCAACTTATTTTCGTTGATCGCGGCATATTGATTTTCGGATATCGTCGAACTCACCCCGCCGATCGAGGTTTCGACGCTTCCGCGGCTGATTCGAATTTCACCGGTTCCGGATTCGGTATTAAAACTGGCGTCCGTTTCGGAACGCAGCTTCGTTTCGGAATCGAGCATTTCGACGACGTTCTCCGTATTCTCCGGCTGTGTTTCGGTGCGAACATTCAACTGCCCGTCATCGAGCGCGACGCGGACATTCACTCCGCCGAAGATCGAAGAATTGTCGCGAACTACGACCGTACTATTTGGCCGAACCGTATAAACCGAACCGTCAAGCATCTGAACCGTGGCACGTCCATCGGCTTGCGTTTGTATCGTATCGCCCGCGGCGATATATGTTTCTTTTGTTACGACAATGGTTTCACGCGTCGCAGCCCGCGTAATGCGGACTTCGCCTTCGTAAGACATTATGCGGGCGGCGTTTACCGGAATTTCGGTCGTCCCGTGTTGATCGAACCAATGGTTTTGCGTCGCATACCAAAGAAACCCGATAACGGCGGCGCAGATCAATATGAAGATGCCAAGACCCCAGAGCGTGCTCTTCTGGATCTTCCACCATTCAACGTAGATCTTTTTATACTTTTGTTCCACCGTGAATCTTAAGAAGCAGTGTTCGTGTCATCCGATCCCTGAGGGAAAGCGAGTGATAGAACTATCGACACCAAGATCGCGCCGACGACGACGCCGAGCGAGATGTTTATCACCGCCTGTTCGAAGTCGTGATGTAAGAATCTTTGTAAAAACGAAATAGGCCCGGAACTCGGATCGTTCCCAAATCCCATTATGACGGCTTCGGCCGCGAGTGGCAACAACATTTTTACGCCGATAAAGCTGAGCACGAACGCCAATCCGTACTTCAGAAAATGGAATTTTTCGGCCATATCGACAAGCAGGAAAAAGAACGTCCGAAGCCCGAGTATCGCAAAGATATTCGACGTATACACGATGAATTTATCGGTCGTTATGCCAAAGATAGCCGGAATGGAATCTATCGCGAAGACGAGATCGGCGACGTTTATAACGATCAGCACCAGCAGAAGCATCGTTCCCGTGCGTTTGCCCGCGTCGATTATAAAAAATTTGTCACCTTCGTAATTTTTTGAAATACGGACGAACTTCGTTGCCATGCGGACGATAGCACTGTCTTCCGGGTCAAAGGCGTCGTCCTCACCGAACATTTTTATGCCCGTGTAGATCAGAAAGGCCCCAAATAAATATAATACCCAGTGAAAACTCTCAACGAGTTCGGCACCCGCGAAGATCATCAGCATCCGCAGAACCAGAGCCATGAAGATGCCCCAGAACAGAACGCGGTGCTGATATTTTTTCGGTACGCCGAAGTAACCGAAGATCAGGAGAAAAACGAACAGATTGTCGATCGAAAGCGACAGTTCGATAATGTATCCGGTCAGGAATTCCTTGGCCTTTTGTGCGCCGAATTGCGAATAAACGAACGCATTGAACGCCAACGCGAGCGATATCCAGACGGCACTCCAGATAAGCGTTTCCTTGCGGCTCGGAGCGTGCGAACGCCTGTTTACGATGCCGATATCGACGAACAACGCCGCCAGCACGATGCCGAAAAATGTTCCCCAAACCCAAAACGGATATTCGATCATAAAAACCTTTCTATCTTCGCGGTCAACCGAAACGCTCGAGCATCTTCGTGATCAGCGCCAAACCTTCGGCGTCGATCTCCGAAAAATCTCCGGGAATGTCGCTGTCCACATCGAGCACCGCGTAAGGTTCGCCGTCGCCGTCAAAGATCGGCAAAACTATCTCTGACCGTGATGCCGACGCGCACGCGATATGTCCGGGAAATTCATTCACATCCGGCACGACAACGACGCGTTTGGTCGAAAAGGCGTGACCGCAAACGCCCGCGTCAAAGTTTATTCGGGTGCACGCGAGCGGCCCTTGAAACGGCCCCAAAACTAACTGTCCGTCTTTTTTCAGATAAAAACCGACCCAAAAGAAATCGAAGACTTCTTTTAACACAGCCGCAACATTGGCAAGATTGGCGATAAGGTCCGTTTCGCCTTCGAGCAGTGCTTCGATCTGCGGAGCGATCTCGCGGTAGCGAGTTTCGCGGTCGGAATTTTTGCTGAAAAGTATCGATTCGGCCATAAACTTTGAGTTTAACTTGCACGGGAACGTGAGCGCAAATGAAAGATTTCCGGCAAAAGGTCGTATAATTACGTCGTGGATACGTTTTACAAGATATTGTCGATAGGTGCCGGCGGAGCCGCCGGGGCGGTCGCACGCTATTTGGTCAATATTTCGCCGCTTTCCAGGGTGTTCGAAAAATTTCCGCTGCCAACGTTCTTCATTAACATTTCGGGGTCGTTCCTGATCGGCTTTCTTCTGATCGTTCTAACGGACAAAATGAACGTCGGTGAGAATTTCAGAATGGCGGCGCTTGTCGGCTTTCTCGGAGCATTTACGACATTTTCGACGTTTGAGCTGGAACTCTACGGCCTAGTCAAAGACGGTGCTTATCTGATCGCCTTCGGCTACTTTTTCCTAAGCGTTATCACGGGTTTTATCGGCGTCGTCGCCGGAATCACACTCGCAGGTAAACTCTAGACAGCGCGGCCATTAACTTTCGTCCTCTTCATCTTCGTCGTCTTCGCGTTCAGTCTTTCGCGGCAAAAACTTGAACTCGCCGGCTTTCTCCGGAGCAATATCTACACCTAAAAGCATTGCCGCGTATGCCAAAACAGGATCGGTGTTCGTTATCAGGGCCATCGCGGTTGGCCCGACAGGATAATCCGGCAGTACGCCCGATTTTTCCAGGCGCTTGCCGTCCGACATTATCAGGTCGCCGACGGTGACGCTAAGCCCATAAAAAGAGAACGTTTGATAACCCGGAACGCCGCGTTGATTGGACATCGTGCCCACGACGCTCGTCATTACCATACCGGCACTTACGTCGCCAACTATCTTTGCGCGTTTTTCGATCTGCAGAACGCGTGCGGTAACTTCTGCGGCGGATGCGCTGTCACTATCTATAAGAACGACCA